>DAIRVP010000055.1:0-30241 GCA_036802765.1 Candidatus Rokuibacteriota bacterium
CCCTTTCACGACAGGGAGGCAGCCGATGGCCAGACAATGGACGCGCCGACAGGTGTTGGCTCAGGCAGGCATCGCCGCTGCGGCGATCCACACACTCGACCCGCACGAGCTCTGCTGCGCTCCGGGCGCCGAGGCCGCGACGCACGACAAGGACCTCTTCGAAATGAAGAAGGTCGGCGACGGCATCTACGCCGCGATCGCCGCGCCCGCCTACAAGGTCAACTGCAACGCCGCGGTGATCGTGACGAACGACGGCGTGGTCGTCGTCGATTCGCACTCCAAGCCGTCCGCCGCGCGCGCGGTCTACAAGCAGATCCAGGCGGTGACCAAGCAGCCCATCCGCAAGATCATCAACACGCACTTCCACTGGGATCACTGGCAGGGCAATGAGGTCTACGCGGGCTCGGGTCAGGCGGTGGAGGTCGTTGCCACCGAGCGGACGAAAGAGAATCTGACCCGGGACGGCGGCAACGGCGGCGTGCCGTTCATCGCCAAGCAGATGGCCGCGCTGCCTGCCGAGATCCAGAAGCTGAAGGACGAGGCGGCGCGTGCGAGCGACGCCCAGGCCAAGGCGCGTATCGAGTCGAACCTGCGCCAGGCCGAGGCATATCTCGAGGAGCTCAAGAAGATGAAGCCGGCGCTGCCCACCCGCACGGTGTCGGCGACGCAGACGCTGACCGAGGGCGGCCGCGAGATCCAGCTGCACGTGCTCGGCCGCGCGCACACCGACGGCGACCTCTTCACTTACCTGCCGAAGGAAAAAGTCATCGCCACCGGCGACGCGCTCATCGACTGGATGCCGTTCCTGAACGACGGCTATCCGGAGGACTGGGTGACCACGCTCGACTCGCTCGAGCGGCTCGATTTTGCGCAGATCATCCCCGGCCACGGCGAGGTGGCGCCGAAGGTCCACCTGGCGTTCTTCCGCGGCTATCTGAGCGATCTCATCACCGGCGTGAAGAAGGGGGCGAGCGACGGCGCGACGCTCGACGAGATCAAAGCGAAGCTGCCGGATCAACTCGCGCCGAAATACGAGCGGGGCATGACCAAATATCCGGTCGGCCAGTTCCGCGATCGCATCGGGCTCAACATCGAGATGGTCTATCAAAAAGTGGTGAAGAAGGCCTGAGATGAGACGGCGTCGCGCGATCTCCGTGACGATCGTGATCGCGGCGGCGCTGCTGGCCGCCGCGGGCGGGGCGTCGCTCGACGCGCAGCAAGCCGCCGATCCGGCGATCCGGATCGGCGGCGCGGATCTCGGCGGCGTCGTCACCAGCGCCAACGGCCCAGAGGCCGGCGTCTGGGTGATCGCCGAGACCACGGATCTGCCGACGAAGTACGCCAAGATCGTCGTCACCGACGAGCGTGGCCGTTACGTGCTGCCTGAGCTGCCGGCGGCAACATACAACGTCTGGGTGCGCGGCTACGGGCTCGTCGATTCGCCGAAGGTCCGCACGTCGCCCGGAAAGATGCTGAACCTCACGGCGGTCGTGGCGCCGAGCGCCGCTGCGGCGGCGGAGTACTACCCGGCGATCTACTGGTACTCGATGCTCCGCGTGCCGGACAAGAGCGAGTTCCCCGGGACGGGCCCGGACGGCAACGGCATCAATCCTGCGCTCAAAACGCAGGAGCAGTGGCTCGACATCGTCAAGACCAACGGGTGCTACACGTGTCACGCGCTCGGCAACAAGGCCACGCGCACGATCTCGCCGATGCTGCGCGAATCGGCCAGGTCGTCGGAGGACGTGTGGCAGCGCCGCATTCAGTCCGGGCAGGCGTTGACCCAGATGACGACCAATCTGGGTCGGATGGGTAACGCACGCGCGCTGAAGCTGTTCGCCGACTGGACCGATCGCATCGCCGCGGGTGAGCTGCCGACGTCCAAGCCGACGCGGCCTCAGGGTGCCGAGCGCAACGTCGTGCTGACGCTCTGGGACTGGTCCGGTCCCAAGGACTATATGCACGACGAGGTCTCGACGGACAAACGCAATCCCCGACTGAACCCCAACGGCCTCATCTATGGCGCCACGGAGGAGAGCACCGATCTCTTCCCCGTGCTCGATCCCGTGCACCACAAGGCAACGCAGGTGAAGATGCTCGTGAGGGATCCGGCGACGCCGTCGTCGAAGCAGAATCCGATGCTGCCCTCGCCATTCTGGGGCGACGAGCGCATCTGGGACAGCCAGACGAGCATGCACAACCCGATGTACGACGAGAAGGGGCGCGTCTGGTTCACCTCGCGCGTGCGTCCGCCAGCGAATCCGGATTTCTGCAAGAAGGGCTCGGACCATCCGTCCGCGAAGCTCACCCCTGTCGACGCGTCGAACCGTCATCTGTCGATGTACGACCCGAAGACCGGGAAGATCACGCTGATCAGCACGTGCTTCCCGACGCATCATCTGGTCTTCGCCGAGGACGCGAACAACACGCTCTGGGCGAGCGCCGGCGGCCCGCAGGGCGGCGTCATCGGCTGGCTCAATCGCAAGATGTTCGACGAGACCGGCGACGAGGTGCGCTCGCAGGGCTGGACGGCGATGATCCTCGATACGAACGGCAACGGTCGACGCGACGACTACGTCGAGCCAAACGAGCCGGTCGATCCGACAAAAGACAAGCGCGTGAACGCGGCGTTCTATGGCATCGCTGTGAACCCGAACGACGGCACGATCTGGGGCTCGGTGCTGGGCTTTCCGGGCTACGTCATTCGCCTGAATCCGGGCTCGAATCCGCCGGCGACCGCGCTCGCCGAAATCTTCGAGCCGCCGCTGCCAGGTTACGGACCGCGCGGGATGGACATCGATCGCCAGGGCGTCGCGTGGACGCCGCTGGCGAGCGGACATCTGGCGAGCTTTGACCGAAGGAAGTGCAAGGGCCCGCTCAATGGCCCGACGGCCACCGGCAAGCATTGTCCCGAGGGCTGGACGCTCTATCCGTTCCCGGGCCCGCAGCTCGCGAACGTGAAGGAGACCGGCAGCGCCGAGGCCAGCTACTACGCGTGGGTCGATCAGTTCGATACGTTCGGGCTCGGCCGCGACGTTCCGATCGCCACCGGCAACGCGAACGAGTCGCTGCTCGCGCTCGTCAACGGCGGATTCGTCAACCTGCGCGTCCCGTATCCGCTCGGCTTTTACACCAAGTGGATGGACGGCCGCATCGACGACCCCAGCGCCGGCTGGAAGGGCAGAGGCTTGTTCGCGACCGTCAGCACGCGTGCGCCGTTCCATATGGAAGGCGGCAAGGGCACGACCAGCAAAGTCGTGAAGTTCCAGCTACGTCCGGATCCGCTCGCGCGGTAAAGAGCCCACCACCATGGACGTCGAGGCGTTGCTGAAGCGACAGGCGGCGCGATTCGTCGACCGGCGGCCGGATTGGGACGCCTTCGCCGACGCGCGCGTGGAGGGGTTCCGGCGCGCGCAGCACCGGTTTATCGGCACGGGCGCGTCCGGCAAGAAGGATCCGAGCGCGATCCCCGCGGAGCATTTCACGCTGAGCATCATGTTCGTCCCGCCCGGCCAGGGCAATGCCGCCCATACCCACGAGGTCGAAGAAGTGTTCTTCGTGCTGCGCGGCAAGATGCTCGTGTTCTTCGAGGACGCCGACGGCCGCCGGGCGGAGAGCGTGCTCGGCGAGTGGGACTGCGTGTCCGCGCCCGCGGGCGTGATCCACGGCTTCCAGAACGTCGGCCTCGAGCCGGCGTACATGCAGGTGATGCTGGGGCGTGCGACGCCCGACCTGATGCAGTACGCCGACGCCGCGCTGCAGTCGCGTCGCGACGAGCACCTCAAGGCGCCTACCGTCTGAAGACGCTCGGGATCGTCGGAGGCATCGCGCCAGAGTCGACGGTCGAGTACTACCGCGTCATCATCGAGTCGTGTCGCGCGGCGCGCTCGGACGGAAGCTACCCGCACATCGTCATCGACAGTATCAACCTCCAGCGTCTGATCGAGCTGGTGACAGGCTCGCGACTCGACGAGCTCGTCACGTATCTCGCCGAGGCCCTGGCCCGACTCGCGGCGGCTGGCGCCGAGGTCGCGCTGCTCGCGTCCAACACGCCGCATCTCGTCTTCGACGAGCTGCGCCGCCGCTCGCCGATGCCGCTGATCAGCATCGTCGAGGCCGCGTGCGCGGCGACGCGGGCCATGGGATTCACACGCGTGGCGCTCTTCGGTACGCGGTTCACGATGGAGGCGCGTTTCTATCCCGACGTCTTCGCGGCCGCCGGCATCGCGCTGATGGTGCCCAGCGCCGATGAGCGCGAGTACATCCACGGCTGCTACATGGACGAGCTCATCCACGGCCGCTTCCTGCCCCAGACGCGTGAGGCCATGGCGGCGATCGCGGAGCGGATGGTCGCGCACGATGCCGTGCAGGCCGTGGTGCTCGGCGGAACCGAGCTGCCCCTGCTGTTTCGCGACGGTCCGCCGCTGCGCGTGCCGCTGCTCGATACCATGCGGATCCACGCCGAGCGCGCGGTGGCGGCGATGCTCGCCGATGTGCCCGAGCGCTTCGCGGCAGAAACGACTTTGACAGATGCGACGGCGCCGCGTATAGGTAACGGGCGATGATCTCTCGCCTCAAGCGCGCGACCGCGAAGAGCCGGCTGGGGTCCTGCTCGGGACGCCCAGCGACGGCGGTGGCGCGCGCCTTCGGAGACCCATAGCGACGAGATCGTAACGGCGGCTGGAGCCTATGAGGCCCGCGACCACAAGGTCGCGGGCCTTTTTTGTTCACGACCGCAAAGGAGGATTTGATGATCACGATCCAGGGAGTGTGGCTGCCGGTGATCACGCCGTTCGTCGACGGCGCCGTCGACTTCGCCAGCTACGAGCGGCTGCTCGAGCACTATCTGGCCAGCGGCGTGCGCGGCATCTTCCCGCTCGGCACCACGGGTGAGAGCCCGACACTGGACGACGACGAGATGGACGCGCTCGTCGAGCGGACCGTCGGTGTCGTCGCGGGGCGCGCGCCGATCTTCGTCGGCATCGGCGGCAACGCCACCAGCAAGGTGCTCAAGACGCTGAAGCGCCTGGAGCGTCACCGCTTCGACGGCATCGTGTCCGTGTGCCCGTACTACAACCGGCCGAGCCAGGAGGGGATGCTCGCGCACTTCACGCGCATCGCCGAGGCGACGGAGCGTCCGATCCTCATCTACAACATCCCGTACCGCACGAGCGTGAACCTCGACAACGACACGCTCCTGCGCCTGGCCGAGCTGCCCAACATCGTCGGCGTCAAGGATTCATCCGGCAGCCTTGCGCAGTCACTGGACCTGTTGCGCCGGCGTCCCAGCGGCTTCGCGGTCATGACGGGCGACGATGCCGTCTACTACACGATGCTGGCCCACGGCGCCGACGGCGGCATTCTGGCCTCCGCCCACGTGGCCACCGAGCGGTTCGTCGCGATCCACGAGCGCATGACGGCGAACGACCATCACGCGGCGCGCGCCATGTGGACGGCTCTCGAGCCGGTCGTGCCGTTGTTGTTCAAGGAAGCCAACCCGATGCCGATCAAGCACTGCTTGTGGCGCGCCGGTGTCATCGCGTCGCCCGAATGCCGCTTGCCGCTCACGCGCGTGTCGCCCGCGCTCGCGGATCTCCTGGATCGCGCGTTGAAGGATGCGATAGGCTGAGCTCATGGACACGAAGAGCGAGTGTAAGCATGGCCTGAAGGTCGGATGCGTGTACTGTCACGCCCGACCCACGACGACGACAGCCCGGCCGGCATCCAAGCGCCCGTCGCGATCGACCCGGCTCGCCGAGCAGATGAACGACCGCATGACGAATCTGAAGAAGCGCCTCAAAGAGATCCGCGGGGAGTGACGCGCCTCAGCTGTTGACGAACGCCGCGATGCGCTCGCGCGTGGCCGCGTCGGGCAAGCGTCCGACGCCGGCCCGCATGTTGTCCTCGAGATGAGGCAGCCGGCTGGTTGCGGGGATCACGCACGTCACGGCCGGGTGAGCCAGGATCCACTTGAGGAACAGCTGCGCCCACGAGGCGCAGTCCACCTCCGCGGCCCACGGAGGCAGGCGGCGGCCGCGCACGCGTGAGAGCAGGCCGCCCTGGGCGAGCGGCCGATTCACCAGCACCGCGATGCCACGCTCGCGAGCCAGTGGCAGCAGGCGTCGCTCCGCCTCGCGCTCGGCCAGCGAGTAATTGAGCTGCACGAAGTCCAGCGTCTCCGCGCGCATCACGCGCTCGAGCGCGTCGTGGCCGGAGGCGCTGTAGTGCGTCACACCGAGGTAGCGAATCCGCCCATCCTGTTTCCAGTCGCGAAGCGTCGGCAGGTGGGTTTGCCAGTCCACGAGATTGTGGATCTGCATCAGATCGAGCCGGGGGCCGCGCAGTAGCCGGAGCGAGCGCTCCATCTGCGCAATGCCCGCCGCGCGCCCGGTGGTCCACACCTTGGTCGCGACCCACAGCCCGTCGCGAACGCCGAGCTCGGTGGCGAGGTCGCCGACGGCCGCTTCCGCGGCGCCGTACATCGGCGAAGAGTCGACCACGCGTCCGCCGAGCTCCACGAAGCGCCGCAGCACGGCGCGCTGCGGACCGCGCTGGCCGGGATCATCCACGTCGAACGCCTGCCAGGTGCCGAGGCCGACCGCCGGAATCGTCTCGCCGCTGGAGGGAATCGCGCGGGTCAGCGTCACTGCGCCCGGATTCGTATGTCCTCGTACGCGGGAAACGAGTACATCGGGATCGCGTTCATCGTGTGCTCGCTCACACGGGGCCCGATGCCGATGAGGCCGCGCAGGTCCATGATCGGCGCATACATCACGCGATCGATCGTGAGCTGCTGGATCCGGTGCAAGATCGCCTCGCGCTTGGCCGGGTCCCGCTCGCGCGACTGCTGCACGAACATCTCGTCGATGTCCGGGTAGCCGCCGTACGCATACGGCCCCTTGCTGTACATGAACGACTCGACGCGACTGGCCGCGTTGCCCGAGTTACCGACGGCGGTCATGAACAGGCCCCGCAGCTTCTTCTCCTGCCAGGCTGCATAGAACGCCGCGCGCTCGGTCAGCCGGAGCCGCACGCGGATGCCGACGGCGTTGAGGTTGTTCAGCGCGCCCTCGCCGACGGTGGCGAACCCGGGGATCGGCGTGAACTCGCCCGCGTCGAAGCCGTTGGGGTAGCCGGCTTCCGCGAGGAGCTGACGGGCCTTCTGCGGATCGTAGGGATGCGGCGGCACCTGCAGCGCAAAGTCCATCACGCGCGGCACGATGACGCCGGCCGGCGGGCAGAAGCCCAGACACGCGGCTTCGTTGATGGCCTTACGATCGAGCGCATAGTTCACGGCCTGACGCAGTCGTTTGTCCGCCCACGGCGACTTCGGGTCCCACTGGTCGGGGAACTCGATCCAGAAGATCGACGCGTGACGCGTATCGACGAGCTTGTAGCGCGCGTCGCCCTTGAGCGTCTGCGCCTCCGGCCCGTCTAGAAACAGCGCGTAATCGGTCTCGCCGCTTCGGAGCATGGCCAGTCGCGTCGTGCTGTCGGGCACGCTCTTGAGCGTCAGCTTCCGGACGTAAGGCACGTGCCGCCAGTACGTCGGATTGGCCTCGAGGACGATTTCGATGCCCGCCCGCTGGCTCACGAACCGGTAGGGACCGGCGCCGACGGGTTTGGCCTTGAAGCCGTCGGGCCCGACGGATTCGAAGTATTTCTTCGGCAGCACGATGCCGGCCGCCGTCGCCGTCGTTCCGTAGAACGTCATGAAGTCGGGCCAGGGCTCCTTGAGCGTGAAGCGCACGGTGAGCGGATCGACGATGTCGAGCTGGCGTACGCGCGCGCGCAGCTCGCGCGCGCCGGCGCCGTTGTAGCGATCGAAGGAAAATTTCACGTCCTCGGCGGTGATCGGGTCGCCATTGTGAAAACGCAGGCCGCGCCTGAGCTTGAACTCGTAGACGAGCCCGTCGCGGCTTTCTGTCCACGACTCGGCCAGGCTCGGCCCCATCTTCTGACCCGGCAGCGGCCGCACGAGCGCGTCGTGGATCGCGTACATGAGACCGAAGGGCGTGATCTGCGGGGGCGCGGTCGACGGATCGAACCAGCTCGGCGCGAGCGTGACGTGGAACGAGACGGCGAGGTCGCCGGCGGGCTCGGCCGCGACGCTGACGGCGGTGGCGAGCGCGAGAACGACCACGCTGATGACGACGACGCGAACGATTGTCGCGCGGATATTCATGCCGACCTCCTGAACGCGGCGTACCCTATCACGCCTCGCGCAGCAGTGCGACGACGGCACGCGCGGCGCCGCTCAAGAACGCGCGTCGACGATCCACGAGCACGACGGGCACGGCCAGACGCACCGTCGAGAACGTCAACGCGCGATCGCCCACGAACGCTTCGACGTGGTCGAGCTGCATGCCCATAACGATGACTGATGAGCGACCGCAGTAATATGCATTGGACTCATGCCGGAGCCCGCGCCTATCGTGCATGCACACAGGAGGTGAGCGATGACGACGCCGGGCAATGAGTTTCTGGATCGGACACGGCAAGGGTTCGGCGCGTATCTCTGTGCGCGATCGACGGGGACACGGCCGGATGGGGCGGCGCTCACGGCGCTCTCTGAGCGGCTTGGCCTGGTGAACGAATTCGCCGGCAAGCCGAGCGCAGGTGAGTCCGTGGCGTTCCTGCGGCGCCATGGCGCCGGTGCCGCCGGCGCGATCGCCGACGACGACGTGCTCCATGCGGACTGGGTGATTCACGTCGCGTCGCGCAGGGACGGGGTCGTGGACTCGTTCTGTCAGGAGGCCAGCAAGCTCCTGGTACCGGCGCCGGTGCGCGTGCTCGGCGGCGTCCTCGGAACGAAGAACTATACGGGCGCGGCGATGAACAACTGGGCGTACGCGCGCCAGGTCGTGCAGCAGCCGGGCTCGGTGATGCCCAATGCGTTCCTCGTGCCGATGAGCAAGACCCCCGAGTGGTGGCGCAAGGGCTGGATGGAGCGGCACACGTATTTCCTGCCGCGCTACGACGAGCACGGGCGCATGGTCAGCGAGGGCCACGCGCTGGCCGCGGCGGCCGGCATCCCGTGCATGCTGCGACGCACCTACCGCCACCCCGTCGAGCCGGCGCCCGAGGGGACCTACGACTTCATCACCTACTTCGAGTGCGCCGACGCCGACGTGCCGACCTTTCACGAGGTCTGCGCGGCGCTGCGCGACGTCAGCCGCAATCCGGAGTGGCGGTTCGTGCGCGAAGGCCCGACCTGGCACGGCCGGCGCGTCGCCTCCGCGCAGGCGTTGTTTGCGTGAGCCGCTAGCCTTCGTAGATCCGCTTGAGCTCGCCCTCGGCCCAGCGGACTGCGTCCTCCGGCGCCATGCCCTGCGCGGCCTTGGCGTACATGTCCGTGATGACGTACTTCGAGTAGACTTCGCCGGCCTTGGCGCTCGCGGGGCCGGCGAAACCCATCATGCGTGAGCCGCGACCCGTGTAGCGATACGGCTTCATCGCGTCGTCGATCGTGTTCCACAGCGCGTGGTTTTCCCAGAACGGCGTCGCGCCGACGTCGAAGCCGTAGCTGATCTCGAACCATTTGGCGAACTGTTCTTTGCTGTGGATGTGCTTCAGGAACTCCTTCGCGGCCTGCAGGTTCTTCGAATACTTCATCACCGCGTGAGACGTGACGAGGTGATAGGTCGGCGTCTTGCCCGCCGGCCCGTCGGGGTAATTGAAGTGGCTGATGTCCCGCCACATCGGCTCGCCGTTGGTGTCCTTGATCTTGTCGGGGTTGCGCTTGGCGAAGATGTAGATCGACGCGCCGTTCAGCGTGATGCCGATCTCGCCCGCGTGGAAGGCGCGGTTGTTGTTCGTGTCGTCCCACGCCAGCCCGGCCTCGTCGCACGCCTCTTTCCAAAACGCCGTCATCCACTTGACCGAATCCACGGCGTTCTTGCTGTTGATCACGACCTTCTTGCCGGTGGGATCGGTCTCGGCAGCGCCGAACGTCCACAGCAGCGGGTACGTCCACGTCGGCGCATCGCCATAGGTGTGGCCGAGCGTCTGGCCGACCGGATGGCCCTTCTTCTTCAGTGCAGCGCCGACGCGGCGGTAGTCGTCGAGGGTCTTCGGTGGCTGCGCGCCGATCTCGGCCAGCCACGACTTGCGATACGCGATCTGGTTGCCGACGATTCC
Organism: Candidatus Rokuibacteriota bacterium; assembly: GCA_036802765.1. Classification (GTDB taxonomy): domain Bacteria; phylum Methylomirabilota; class Methylomirabilia; order Rokubacteriales; family CSP1-6; genus AR12. Next base: position 10,141 of record DAIRVP010000055.1, read on the forward strand.
GTACGGCAGCGCCAGCCAGCGCCGGCCGTCCTTGGCCGCGGACTCCGACTGGAAGTAGTAGCCGCCCTGCTCCTTCGCCTTCCACTCGCAGAGGTCGGAGACGTCGGCGAGCGCGTTGGCGTAGAGATGCGGCCAGTTGTGCAGCATGAAGAAGATGTCGGGGCCGGTACCCGACTGCACGGCGGCGGTGATCCGCGCCTGGATGTCGTTGCCGTTGATGTTCTCCATGAAGACGTCGGTCTTCATCTGCCGGTTGTACTCGGTGATCTGCCGACGCAGCTCGACGTCGGCCTCCGGGATGAAATTCGGCCAGTGCAGGAGATGGATGCGCACGGCCTGAGCCCAGGCCGGTGCGCGCCGGGACGCGAGGATGCCCGCGAGCCCGCCGCCGATGGTGGTTACGAACGCTCGTCGTCGCATCGAACCCCCCTTGGTTGGAGGCCGCATTGTACTGTACGTTCCGCTCGTGATCGGCTACCTGTCGCGGCGGCTCGCGTGGGCGATCGTGCTCCTGTTCGGCATCACGCTCGCGGTGTTTCTCGTCGTGCACCTCTCCGGCGATCCGACCGCGCTCTACGTCGGCCCCGAGGGCACGCAGAAGGACTACGAGATCGTGCGAGCGGCGCTCGGCTTCGACCGTCCGCTGGTGGAGCAGTATGGCCTCTTCCTCCTGCGCGCAGTCCACGGCGACTTCGGACGCTCGCTGCGCCACCAGCAACCGACACTGCCGCTCGTGCTCGCGCGCTTTCCGGCGACGGTGAAGCTCGCCGTGGCGGCGATGGTTCTGGCCGTGGCGCTGGCGCTGCCGCTCGGCATCGTGTCCGCGCTGCGGCGCAATTCGGTGCTCGACAGCCTCGCGATGACGTTCGCGCTGTCGGGGCAGTGCATGCCGACGTTCTGGCTGGGCATCCTGTTGATCCTCGTCTTCGCGGTGCAGCTGCGATGGGTGCCCGTGTACGGCGGCGAGGGGCTTGTGGCGCTCGCGCTGCCGGCCCTGACGCTCGGCGTGTGGGCGATGGCGCGCACCGCGCGGATCACGCGCTCGAGCATGCTCGAGGTGCTCCATCAGGATTTTCTCCGCACGGCGCGCGCCAAGGGCATCAGCGAGTGGGGTGTCGTCCTGCGCCACGCGCTTCGCAACGGGGCAATCCCGATCGTGACCGCCATCGGCCTCGAGCTCGGCAATCTGCTGGGAGGTGCCGTCATCACCGAAGCCGTGTTCGCGTATCCCGGCGTCGGCCGTCTGGCGGTCGAAGCGGTGGTCAACAAGGACGTGCCGCTGCTGCAGGCGGTGGTGTTCACGGTGGCGGCGAGTCTGCTTCTTCTGAATGCGGCGATCGACGTCCTTTATATGGCCCTCGACCCGCGGGTGCGTCTTGCCTAGCGGCCGCCGCACGCGCGCGCTCTTCGGGTCGCCGGGGGCGGGCTTGGGCCTCGCCGCAGTGGCCGTGGTCGCGCTTTCGGCGTTGCTTCCGGGCGCGCTGGCGCCCGCCGATCCCAACGAGCAGCGGCTGCTCGCGCGCTTCACCCCGCCGACGGCGCGCACGCCCGACGGTGACCTGGCGGTGCTCGGCACGGACCAGCTCGGCCGCGACATCCTGAGCCGGGTCATTCACGGCGCGCGGACGTCGGTGTTGATCGGACTCTCTGCCGTGTTGTTGGCGGGTAGCGTCGGCACGACGCTCGGTCTGACAGCAGGAATCCGAGGCGGCGCCGCCGACCAGCTGATCATGCGGCTGGCCGACATGCAGTTCGCGTTTCCGTTCATCCTGCTCGCGATCACCGTGATCGGTGTGCTCGGACCGAGCATTCGCAACATCATCCTCGTGGTCGGGCTCAGCAGCTGGGCTACGTACGCGCGCGTGGTGCGCGCGGAGACGCTGGCCGTGCGCGAGCGCGCCTACGTCGACGCGGCGCGCTCGCTCGGCATGTCGGTGCCCCGCATTGTGATGCGCCACATCCTGCCGAACGTCAGCGCCTCCCTGATCGTCGTCACGACGTTCGGCGTCGCCGGCGCGATCCTCACCGAGGCGGGCCTGAGCTTTCTGGGCCTCGGCGTGCCGCTGTCGATCCCGTCGTGGGGCGGCATGCTGGCCGAGGGACGTCAGTTCGTCGACACGCGCTATTGGCTGGCTCTTTCGCCCGGTGTCGCCCTGTTCGCGACGGTGATGGCGATCAACCTGATCGGCGACGCATTGCGCGACGCGCTCGACCCGTATCTGCAGACGCGGGCGACCGTGGACCGCTTCTGAGGAGGAGCAACTCATGAGACGGATCGTGTTGGCAGCGGTCATGGCGCTGGGGCTGCTCGCCGCGGGCGCGCAGGCGCAGCCCAAGCCGGTCGTCGTCGTGCAGTCGGGCGAGGCCGCCACGCTCGACTGGCACATGCACTGCGACAAGAACGCGCACGAGCCGGACCGGCAGCTATTCGACACGCTGCTGCGACGGGATCTCAAGACGCTGAAGCTCGAGGGCAATCTCGCCGAATCATGGCGGCTCGTGAACGACACGACGTGGCAGTTCAAGCTCCGGCGCGGTCTCAAATTCCACAACGGTGAGCCGCTCGACGCGGCGGCCGTCAAGTTCAGCATCGAGCGGATGCTGAATCCCAAGCAGGGCGCGCCGGGCCGCACCAGCATCGCGCCCATCGATCACGTCGACGTCGTGGATCCGCTGACCGTGAACGTAGTGACGAGCAAGCCCTTCCCGCTGCTGCCCGTGCGGATGAGCCCCGGACACTGCGGCACCGTCGGCATCGTGCCGCCGAAGTACATCGAGCAGGTGGGCGACGCCGGCTTCGCGGTCAAGCCGGTCGGCAGCGGACCGTACAAGTTCGTCGAATGGGTGAAGGACGACCGGCTCGTGCTCGAGGCCAATCGCGACTATCACCGCGGCGCGCCGGCGATCGAGCGGCTCGTCTTCCGGCCGGTGCCCGAGCTGACGACGCGGGTCGCCGCGCTGCTGTCGGGGCAGGCGGATCTCGTCAGCGACGTGCCGCCCGACCAGGTAGCCAGGATCAAGACGAGCGGTGTCGCCCGCACCGAGATCAGCACGCTCGGCGGCTTCGTGATCATGGTGAAGATGACGAACTACCTGATGCCGGGCCCCTGGCAGGACGTGCGCGTGCGCCGCGCGATCAACTACGCCATCGACATGGACACGATCATCAAGACCGTGCTCGAAGGCTACGGCCAGGTGCTCGGCGTGCCGCTCGAGCGCGAGGCGTTCGGGTTCAATCCCAACATGAAGTGGTGGGGCTACGATCCCGAGCGCGCCAAGGCGCTGCTGCGAGAAGCGGGCTACGCCAACGGCTTCGAGATGACGCTGCACGCGCCCAACCGCCGCTACATGAACGACATCGAGGTGATGCAGGCGATGGCGGCCATGCTCGCCAAGGTGGGCATCAAGGCCGGCGTGCAGGTGTGGGAGCAGAGCGTGTACACGACGAAGTGGCGCAAGCGCGAGCTGCTGCCGGCGTACATGGTGGCGTGGGGCGGAGCCGGCGTGTTCGACGGCGACCTGCTGGTGAGCTCGCTGCACAGCAAATCCTCGCTGGCGATCTACAAGAACGAGACGCTCGACAAGATCCTCGAGGAGGCGCAGGGGACGAACGATCCGGACAAGCGCCGCGCGCTCTACTTCAAGGCGCAGGAGATCATCTTCGAGGACGCGCCGATCGTCAAGGCGTACCAGCAGGCGCACATCTTCGGCATCAGCAACCGGCTGGACTGGAAGCCGTGGATCGACAACATGCTGTTCCTCTATGACGCGCGGCTGAAGTCATGAGCGCCTTCACCCGACTCTTCAGCTCTATTCGCATCGGCCACGCCGAGGCGAAGAACCGCATCGTGTCCACGCCGCACGGCGCCGCCTTCGGCGAGAAGGGCAACATCACCGAGCGGTATATCCGCTACCACGAGGAAAAGGCGCGGGGCGGCTGCGGCGTGGTGATGATGTTCGGCTCCTCGAGCATCCATCCGAGCTCCATCAATGACTGGGGCGAGGTGAACAACTGGGACGACAGCGTCATCCCGCAGTTCCGGCAGATGAGCGAGGCAGTCCATCGTCACGGCGCGCTGTGCCTGTCGCAGATCTCTCACCGGGGGCGCCGCGGCCACTCCTGGTATTCGGGCACGGCGCTCTGGGCGCCGTCGGACACACGCGAGGAGCGCCACCGCGAGTGGCCGCACGTGATGACGAAGGCGGAGATCCGTGAGGTCATCGACGCGTGGGCGGCGGCGGCGGTGCGGCTCAAGAAAGGCGGCTACGACGGCGCCGACATCCCGCTCTACGGCGGCCATCTGCTGGAGAACTTCATCTCGCCGCTGGCCAACACCCGCACCGACGAATACGGCGGCAGCCTCGAGAATCGCCTGCGACTGCCCACCGAGGTGCTGCGCGCGCTCCGCGAGACGGTGGGACGCGACTTCATCATCGGGCTGCGCCACAGCGGCGACCATTTCGTCGAAGGCGGTCTCACGCGGGAGGAGCTGCTGGAGATCGCGCGGCGGCTCGACGCGCTCGGCATCGCGGACTACTGGATGGTGAGCGGCTCCAACACCGAGACGCTGCGCTACGAAGCAGCCGTCACGCCGTCGCACTATCATCCACGCGGCGTCTTCAACGATCTGGCCGCGCTCACGAAGAGCGTCGTGCGCGTGCCGGTGATCGTGGCCGGCCGCATGGTGACGGCCGAGCAGGCGGAAGCGGCGCTCGCGAGCGGCGTCTGCGACCTCGTCGGTATGACGCGCGCGCTGATCGCCGACCCCGAGATGCCGAAGAAGGTCGCCGACGGACGGCTCGACGATGTGCGCGTGTGCGTCGGCGCCTCCGAGGGTTGCATCGGCCGCCTGCGTCAGGGCAAGGCGATCACGTGTGTTCAGAACCCCGCCATCGGGCGCGAGGCCGAGCTGCTCCAGATCCATCCGGCCTCGACACGGCGCCGCGTCGTCGTCGTGGGCGGCGGCGTGGCGGGACTCGAGGCGGCGCGCGTCGCCGCGCTGCGCGGCCATCACACGATCTTGTTCGAGGCGACGGCCACTGTCGGCGGCCAGGTGCTGGCCGTCGCGCGCGCGCCGAAGCGCGAGGACTACGCCAACATCCCCGCGTGGCTCGCCAACCAGGCGAAGAAAGCCGGCGTGGAGATCCGCCTCAATACGCGGGCGTCCGGCGCCGACGTTCTTGCGCTGCGGCCCGACGCGGTCATCGTCGCGACTGGCGCGACGCAGCGGCTGCCGGACATTCCGGGCGTGAAGTTGCCACACGTGTCGACGACGGTCGACGTGCTGATGGGACGCACGGCGCCGGGCCGCCGAGTGGTCATCGTCGACGAGGAGGGCTACTTCGCGGCGCCGAGCACGGCGGACTTTCTCGCCGAGCGGGGCGCCCAGGTGACGATCATGTGCCGCTACTTCATGGTGGGCGAAGACATCGACGAGGGCACGCGGTCGGATCTCTACGCGCGGCTGTTCGCGCGCGGGGTGACGCTGCAGCCGATGACGCGTGCGATCGAGGTCCTGCCGCAGGGCGTGCGGACACGTCACACGTTCTCGAATGCCGAAGCGATCGTCGAGGCGGATTCCGTGGTCATCGCGTTCGGTGGCAAGGCCCATGATCCGCTCTCGCGCGAGCTCGAAGGCAAGGTCGCGGAGCTCAAGGTCATCGGCGACGCGTACTCGCCGCGCAGGGTTCACGACGCCATCCTCGACGGCACGCGCGTGGCGCGAGCGCTCTGAACGAGAGAAGGAGACGAAGCCATGAGATTCGTGGGCGGGCTGTTGCTTCTGGCGTTGCTGCTGCCGGCCGCCGGGACCGAGGCCGCCGATCTGCCCGAGATCACGAAGCGCGGTCATATGGTGGCCGCGACCAGCGGCAATCTTCCGCCGGTGACGTTTCTCAACGACAAGAACGAGCTCGTCGGCTACGACATCGAGGTGGGCAAGTTCATCGCCAAGCACATCGGCGTCAAGCTCGATCTCGTGCGTCTGGACTGGAAAGGTATCCTGCCCGGCCTGCAGACGGGGCGCTTCGATGCCGTCTTCTCCAACGTCAATGTGACGCCGGAGCGCAAGGAGATGTTCGACTACTCGATCCCGTACTCGCGCTCCGCCGTGGTGGTGGTCGCCAAGGTTGGTGTGCCCGACATCCATGGACCGACGGATCTCAAAGGCCGCACGGTCGGCGCGATTTCCGGCGGCATGGACGGCGAGATTCCAGCCAAAGCGATCGAGAAGGAGCACGGCGCGTTCAAGAGCTTCAAAGGCTATGCGGGCTACGCCGAGATGTTCGCCGACATGGAAATCGGCCGCATCGAGGCCGCGGTGGCACCCGACACGGCAGCCGCCAACTTCATCAAGGACAAGCCCGGCGTCGCGAAGATCGTCGGCCAGCCATATGTCGTCCGCTACGTCGGCGTCCCGATGCAAAAGGGCTCGGCGCAGCTCAAGGCCAAGATGGACGAGGCGATCCGAGCCATGCGCAAAGAGGGCCTGCTCGATCGGTGGGCCAAGCAGTACTTCGGCATCGACAACTTCAGCGCGCAGCTGATCGATCAGGTGCCCTGACATGCACCTGGACTTCGGCGTGGCCTGGAAATACCTGCCTATCTTGTTGACGGCCTCGCTGATGACGATCGCGCTGTTCGTGCTGAGCCAGGTGCTCGGCACGGTCGCCGCGTTCTTCGTCGCCCTGGCGCGCATGTCGCCTCGCGGATGGCTGCGGCGCCCGGCGATCGCCTACATCTGGGTGGTGCGCGGCACGCCGCTGCTGCTCCATCTGTTCTTCGTGTATTACGCCGCGCCTGCGTTCGGGCTCACGCTGGACGCGTTTCCCGCCGCTATCATCGCTATGTCGGCGAGCGCGGCCGCCTACAACGCCGAGATCATCCGCGCCGGGCTTCAGGCGGTGCATCGCGGCCAGCTCGAAGCGGCGTATGCGGTCGGCATGCGTTACGACCAGGTGCTTCGCCGCATCGTCGTGCCGCAGGCCGTACGCATCATCATTCCGCCGTACATGGGCAATGCGATCTCGCACTGCAAGAACTCGTCGCTCGCCTCCGTCATCACGGTGCCCGAGCTGATGCTGACGGCGCAGATGATCTACAGCAGCACGTATCGGGCGATCGAGATTCTCACCGTCACCGGCGCGATCTATCTCGTGCTCACCAGCGGACTGAGCGCGCTGCAGATGTACCTGGAGCGCACGACCGCGTATGAGCAGCGTGGGCTGGGGGGTGCGCGCCGCCGGCGGCTGCGACTCGACACGCCGCTGCCGAGCACGCCCGCATCGTGATCGAGATCGAAAATCTCACCAAGCACTTCGGCGCGGTGCGCGCGCTCGACGGCGTAAGCGTGTCGGTGGCGGCCGGAGAGGTCGTGTGCCTGATCGGGCCGAGTGGCTCGGGCAAGAGCACGCTGCTCCGCTGCATCAACTATCTCGAGGAGCCGACGTCGGGTGTCGTGCGTGTCGGCGGCCGACGCATGGGTTGGGAAGGCGAGCGCCGGGCGAGCGCGTTCGAGCTGGCCCGAGCACGCGCCGAGATCGGCATGGTCTTTCAGCACTTCAATCTGTGGCCGCACATGGTCACGCTCGAGAACGTGATCGAGGGGCTGGTGACGGTGAAGCGCATTCCTGTGACGGAGGCGGCCGCGAAGGGCCGCGCGTTGCTGGCGAAAGTCGGGCTCGCCGACAAGCTGGAGGTCTATCCCGAGCATCTGTCCGGCGGGCAGCGCCAGCGCGTGGCGATCGCGCGCGCGCTCGCCATGGAGCCGCGCGTCATGTTGTTCGACGAGCCGACGTCGTCACTGGATCCCGAGCTGGTGGGCGAGGTGCTCCGCGTGATGGAGCAGGTTGCGCGCGAAGGCATGACGATGCTGGTGGCCACACACGAAATGGGGTTCGCACGAAAGGTTGCCGACCGCGTGATGTTCCTGGATCAGGGCAGGATCATCGAGACGGGGACGCCGGCCGAAATTTTTTCTCGCCCGCGCCACGAGCGGCTGCGGCGGTTCCTCGACACCGTGCTCGTATGAACGCCACGGCCCTGTCCGTCAACGGTGCGCGACTCTGGGACACGATCATGGCCTCGGCGCATATCGGCCCGGGCCGCACGCCGAATGGGCTACGCCGCCTGGCGCTGACCGACGCCGATCGCGAGATGCGCGATCTTTTCGCAGGCTGGTGTCGCGACGCCGGGCTTTCCATCACCGTCGATCGGATGGGGAACATGTTCGCCCGCCGCGCCGGCGCCGACGACGCGCTGCCGGCGGTGCTCATCGGCAGTCATCTGGATACGCAGATCGCGGGCGGCCGCTACGACGGGATCCTCGGCGTGCTCGCGGCGCTCGAGGTCGTTCGCACGCTGAACGACGCCGGCGTGCGCACGCGGCGGCCGATCGAGATCGTCAACTGGACCAACGAGGAGGGAGCGCGCTTTTCGCCGCCGATGCTCGGCTCCGCCGTCTGGGCCGGCGTCCGCACGCTCGACTGGGCGCACGCGCGCGTGGACGACGCCGGCCGCACCGTCGGCGCGGAGCTCGAGCGCATCGGCTATGCGGGCACCGCACCGGTCGGCGGCCGCACCGTCGACGCGTACTTCGAGCTGCACATCGAGCAGGGCCCGTTGCTCGACGACAAAGGCATTCCCGTCGGCGTCGTTTCTGGCACGTACGGGGTCCGCGGGATGGCGATCGAGATCCGCGGCGAGACGGCGCACTCCGGGCCGACACCGATGGCCGCGAGACGCAACGCGCTCGTCGGCGCCGCCATGCTGATCGTCGCCGTCAACGAGATCGGCTTCGCTGCGGCGCCCGAGGGTAAAGCCACGACCTCGCGCATCGAGGTATGGCCGAATCTCACGGGCATCCTGCCGGACTGGGCCAGGGTGATGGTCGATGTTCGCCACCCCGACGTGACGACGGTCGAGCGCATGGTGGCCGATGTGCGCCGCGCCATGCGCGAATGCGCGCAGCGGGCGCAGGTCGAGATGGACGTCGTCGAGACGTGGCAGTTCGGCTCCGAGCGGTTCGATCCGGAGCTGGTGAGCTTGATCCGACGCACGGCCGAGCGGCTCAGGGCGCCGTCGCTCGACCTGCCGAGCCAGGCCGGCCACGACGCGTACTACGTGTCGCGCGTGGCCCCCACGGCCATGATCTTCACCCCGTGCGAGCGCGGCATCTCGCACAACGAGAACGAGCACACACGGCTGGAGGACTCGCTGCCCGGCGTGAACGTGCTGCTGCACGCGGTACTCGAGCGCGCGAACCGGTAGCGCGGCGTAGCGTGACCGACGTCACGCCTCCGAGCGTGCCGCGTCCGACGCGGCGACGCCGGCGGCGTCGCGGCCGTAAATCCACGCGAACAGCGGCGAGGTCATCAGCGTGGTGACGACGGCCATCAGGACGAGCACGGAGAACAGCGGCGGGCGGATGATGCCGTGCTGCAGGCCGATGTTGACGACGATCAGCTCCATCATTCCGCGCGTGTTCATCAGCGTGCCGATGGCGAGCGCCGTGCGCTGGCTCTCGCCCTGCCAGCGCGCGACGCCCCAACACGCCACACCCTTGCCCAGGCACGCCGCGGCGAGCACGACGATGGCGATGGCAAGCAGCGTGGGCTCGGTGACGAGATCGAGCCGCGTGTTGAGCCCGGAGTACGTGAAGAACATCGGCAGGAGGAATACGACCGCGAAGGGCTCGAGCTGGCGCGTGAGCTCGCGCGAAAGCACTCCGCGCGGCATGGCCACGCCAAGCAGGAAGCCGCCGAACACCGTGTGCAGACCGATCGTGTCGGTGAGCCAACCCGCGAGCGTGAAGAGAATGAGGATAACAGCGAGCGCCGTCGGTGTGACACCGCCCGCCTGCCGCGCCTGCGTCTCGAGCCCGCGGAGCGCGCGGCGGCCGAGCGTGAGCATCAGGAGCGCATAGCCAGCTCCTGCCAGAATCGTGGCCGCAGGCGACACGGCGCCGGCGCCGAAGCTCGCCAACACCACCGCCAGCACGCACCACGCCGCCGCGTCATCGATGCAGCCCGCGGCCAGCGCCAGCGTGCCGAGCCGGGTACCCGTGAGGCCGCGCTCCTGGATGATGCGCGCAAGCACCGGGAACGCGGTGATCGACATCGCCGCGCTGAGGAACAGCATCGCCTCGGCCGTCGTCGTTCGTTCGGCGAAGAGGCCAGGCATGCGCACGAAGACGACCGCGAGCCCCGAGCCGAGCGCGCACGGCACGAGCATGCCCGACACCGACACTCCGAGCGCGCTGGCGAGACGGCTGCGCAAGAGCTCGGTCTTGAACTCCACGCCGACCAGGAACATGTAGAGGCCGACGCCGAGCTGCGCCCCGACGTAGAGAATCTGAAGCGATTGGGGGGGAAACAGTTGCGCATGAAGGTCCGGCAGAAGCCAACCGAACAAGGACGGACCCAACAGCACGCCAGCGACCATCTCACCGACGACCTGCGGCTGCCCGAGCCGGCGGCCGACGAAACCGACGAGCCGGCACGCTGCGAGGACGATCGCCATCTGAAGGAAGAACGCGACGGACAGCTGCGCGGCGGTCATTGGCCCAGTCCTGTCATCGGGTCATTCTAAGGCGCGCGGTGGCGTTTGCAGCTAAACCGGGCTACGATCACGCCACCTTCAACGCCAGGAGCGATGCCATGGCCGTGACGCAGGATCGTCTGATCTCCGGCGACAACCACATCGATCTCACGTACTGCCCACCCGACCTCTGGTCGTCCCAGGCGCCGGCCAAGTGGAAGCTGATGGCGCCACGCGTGGAAGAGCTGGAGGACGGCCTGCACTGGTTCGTCGACGCGCAGGACCGCGGGATGTGGAACGGCGTCGGTCCCGGCTTCCTGAAGTACACGAAGGGGATGTTCGGCCACATCGACGAGATGAAAGACCTGGGCTTCGAGTGGGGCAACGCCGCTGGCGTGCGCCCGCGCCCGACCACGGCGGAGTTGCGGCTGGCCGACCTCGACCGCGACGGCGTCGAGGCGGAAGTCGTGTATGGCTGCCTGATGATCAATGACCTGATCGACGCGGCCGATCGCCGCTCGTGGGCCAACAAGATCTACAACGACTGGGCAGCGGATTTCGCGAAGCGCTCGGATCCCGCGCGCGTGTTCCCGCTGGCCATCATCCCGAACACGGATCCCGTCGACGCCGCCGCCGAGGTGCGGCGCTGCGCGAAGATGGGCCTGCGCGGCGGCGACCTCGCGTTCAAGCGGATGAGCCCGCCGCTCTACCACAGCGCGTGGTACGCGCTGTGGGAGGCGTCGGCGGAGTGCCGGTTCCCGATCTCGTTCCACTCCACCGGCTTCAAGGGGCTCCGTGCGCCGGACAACCCCGAGATGGAAAAGGAATTCAATCTGCAGTGGCGCCTGGTGCGCTCGGCGCTGTTCCAGCTCGACACGATGGAGGTGCTCGTGTCGCTGCTCGCCTCGGGCGCGTGTGAGAAGTATCCCGACTTCAACTTCGTGCTCGGCGAGTCGGGCGTGACGTGGCTGCCGTACGTGTTCGACCGGCTCGACACCGAATATCACGACCGGGCGCGCGGCCTGGGCTTTTCGATGAAGCCGAGCGACTACTTCAAACGGCAGGGCTTCGTGACGTACCAGCAAGACCAGTATCTCGAGCCGATCATTCCGCTGATCGGCGAGGACAACATCATCTGGGGCGCCGACTATCCGCACCCCGACTGCATCTGGCCGGAGTCGCATGCCACGATCGAAAAGAACCTGGCGGGCATCTCGCCGCGCGTGCGGCGCAAGATCGTGTTCGACAACGTGTGCCGGCTGTACGACCTACCGCAGGGAAAGACGGCGCGTTAGGAAACCACGGCGCGCCGGCGAACGCCGGCGCGCAACCGCGATCCGGTCAGCGAGCGCTGCGCAGGTGTGACGTCGAGCGCCACGCGCGCACGGGAGCCGAGCGATCCGCGCGCAGGCGGCTCATGTACTCGGTGCCGCGGGCCACGGCGGCGGCGATGGTCGGAAACGACTCGCGCGATTCCTGGAGGGTCTCGCCGGCGTAGTTGACGATACGCCAGCGCCAGTCGGGTTTCTTCGGTGTCGAGAACGCCGTGACCTGCATAGGGGACCTCCTCGCCTCGAGGCCACCGGTCATCGGCGACCAAGCCGGGCGGCGGAGAGACTATCACAACTGGGTGCCACGTCGTCCGCTAACGTCAGACCAAATGACGCCCCCACGCCGCTGGCTGTTCATAAGTCTCTGAATTTTTTGGCGACAAACAGCCTGGCGCGGTCCTTGCCAGAGCGGGGTCAGAGGGGGGACATAGCATGAACTCGCCTGCCGACAGCCATGCGCGTCATGTCCTCACGATGTACACCAAGAGCATCGCCGGCTCGACGGGCGACTGGGACGTTTTGCTCAGGCTCATCGCCGAGCAGATCCACAAAGCGGTCAGCGAAGACCGAGAAACTCTGCGCGAAAAGCTGCCCTGCGACACGGGCGAGCCCTGCGCCTTCGATGTCGTGTGCGCGCACCACAAAGCGCTCGCTGACGCGATTCTGGCCAGCCAAGCCGCCGCGCACTGACAGCCTCCGTTTGACCCAGAAGCCACTGTGACGCTAGTCTGCCGCTCTGCATGCCTGCGCCTTCCACGCGCTTCACGCTGATCACGGCTGCTCGCCTGCTCGATGGTAGCGGCGCCGCCGCGCTGCAGCCGGCCGCGATGCTCATCGACGGCGATCGCATTCTTGCGCTCGGCCGCGCCGCCGAGGTGCAGGCACCGGCAGGCGCCGACGTCGATCGACGCGATTACGGCGACGCCACGATCCTGCCCGGCCTCGTGGATGCGCACACGCATCTGGTCGCGCCGGGCGACGGCACGCTCGGTGACGACATCGCGAAAGAAGACGACGACATCCTGCTGCTGCAGGCGGCGAAGAACGCGCGCACGCTGCTGCATTCGGGTGTGACGACGCTGCGCGAGAACGGCGCCAAGGGCAAGGTGGCGTTCTCTCTGCGCGAGGGCATCCGGCGCCGGCTGGCGCCGGGGCCGCGCATGGTGATCTGCGGCCGGCCGATCACGATCACCGGCGGCCACATGGGGTACTTCGGTTCGGAAGCGGACGGCGAAGCGGCGGTGCGCGCCGAGGTGCGCAAGCTGCTGAAGGAAGGCGCCGACTACATCAAGATCGTGGCCAGCGGCGGCTCGACGCGAACCTCGGATCCCAACCGCGCCTCGTACACCGTGTCCGAGCTGGCGGCCATGAGTGACGAGGCGCACCGCCACGGCAAGCTGACGGCCGCGCATTGCACCTCGGCGCAGTCCGTTCAGAACTGTCTGGACGCGGACGTCGACATGATCATCCACTGCATCTTCAACGAGCCCGACGGCACATATCGCTATCGTCCCGACCTCGTCGATCGACTGGCGAAGGCGAAGGCGTGGGTCAATCCGACGCTGTACGTGCAGCGCGCGGGCATCGAGCGGCGTCGCGAGGCGTGCGCGCGCCAGGGGCTGTTGACGCCCGCGCTCGTCGGCGAGCTGGACGCGGCTCGGCGAGCGCTCGACGTGAAGATCGACGCCGTGCGACGCATGACCGAGGCCGGCGTGCGGATGACGGCCGGCTCGGATTCGCCGTGGGGCTGGTACGCGCCCGGCGAGTTCGTGCACGAGATCCACATGCTCGCTCAGGCCGGGCTCACGTATGGGGACGCGATCGTCGCGGGCACCGCAGGCGCCGCCGACTCCATCAGCGTCGGAACGGCGGCCGGACGCCTGGCGCCTGGGCGTGCCGCCGACGCGCTCATCGTGCGCGGCGATCCCACGAAGGAGATCACGGCGCTGTGGGCGGTGCTCGATGTCTATCAGGCCGGTCGTCGCGTCGAGCGGGAGGTGAGCTGAGCGTGAAACGTCGTCCCTTGTTTGTCGCCGGTATCGCGGCTGCTGTCATCGCGGCGCTGTTCTTCGGGCCGCCGCCGAACGCTCAGGCGCAGAGAGAGCCCGGCGCACCGAAGAAGGCGGTACGCATCGGCGTGCTCTATCCCGGCGCCGACAACGCCGTGTTCCGCGGCAACTTCCAGGGGTTCCGCGAAACGCTTGCCGCCAGCGGCTACGTGGAGGGGCGCAACCTCACGCTCGATGTCCGAACCGGCGACGGCCGCGAGCTGGCACGCCTCGCCGGCGAGCTGGCGAAGACCCAGCCGGATCTCCTCTTCGCCGTGGCCCGGCCGGCGACGATCACGATCCACGCCACCACCTCGACGATTCCGGTCGTCGCTCTCGACCTCGAAAGCGATCCGGTGGCATCGGGATTCGTCAAGACGTTGCCGCGTCCTGGCGGCAACGTCACCGGTGTGTTCATGGACTTTCCCGAGCTCGCGGGCAAGTGGCTCGAGATTCTCAAGGGCACCGTCCCGGCGCTCACGCGCGTTGCGGTGCTGTGGGATCCCGCCACCGGCCCGGCGCAGCTCGATGCGGCGCGCCGGGCCGCGCAGATTCTGAACCTCACGCTGCATGCCGTCGAAGCGCGGACGACGGCGGAGATCGACGGTGCATTTCGCGACGCCATGCGTGAGCGGCCGAACGGGATGATCGTCCTGACCTCACCGATTCTCAACTCGGGACGCCGAAGCATCATCGAGCTCGCCGCGCGTCAGCGACTGCCGACGCTCATGCCGTTTCCGGGTTACGCGCACGACGGCGGGCTCGTCGCCTACGGGCCCGACGTCAAGAACATGTACGCGCAGGCCGCGACCCTCGCCACGAAGATCGTCGGTGGTCAGCCGCCGGCCTTGACTCCGGTCGAGCGGCCGACGCGGTTCATGCTGTCGTTCAACCTCAAAACGGCCAGAGCGCTCGGTATCACGATTCCGCCAACACTCCTGGCGCGCGCCGAGGACGTGATCGATCAGTAGAGGTGGCAGGCGGCCTGGCGGCCGTCGTCCACCGCGCGCAGCGCCGGCCGCTCGACGCGACACCGCTCGAACGCGAACGGACAGCGCGGATGGAAGCGGCACCCGCTCGGGACGGCGAGCGGGCTCGCCACCTCGCCTTTAGGGACGATACGCTCGCGCCGCAGCGTCGGATCCGCGACGGGCACGGCCGAGAGCAACACCTGCGTGTACGGATGCTTGGGCGTGCGGTGCAGGGCATCGCGCGGGCCGATCTCGACGATCTCGCCGAGGTACATCACGGCCACCCGATCGGACATATGCAGGACGACGTGCAGGTCGTGTGAGATGAAGAGATAGGTCAAGCCGAAGCGCCGGCGCAGATCCATCAAGAGATTCAGCACCTGCGCCTGCACGGACACGTCGAGCGCGGAGACGGGCTCATCGGCGACGATCAGGCTCGGGCGCAGCGCGAGCGCCGCCGCGATGCCGATACGCTGGCGCTGGCCGCCTGAGAGCTCGTGCGGATAGCGCTCGGCGAACCGCGGGTCGAGCCCGACCACGTCCAGAAGCTCGGCGACCTGGCGGCGTTGCTCCGCGGCGTCGGCGCGCCCATAGATCGCGAGCGGCTCGGCGATGATGCGGCCGACGCGCATGCGCGGATTGAGCGACGCGAACGGATCCTGAAACACGATCTGCATTCGCTGACGCGTCGCCCAGAGTCTCGGCGGCGAGAGCGCGACGAGATCGTGCCCCTCGAAGCGGATGTGTCCGGCCGTGGGCTCGACCAGTCTCAGCAGCAGGCGGCCGGTGGTGGACTTGCCGCAGCCGGACTCGCCGACGAGCCCCAACACCTCGCCGCGCTCGATGGCGAAGCTGACGCCGTCGACGGCGCGAATGACACGGCGGCGGCCGCGCAGCCACGCGCCGCCCACGGTGAACTGTTTCTCGAGTCGCTCGACCTCGATCAGCGCCGCCACGCGCTCACCACGGACAGGCCACGAGGTGCCCGGGGCTGCGCTCCATGAGCGCAGGCTCGTCCACCCGGCAGCTGTCTCTCACGGATGGACAGCGTGGCGCGAAGCGGCACCCGCCGCCGACCCGACGGAGATCGGGTGGCGCGCCGTCGATGGACGACAACGGCTGACCGAATCGGCTCGGGTGCGGCAGGCAGCGCAGCAGGCCTCGCGTGTACGGATGCATCGGCGAGCTGAAGATGCTGCCGACCGGCGCCATCTCCACGATGCGGCCGGCGTAGATGATCGCGACACGGTGACAGACTTCGGCGACGACGCCCAGGTCGTGCGTGATGAGCAGCACCGCCATGCCCCGCTCGGCCTGCAGGCGCCGCAACAGCTCCAGAATCTGCGCCTGGATGGTCACGTCGAGCGCCGTCGTCGGCTCATCCGCGATCAGGAGCTGGGGCCCGGGCGCCAGCGCGAGCGCGAGCATCGCGCGCTGGCGCAGTCCGCCGGAAAGCTGATGGGGATACTCTCGCGCGCGCTCGCGGGCCGCGGGCATCTGCACGTGGTCCAGCATCTCGATGGCGCGCTCCCAGGCCGCGTGGCGGCCGACACCCGCGTGCGCGCGCACCGCCGCCGCGATCTGGTCGCCGATCGTGAAGACGGGATTGAGCGACGTCATCGGCTCCTGGAACACCATGGCCATGCGCGCGCCCCGCACACGCCGCATGGCCTCGTCGTCCTTGTCCAGCAGATCTTCGCCGTCGAGGCGCACGCGGCCGGCGGTGATGCGGCCTGGCGGCGGCACCAGTCGCATGATCGACAACGAGGTCACGCTCTTGCCGCAGCCGGACTCGCCTACCAGGCCCAGCATTTCTCCGCGCTCGATCGCGAAGCTGATGCCGTCGACCGCGTGCACACTCCCGGCGCTGGTGTCGAACTGCGTGCGCAAGCCTTCGACCGAGAGCAACGCCATCGCTAGACCTTCAACCGCGGATCGAGGGTGTCGCGCAGCCAGTCACCGAGCAGGTTCACAGCCAGCACCGTGAGCATGATCGCGAGGCCGGGCAAGGTCGCCAGCCACCAGGCGGTGGCCACATAGTTGCGGCCGTCGGCGAGCATCCAGCCCCACGTCGGCGTGGGCGGCTGGACGCCGAGCCCCAGAAACGAGAGCGCCGACTCGTAGATGATCATGAAGGCGAGCTCGAGCGTCGCCACGACGATGATCGGCGTGAGCGCGTTCGGCAGCACGTGACGCAGCAGCAGTCGCAGCGAGCGGTTGCCTCGCGCGCGCGCGCCGGCCACGAACTCGCGCTCGCGCAGAGACAGGACGTCGGCACGCACGATGCGAGCGAACTGGACCCAGCGCGTGGCGCCCATGACGAGGATGACGTTCAGCAGACTGGCGCCGAGGGCGAAGACGACGCCCATCGCGAGCAGGATGTAGGGGATGGCGAGGAAGACGTCGACGATGCGCATGATCAGCGCGTCGGCGCGCCCGCCGAAGAAGCCGGCGACGAGACCGAAGCTGACGCCGATCAGCGCCGAGAGCGTCACTGCGGTGAGCCCGACGCCGAGCGAGATGCGACCGCCGTAGAGAATGCGGCTGAGGATATCCCGGCCGAGATGATCCGTGCCCAGCGGATGCTCGCGCAGGCCGCGCTCCTGCCACATCGGCGGCCGCAGACGCTTGAGCAGCATCTGCTTGCCAGGATCCCATGGCGCCAGCTGCGGTGCCAAGACAGCCGAGCCACCGATCAGAAGCAGCGCGCTGAGGCCGAAGACGGCGCGAAAGCTGACGCGCCGTCGCCGAGCCGCGGTGACGGCCGGCGCGGCGTCGACCATCACACTCACCGCGCGCTCCGGACGTAGGCGATCCGCGGGTCGAGATACGTGTAGACGAGGTCGACGGCGAGATTGATGACGATGAAGACCGTCGCCAGCACGGCGACGATCGCCTGCACGAGAGGATAGTCGCGGCTGAAGATCGCGTCGACGGCCAGTCGGCCCACGCCCGGCCACGCGAAGATGGTCTCCGTGATCACCGCGCCGCCGAGCAGGATCCCGAACTCCAGGCCGATGATCGTGACGAGCGGAATCGCCGCGTTCTTGAGCGCGTACTTGTACGTCACCACGAACGCGCGGATGCCCGCCGCGCGCGCGGTCCGCACGTAGTCCTGCGCGAGCACCTCGAGCATGCCCGAGCGCGCCATGCGCGCGATGCGCGCCATCGAGAAGGCGCCGAGCGCCGTCGCCGGCAGCACGAGCGAGGCCAGGCCGTCGCGACCCGCTGCGGGAAACCAGCCAAGGCCGACCGCGAACACCATGATCAACAGCAGCCCGAGCCAGTAAACAGGCATCGCCTGACCGAGCAGCACGCCCACAGAGCAGACGGCGTCGAGCAGCGAATTGCGCCGGAGCGCGGCGAGGATGCCGGCGGGCACGGCCACGACGAGCGCCAGGCCGAGCCCGGCGGCGGTCAGCTGCAGCGTCGCCGGCAGCGTCTGGAAGATCAGCGTGAGGGCGGGAACCTGGTGCTTGAACGACAGGCCGAAGTCGCCGCGGACGGCGCGTCCGAGAAAACGCACGTACTGAAGCCAGAGCGGATCGTCGAGTCCGAGGAGCGCGCGCAGCTGTCGCACGTCTTCCTCGCGCGCCTCGAGCGGCAGGAGCAGGCGCGTGGGATCGCCGGTGAGATGCAGCAGCCCGAAGACGATGACGGAGACGCCGAGCAGGACGCCGAGGCTCTGCAGCAGCCGTCGCGCGACGTAGCCCAGCATTACGTCATCGATGGACGTGGGGGGCCCCGACATGGCCCCCCACACCCCCCCGCGCTCGTCGCGCCCCGGCGTAGCCGTGGCGCTCCTCGATCATCAGAACGAGATTTCCGTCAGCCGGATCGACTCATCGCCGCGCGGCGTCCACTTCAGCCGGTTGTTGACGCCGTAAATGTCCATCTGCTGGTAGCCGAAGATGTAGGGCGCCTCGTCGTGGATGAGCCGCAGCAGCTGACTGTAGAGCTGCTTGCGCTTGTCTACGTTCATCTCGGCACGCGCCTGATCCATCAGCTTGTCGACCTCGGGATTGCCGTACTGCGACACCGGCTCGCCGGTCTTGAGATTGGGCGTGACCCAGTGATCGGGCTCCAGGCTCGGCAGGCACCAGCCGTTCATGGCGACGTCCTCGGTCTTGTGATCGAGGATCGTACGCACGTAGGCGCCCCACTCGCCGATGATCTTGATGTTCGTCTTGATGCCGTTCTCGGTGAGCTGCCCCGCCACGGCCTGCGCAACGTCCTTGTCCATCGCCCAACGACCGTTGGGCGCCTGCAGCACCAGCGTCAGGTTCGTCTGACCGGCGGCGGCCAGCAACTCCTTGGCCTTCTTCGGGTTGTACTCGTAGAGCGGAATCGCGGAGTCGTAGCCCCAAACATTCGTCGGCATGAACGAGTTGATGCGCTTGCCGTTGCCCATCAGGACGGCATCGAGGATGCCCTGCATGTCGACGGCGTAGTTGAGCGCCTGACGCACGCGCTTGTCCGCAAGCGGCCCGCCCTTGATCTGTGCGATGGCGAAATTGATGATGCGACAGCTTGGGATCTTCTCCACGCGCACGCTCTTCGTGGCGGCGAGCGTTTGCAGCTGATCGGGCGGCACGTTGACGATCAGGTCGGCCTGGCCGGTCTGCAGGGCCGCGATGCGCGCGCCAAGCTCGGGAATCGGTCGCCACGTGGCCTTCCGCACCGCCGGTTTGCCGCTCCAGTGCGCGTCGTTGGCCTCGACGACGATGCGCTCGTTCTTCTGCCACTCGACGAACTTGAACGGTCCGGTGCCGACGGGCTTGAGGTTCGCCTGCTGATCGCCGACCTGCGTCACGTATTTCGGCGCGAGCTGGTACATCAGCGTCATGCGGGCCGGCATCGCGGGGTCCGGCTGCTTGGTGTGGAAGCGCACGGTGAGCGGATCGACGACCTCGACGCGCTCGATCGTGCTGAACCAGCCCTTCTGCGGGGACTTGAAGTCCGCCCGGTTGATCCGCTCGAACGAGAACTTGACGGCGTTGGCGTCGAACGGCTCACCGTTGTGGAACTTCACGTTCGGCCGCAGCTTCACCTCCCACACCTTCTCGCTGACGTTCTTGTACGACGTGGCGAGATTCGGCACGAGCTGCAGCTGCTTGTCACGGGTGAGCAGCGTGTCGTAGATCGACGTGTTGATGATCAGCGTCACGATGTTGTTGGTCATCTGCACGTCGAGGAACTCGGCGTCGATGCCCT
>DAIRVP010000056.1:0-30050 GCA_036802765.1 Candidatus Rokuibacteriota bacterium
ACGGACGTTCACGCTGCGGATCGGAACGATGGGCATCACCGCGAGCCCGCAGTATGTCCTGCCGACTCTCTCGGCGCTCGAGATGGCGCTTAGAGACCTCGGTTACCAGGCGGAGCCCGGCGCCGGCGTGGCCGCGGCCCAGGCCGCCTTCGCGAACAACTGAGCCACGCGATGGCCGATCCCCTGATCGCGGTCCCGGACGACTTTCCGAGCGTGTTCCAGAATTCCGCCGCCCATGAAGCCGCACGCAAGCTGGGCGAGACGGTCGTAATCCCGGCACGCGGCGCCGACGAGGAGCAGGAGCTGATCAAGCGCATCGGCCGCGCGCGCGTGGCCATCAACATCCGCGCGCATGCGCGCTTCAGCGACGGCGTATTCGCCGCGTGCCCGGCGCTGAAGATGGTCTCGATCTGGGGCACCGGCACTGACAACTTCGACCTCGACGCGGCCGGACGCCGCGGCATCACGATCTGCAACACGCCGGGTGTCAACGCGTTCGCCGTCGCTGAGCACGCGCTGACGCTCATGCTCGCCACCGGCCGCAAGCTCGTCCGCATCGATCGCGAGATGCGCGGCGGCGCATGGCCGCGCGAGATGCTGACCCAGTGCCTGGGCAAGACGCTCGGCGTGTTCGGCACCGGCACCATCGGCGCTCGGGTCGTCGCCCTCGGTCGCGCGATCGGCATGGAGGTGTTGGCGTGGAGCGCGCGGGGGGACGAGGCGCGCGTTCGCGCGATGGGAGCCCGGCCCGCATCGAAGGACGAAATCGTGAGATCGGCCGACTTCATCTCGCTCCACGTGCGGCTCACGCCCGAGACGCGCGGCTTCCTCGGCCGTCGCGAGCTGGCGTTGATGAAGAAGACGGCAGTTCTGATCAACACGGGCCGCGGCGCGCTCATCGAGCGTGATGCGCTGCTGGACGCGCTGGCCACAAAAAAGATCGCCGGCGCGGGGCTCGACGTCTTCCACGACGAGCCGCTGAAGCCGGGCGATCCGATCCTCGGCTTCGATACCGTGGTGCTGTCGCCGCACAATGCGGGGCAAACGGCCGAGGTGGTTCGCGACGGGCTGCTGCGGGCGGTGAAGAACGTCGAGAATTTCCTGGCCGGTAAGCCGACCGACGTCGTCGTTGCACCCGTGAAGTAACCGCTGGACAGCCTCCTCCTCAAAGTCGTCGCCACACCAGTGCTGATCGGCGGCGCCAGCCTCGCCGGCCGTCGCTGGGGACCCGCGGTGGGCGGTTGGCTCGTCGGCCTTCCCCTCACCTCGGCGCCGATCGCGTTCTTCCTCGCGCGCGACCAGAGCCTGGCGTTCGCGGCCGCCGCCGCAGTCGGCATCATTGGCGGCACCGTGTCACAGGCCGCGTTCTCGCTAGCCTACGCACGGACGGCGGTGCGCACGCCGTGGCCCGCGGCACTCGCGGCCGGCGTCGGCGCCTTCGCGCTGTCGACGCTCGCGCTCAGATGGCTGCCGCTCCCGCTCGGGCCGACGGCCGCGCTCGCCGTCGCCTCACTGCTCGTCACACGTCGCCTCATGCCGGCGCCGACCGCGGCGCCGCGCGCGGCGACGCCGCTGCCGCGGTGGGACATCCCTGCGCGCATGCTCGTGACGACGGGATTCGTGGTGCTGCTCACGGGCGTGGCCTCACACCTGGGGCCGCAGCTGACGGGGCTGCTAACGCCGTTTCCGCTCTTCGCGACGAGCCTCGTGGTCTTCACCCACGCGCTCGAGGGGCCCGGGCCCGCGGGCGGCGTCCTGCGCGGGCTCCTGCTCGGACTCTATTCCTTCGTCGGCTTCTTTCTGGCGCTCGGCGCTTTGCTCGAGCGGGCAGGAATCGCGGCGGCATTCGCGGTGGCCGTCGTCGTGGCGCTCGCGGTCCAGGGCGCCGCGCTGTGGACGCTGCGCCACCACTCGTAGATCCCCTCGCCGGTGGTGAGCCACACGCCTTTCTTTCGGCGGATGTAGTCGTACACCGCCTCGAAGTACTTGATCCGGTGCGGCACGCCGTGGATGTAGGGATGCACGGCGATCGCCATGACGCGCGGGTTCTTTGCACCCTCGGCGTAAAGCCGATCGAACTGGTCGCGGCAGCGCTGCACCCAGGCCGATGATTCGTGATGCTGGATCACCATCGTCGGAATGTCGTTCAGCTCCAGCGTGTACGGGACGGAGACGAGCGGGCGGTGCGCGGTGCGGATCTCGTACGGCTGGTCGTCGTTGACCCAGTCCGACACGTATTCGATGCCCTCCTCGGCGAGGAGATCGAGCGTTTCCCACGTCTCGGTCAGACCTGGGCCGAGCCAGCCCTTCGGCTTCTTGCCGCTGAACTTCTGGATGATCTGAATGGAATCGCGGATCACTGCGCGCTGATCGGGCTGCACGTGCATCGCGCCCTGCTTGACGCCGTGGCCCATGAATTCCCACCCTGCGTCGCGCATGGCTTCCGCCACGCGTGGGTACGCGAGACACACGTTGGCGTTGAGGGCCGTCGTCGCGGGGATCTTGCGCTTGACGAGCGCCTCGTGCATCCGCCAGAAGCCGACCCGCATGCCGTAGTCGTGCCACGCCCAGTTCGGCACGTCGGGCACGGTGGCCACACCTTGGGGCGCGGTCAGATACTGGCGCGCCATGGGCTTTTCGATGTCCCACTCCTCCACGTTGACGATCGTCCACACGGCGATGCGCGCACCCCTCGGAAGCCGCCACAGCTTGCGGTCGACGATCGCGGAGTAGTCGAAGCGCTCATGCGGCAGTCTCACCCGTCGCTCCTTTTTCATACGCTCGCCTCGGACGGTGGGGCCCCACGCAGACTCGCCTCGCCTGCGGCTGCGGCTCGCCCTACGGCCCCACGACGTCCTCCGGCTCGTACTGCGGGCGAAAGTGAGCCCTATAGTACAATCCCGGCCGTGGCTCGCCCCGACGCGATCGACGTCCACGCGCACTTCTTTCCCGAGCGTTTTCTGGATCTCATCGCGCGTGAAGGCGGCCCGCACCAGGCGCGCATCGATCGCTCGGATCCGCGCGGCCCGCGCATCGTGATCCGCGACTCGCCGACGGCGGTGCTCGACGCGACGTATTGGGATCTCGATCGTCGCCGCAAGGCGATGGATCGCGTCGGTGTGGCCGTTCACGCCCTGTCGCTGACCGCCCCGATGGTTTACTGGGCCGACGGTGATCTCGGCCAGCGGCTCGCCGCCGCGGTGAACGACGCGATGAGCGAAGCGCACCGGGCCTATCCTGATCGCTTCGTCGGCTGCGCGACGCTGCCGATGCAAGAGCCGAAGCGCGCGCTCGCGGAGCTCGAGCGAGCCGCCGCGCTGCCCGGCATCCGCGGCGTTTATCTCGGCACGAACATCAGCGGCCGGGAGCTCTCGGATCCGGCGTTCGCGCCGATCTTCGCGGCCTGCGAAGCGCGCCGGCTGCCCGTGCTGCTGCATCCGCTGACCGTCATCGGCGCCGGCAATCGTCTGGGGCGCTACTACCTCAATAACTTCCTCGGGAACCCGTTCGACACGGCCATCGCGGCAGCCCACCTCGTCTTCGGCGGCGTGCTCGATCGGTTCCCGAAGCTCGAGGTGTGCCTGCCCCACGCGGGCGGCGCTATGCCATACCTCGTCGGGCGACTGACGCACGGCCAGAAGGTGCGGCCGGAGACGAAGGGCGTAGCGAAGCGGCCGTTCGAGGCGTATCTGCGGCGCTTCACGTACGACACGATCAGCCACGCGCCGGCCGCGCTCTCGTATCTCGTCGGCCTCGTCGGCGCCGATCGCGTGATGATCGGCAGCGACTTCTGCTTCGACATGGGGCCGACACGCCCGCGGGAGATCGTCGTGCGCGGACTCAAGCTGTCCGCGCGCGACCGTACCCGCATCCTGTCGGAGAACGCCCGGCGCCTGCTGCATCTGTGACCATGGCCGTGCGAGCCGCAGCCACAGGCGAGGCGAGCCTGTGACGCTTGAATTCTGGGTCACGCAAACCTTCAACGGCCTGTCGTACGGGGCGTTGCTGTTTCTCCTCGCGAGCGGCCTCTCGCTGATCTTCGGCGTCATGCGAGTCGTGAACCTGGCGCACGGCTCGTATTTCATGCTCGGCGGCTACGTCGGGCTCTCCGTCTCCTGGCGCACGGGCTCCTACGTTCTGGCGCTCATCGCGGGCGCGCTCGTCATGGCGATCGTCGGCGTCGCGATGGAGAGGGTGTTTCTTCGACGGCTCCCCGGCCAGACGCTCGGCCAGGTGCTGATGACGATCGGCTTCGCGCTGATCTTTCAGGATCTGGCGCTCTTGATCTGGGGCGGTGATCCATATTCCCTTCGGCCGCCCTCGGCTCTCGTCGGCGTGGTGACGGTGGGCCCCGGCCGCTTTCCCATCTATCGGATCTTCATCGTCGTCGTCGCTGTCCTGGTCGGTGCGGCGCTGTGGCTGGCGCTCGATCGCACGCGTGTCGGGGCGATGATCCGCGCCGCCGTCGATGATCCCGAGATGGCGCAGGGCGTGGGCATTCGCGTGCCTCGTGTGTCGCTCGGGGTCTTCGGGCTGGGTGCGGCGCTCGCCGCCTTCGGCGGTGTCATCGGCGCAGGGTTTCTCGGCGTCTATCCAGGTCTCGACATCGAGATCCTTCCGTACGCATTCGTGGTCGTGATCGTCGGTGGGCTCGGCTCGCTGCCCGGGGCGATGGTCGGCTCGCTGCTGGTCGGCCTGCTCGACAACTTCGGCAAGGCGTTGTTCCCCGAGCTGTCGTACTTCACGCTGTTCGCGCCGATGGCGCTGATCCTGGCGCTCAAGCCCACCGGCCTCTTCGGACGCGTGTGAGCCGGACCTTCGGCAACCTACGACGCCGAGCGATCCTCGGCGGCATCGCGGCGCTCGTCGTCGCGGCGGTCATCGCCCCGACGCTGCCGTCGTATCCGCTCACCCTGCTCACACAGGTCGCGATCATGGCGATCCTCGCCATGAGTCTCGACATTCTCCTCGGCTACACCGGGCTGGCCTCGCTCGGGCACGCCGCCTACTTCGGCGCGGCCGCGTATGCGGTCGGCATCCTCGCCACCGAGCGTCAGGCGGGATTCGTCGCGTGCCTCGTCGCCGGCGTGATCCTGGCGACGGCGATAGCGGCGATCTTCGGCTTGATCGCGATCCGTGCAACCGGCACCTACTTCCTGATGATCACGCTAGCTCTCGGCATGGTCGTCTGGGGACTTGCCTTCCGCTGGGTGTCGCTCACCAAAGGCGACAACGGCATCGCGGGCGTGCCGCGCCCGGACCTGCCGCTGCCGTGGAGTCTCGCGGCGCCCCTGCCCTTCTTCTACTTCGTGCTCGTCGCCGCCGCCCTTGCGTGGGCCGCGCTCGGCACGCTCGCGCGCTCGCCGTTCGGCCTCACGCTTCAGGGCATCCGTGAGAGCGAGACCCGCATGCGCGCGCTGGGCTACGACGTGTGGCTGCACAAGTACCTCGCGTTCGTGATCTCTGGTGGCTTCGCGGGATTCGCGGGCGTGCTGTGGGCCTGGTACAACGGCTTCGTCAGCCCGGTGGATGTGCAGCTCGTGACATCGGTGGAAACTCTCTTGATGGTCGCGCTCGGGGGCCCCGGCACGCTCGCGGGGCCGGCCCTCGGCGCTGCCGTGATCGTCTTTCTCAAGAACTTCGTCAGCGTCTACACCAAGCGCTGGCTGCTGATCCTCGGCGCCGTCTACATCGGCGTGATTCTTTTCGCGCCGCGCGGTGTGCTCGGCGCGCTCAGATCAGGCCGTTGAGCGGAGCCACACGTGCCTAGGCCACACGTGCCTGATATCGCGCCGTTGAGCGGAGCCTCACGTGCCTAGACCAGGCCACCCACGGTTCTAGCCGTGCAACCACCCGTCGCTACAAATGGAGAACTCTCGATGACTCGCATCCGCATCGTCGCCTCGGCTGTCCTGTTGGCTTTCCTCGCGTCGCTGGCCGCGCCGGTTGGCGCGCCGGCGCAATCGGGGCCGATCAAGATCGGCTTCCTGGCACCGCTCACCGGTCCTTTCGCCCAGATCGGCAAGGACATGGTCAACGGCAACCAGCTCTATCTGAACGAAGTTGGCGGCCAGGTCGCCGGCCGCAAGATCGAGGTGGTCGTCGAAGACGATGAGGGCAACCCGGCCACCGCGCTGAACAAATCGCGCAAGCTCGTGGACCAGGACAAGGTGGCCATCGTGACCGGCGGCATGCTGGCCAACGTCGGCTATGCGCTGCAGCCCTACATCGACGGCCAGAAGCTCCCGGCGACGTTCCCGGTGATCGCCGCCGACGACCTCACTCAGCGCAAGCCCGCGAAGTGGATCGTGCGCACCGGCTGGTCCACCAGCCAGCCGATGCACCCGTTCGCGGACTGGGTGCTCAAGAACACGAAGTACCGGAAGATCGCCGCCATCGGCATGGACTACGCGTTCGGCTACGAGATCATCGGCGGCTTTCAGCAGGTGTTCGAGGAGGGCGGCGGCCAGATCGTGCAGCGGATCTGGGCCCCGCTGAACACCAACGACTTCGCGCCGTTCCTCGCTCAGATCCGACGCGACTCCGACGCCGTGCTGGCGCTGTTCACCGGCCGCCTCGCTCTGCAGTTCCTCAAGCAGTATCAGGAGGCCGGGTTGAAGGATAAGCTGCCGCTGCTGGGCGGCGGCACGATCACCGACGAGACCGTCCTGCCGCAGATGGGCGACGAGGCGATCGGCGTGATCACTGCGCTTCATTACTCGCAGGCGCTCGACAATCCCACGAATCAGAAGTTCAACAAGGCGTTCGAGGCGTCGGCGGGCAAGATCGCGTCCTATTACTCCGAGGCGACGTACACCAACGCGCGCTGGATCGTGGAGGCGATCAAGGCCGTGAACGGCAAGGTGGAGGACCGCGACGCGTTCCTCGCGGCGCTGCGCCGGGTCGATCTGAAAGAATCCGCGCGCGGCCCGCTGAAGGTCGACGATTTCGGCAATCCGATCCAGAACATCTACATCCGCAAAGTGGAGCGCGTCGGCGGCAAGCTGCAGAACAGCGTGATCGCAACGTATCCGGCCGTCAGCCAGTTCTGGAAGTACAAGCCCGACGAGTACATGAAGCACCCGCTGTACAGCCGCGACTACCCGCCCTGCAAATACTGCCAGTGAGGCGGCTCTGACCGAAGCGCTCGCGCTGCGTCTGGAGCGCGTCTCCAGGGCGTTCGGCGGGCTCCGCGCCGTGGACGGCGTGGAGCTCACCGTGCGGCCGGGCGAGCGCCGCGCGCTCATCGGCCCGAACGGTGCGGGCAAGACGACGCTGTTCAATCTCGTCGCCGGCGCGTTGCCGGTGACGACCGGCCGTATCGAGCTGTTCGGAGTCGACGTCACCCGCATGCCTTCGCATCGTCGTGCCGCGCTGGGCCTCACGCGGACGTTCCAAGTTTCGAATCTCTTCCCCAGCCTCAGCGTCCTCGACAACTGTCTCCTGGCGGCGCAGGCGCTGAGCGCAACGAAGTTCGCCATGCACCGGCCGGTCGGGCGTGACGCCGGGCTGCGCGCGCGGGCCGAGGAGACACTCGCCGCGGTCGGACTCGACGCGCGCGCGCGCACCATCGTGCGCAATCTCTCACACGGCGAGCAGCGCCAGCTGGAGATCGGCCTGGCGCTCGCGGGACGCCCGCGGATGCTGCTGCTCGACGAGCCGACGGCCGGGCTTTCTCCGGCGGAGTCGGCAGCGATGGCCCGGCTCCTGGGCCGCCTCGATCCGGCCATCACTGTCCTGATCATCGAGCACGACATGGACATCGCGCTCGAGATCGCGCGTCACGTCACCGTGCTCCACTACGGCCGCGTGATCGCCGATGGCACGCGCGATGCCGTGCGCGCCGACCCGACCGTGCGGGAAATCTATCTCGGTGCTTGAGCTGAGCGACATTGCTTGAGCTGAGTGACATTCACACGTACTACGGCGAGAGCCACGTGCTGCAGGGCGTGTCCCTCGCCGTTCGGCGCGGAGAGGTCGTCGCCATCCTGGGTCGCAACGGCGCCGGCAAGACGACGCTCGTCCGCTCGGTCATCGGCTTCACACCGCCGCGGCGCGGCGCTGTGCGGTTCAAGGAGGAAGACATCACACGCTGGCCGCCCTATCGCGCCGTCGAGCGCGGCATGGCGCTGGTCCCGCAGGGGCGCCGCGTCTTTCCCTCCCTGAGCGTGATCGAGAATCTGACTGTGGCGCGGCGGGACGGCGGCCGCTTCACGCTCGCGCGCGTGCTCGAGCTGTTTCCGCGGCTCGGCGAGCGGGCGAAGAGCCGTGCGGGCCGGCTCTCCGGCGGCGAGCAGCAGATGCTCGCCATCGGGCGCGCGCTGATGACCAATCCCGATCTGTTGCTCATGGACGAGCCGACGGAAGGGCTGGCGCCACTGATCGTGCGCGAGGTGGGTCGCATCATCGCCGAGCTGAAGCGCGAGGGGCTCTCGATCCTGCTCGTCGAGCAAAACATGCCGCTGGCGCTCTCAGTGGCCGACACCGTGCACGTACTCTCGCGCGGTCAGATCGTGCACAGCAGCGCGCCGGCGGCGCTGATGACGAACGAGGACGTTAAATCGAGGTATCTTGGGGTATGACCGATCTCCGCTTCGGCACGTTTCTCTTCTTTCAGGCAGCTCCAGGACATCGGCACGAGGACATCATCCGCGACGAGCTCACGCAGGTCGAATGGTCCGAGGAGCTCGGCTTCGATGAAGTCTGGTTCACCGAGCACCACTTCATCGACTACGGTCTGTCGGTCGATCCCGCGACGCTCGCCTCCGCGGCGGCGTCACGCACGCGCCGCGTGCGCATCGGTCTCGCCGCGGCGATCCTGCCGTTTCACCATCCACTGCGTCTGGCGGAGCAGATGGCGCTCGTCGACATCATCTCCCAGGGACGGCTGGACGTCGGCGTCGGCCGCGGCAATCGGCCCGCCGAGTTCGCGGGCTATCGCGTCCCGCAGCAGGAGAGTCGTGAGCGCTTCGACGAAACGGTCGACGTCATGCAGCGCGCCTGGACCGAGGAGCGCTTTTCCTACCGCGGGCGCTTCTTCACTTTCGATGACGTGCGCGTCATCCCGAAGCCCGTCCAGCGTCCGCACCCGCCGCTCTACCAGGTGTGCGTCACGAAGGACGGCATCGAGAACACCGCGCTCCGCGGTTGGCCGATGCTGAACTCCGTGCTCTTCGGCCCGGTCGATCAGCTCGTGGCGAACCGCGACACGTACGTCAACACCCTGGAGAAGGCCGGCCGCAGCCAAGCCGAGATCCAGGCGTTGCTGGCGCGCTGGGGAGTGTCTCGCCAGATCTACGTCGCCGACACCGATGCCCGCGCCCTCGAGGAAGCGAAGGCCGCGGAGATCTGGTACCAGGAGTCGTTCCGGCGCTTCGTGATCCCGGAGCGCATCGAGGATGCGCATCCCACGCTGCAGCCGGCATTCCGAGCCATGGCGGACCGGCTCGGCAAAGTCACGTGGGAGGGGCTCGTTGCCGAAACGCTCGCCTTCGGCTCACCCGATACGATCACTCGTCACATCGAGTACATGCGCTCGCTCGGAGTCGGTCAGATTCTCTGCTGGATGAACTTCGGCGGTCTCTCTCAACATAAGATTCGCCGCTCGATGGAGCTGTTCGCCCGCGAAGTGATGCCTCGCTTTCGATAGACATGGGGGCTCCATCATGATGCGTTTCGTCGCCGTCGTCGTCCTCGTTGTGCTGCTGCTCACGGGTCCGGCGGCCGGCGTCGAGTCGATTCGCGTCGGCTATCTGGGGCCCCTCACCGGCATCTTCGCGGCCGCGGGTAAGGACATGCTCGACGGGCTCAAGATGGCGTTCGAGCAGGTCAACTACGAGGTCGCCGGTCGCAAGATCGAGCTGATCGAAGAGGACGACGAAGGCAATCCCGCCACCGCGCAGGCGAAGTATCGGAAGCTCGTCGCGCAGGATCGCATTCACGTGCTCGACGGTGTGCTGCTGAGCAACATCGGCTACGCGCTGGTGCCAAACATCGAGCGCGACCGCTTGCCGTCGCTTTATCTCACCACGCCGGACGATCTCACCAAGCGCCGGATCGCGAAGTACCTAATGCGCACGAACTTCGCGGCGAGCCAGCCCATGCACGCGCTCGGTGATTACGCGGCACGCACGCTGAAATACAAGCGCGTCGCGGCCATCGCCATGGACAACAACTTCGGCTACGAGGGCATCGGCGGCTTCCAGCGCGTGTTCGAGGACGCCGGTGGCCGCGTCGTCCAAAAGACCTGGGTGCCGCTGAACGTGATGGACTTCGCGCCGTATCTCAGCCAGATACCGCGCGACGTGGACGCCGTCGTGCAGGTGTTCGTCGCCGGGCAGGCGGTGCGCTTCGCCAAGCAGTACGGAGAGAGCGCGCTCGCCGGCAAGCTGCCGCTGATCGGCACGGGCGTGTTCAGCGATCAGTCGTCGCTCTCGGGGATGGGCGACGAGGTCATCGGCTTCGTCGGCACAATGATCTGGGCGCCGACGCTCGACAATCCGGCCAACCGCGCGTTCATGAAGATCGCCGAGGCGAAGCTGAAGCGGACGCCGTCGTACTTCCACGCGGTCATGTACAGCTCCGGCCGCTGGATCATCGAAGCCGCGCGGTCGCTGGGTGGCAACGTCGAGGATCGCGACCGGTTCCTCGCGGCTCTGCGCCGGGCGAGCGAGACGACCGATGATCCGCGCGGCCCCATCAAGCTCGACGAGTACGGCAACCCGACGGAGAATGTCTATATCGTCCGCGTCGACAAGGTCGCCGGCCGGCTGCAGAACACAGTCATCCATACCTACCCCATGGTGTCGCAGTTCTGGACGTACAAGGCGGACGAGTTCCTGAAAACACCGCCCTACGATCGCGCGTATCCGCCCGTCAAGCCGTGAGGTGAGCCCGCCGCGCTTCGGCTTCTTCTTCTGGCCGTGGTCGCCGGAGTACACGCGTCGCATGGCGCAATTGGCCGAGCGTGACGGCTGGGACCTGCTGGGAATCGCGGACACGCCGGGCAACGCGATGGACCTGTGGGTGGCGCTCACGCTCGCCGCGACGTGCACGGAGCGCGTCGCGCTCGCGGCCTGCGTCACCAATCTGGAAACCCGTCATCCCGCGATCACCGCGGGCGCCGCAGCGTCCGTCGACGCGCTAGCCCATGGTCGCCTGTTGCTCGGACTCGGGCGCGGCCACAGCGGCGTCGCCAACCTCGGCGCCGCGGCATCCGCCGGCCCGGCGTTCCGTGAAGGCCTCGTCTTCACTCGCGAGCTGCTTGCCGGCGAGCGTGCGTCGCTGAACGGTGGACCGGCGATGCAGCTGCCACCAGGACGCAAGCGCGTGCCCGTCTACGCCGCGGCGTCGGGCCCCGGCGCGCTGCGCACCGCCGGCGCCGTCGCGGACGGCGCCTTTGTCAACTACGGCTTGCAGCACGGCCACGTGACTCACGCGTCGGACCTGCTCGGGCAGGGCGCGGCGCAAGCCGCTCGCCGCGCCGACGAGGTCGACACGTGGTGGATCGCGTGTCTGGACTGTGCGACCTCGCGTGACGCAGCGCACGCCTCGCTCGGCAACATCCTCGGCTTCGTCGCCGCTTACATTCTGGGTCCCGCGCCGGCCGCACGCGGCGTGCCGGCGGATCTCGTGTCCGCCGTGCACGAGCTGCGTGCGACCTACACGACGCGCCGTGCGGAGATGGATGCTGGCCTCGTGCGCCGCCTGGGGCTTTTCGATTACCTCCGACGGCGGCTGGCGATCGCGGGAACGCCCGACGACTGCGTCGAGCAGGCGCGCGCCGCGCTGGCCGCCGGCGCGACCCGACTGATGTTCACCGTGAGTCTCGCCAGTGATCCCGTGCACACCGTCGAGCTCTTCGGCGCCGAGGTGCTGCCTGTGTTACGCCAGCGTTAAGCCGGCGTTAAATCGCGGGCGGTGTCAGCGAGCGAGGCCGGCGGGCGAGGCGGACACAGGGGCGTCCGGATAGTTGGCAAGGCGCGCCGCCGTTCGGGACGACTCGACCTCGAGCACGCCCATGGCGAGCACGAACAGCGCGAAGAAGATCACGTACACGATTCGCATGGCTCTTTGGACGCGCGCCTGGCGGGAACGGATTCACGTCGCCGCACGAATCCCGCAGCGTCTCCTCCGCATCCCAAATCGTGCGAAGGGAGACGACGATGACTGCGAAGCGAATTCTGGTGCCTCTGGACGGCGAGCATGCGGACGGGATCGTGCCGGTCGTGGCGTCCGTGGCGCGTGATGGAGGAGCAACGGTGCGATTGCTCCGGGTCTACCCGGTGCCCGAGCGGCGCGAAGGCGCGCACGGCCGCACTGTTGAGTACGTGGATCAGGCGATGAGCCGGCTGACGGCTGAGGCACACGACGACCTGGCCCGCGACGAGTCGCAGCTGGCCGGCGTCCCGGTCGAGATCGCGGTGCGATTTGGCGACCCCGCCGAAGAGATCGCTCTGGAGGCCGAGGCCTTCGCCGCCGACGTGATCGCGGTGAGCGAGCCCGCACGCGGCCGTCTCCGGCGCATGCTGTCGCCCGGGCTGGCGGATCGTCTCGCACGCGAAACCACCATCCCGACGCTGGTTCTGACGACCGCAGACTAACGCCGCGCGAGCGCGGTGACCACGACGGCCAGATCCTCGGAGCCGTGGCCCGCCGCCTGGGCGGCCGCATACAACCGCTCGGCGACGTCCGTCAGTGGAACGGGCGCGCCGAGCGTTGCTGCCGCCTCCCGGATCAGGTGCAGGTCCTTCATAAACAGATCCAGCTTCATCTGTGCGGGAAAGTCCCGCTTCGCGATCAGCGGTCCGCGCACCTCCAGCATCCGTGACGTCGCCGCGCTCGAGCCGAGCAGCTCGAGCGCCTGCGGCACGTCGAGGCCCGCGCGCTCCACCATCGACAGCGCCTCCGCGGCCGCCGCGCTGTGCACCGCCACGAGCAGATTCGCGACGAGCTTGAGAACCATGGCCTGGCCGGCAACGCCGACGTGGATCGCGCGCGGCAGGATCGTCTCGAGCATCGGTCGCCAGCGCTCATAGACCGCGTGGTCGCCCCCGACGAAGATGATGCCGTCACCGCGCGCGACCATTGCGCTCGTGCCGCTGATCGGGCAATCGAGGAAGCCGACGCCACGCGCGGCGCACTCGCGCGCGAGCCGCTCGGTGAGCGCAGGTGAGATGGTGCTCATCTGGACGATGGTGCGTCCGCGCGCAGCCGCCGCCAGCCCGCGCGCTCCCAAGACGACGTCCTCGACCGCGGCCAGCGACGGCAGCACGATGCAGATCGGATCCGCCGTCTCGGCGACCTCCGCCGCGGATGCTGCCGCGCGCCCGCCGATCGCTTCCAGCGCGCGCTGGCGCTCCGCGACGACGTCGTGACCAACCACATCGCGGCCGGCGGCGCGCAGCCGGACGGCGACCGCCGAGCCGAGCAGACCCAAGCCGACGATGCCGACGGGCGCCATGCCGCTCAGCACGCCTTGCATGGCGGATAGTCCCGCGAGTAGGCGGGCGCCTTGAGGTAGTCCTCGACCTTGTACGTCCAGAACTGCGAGACGTTCGGGAACGTGTGAATGACCGTGTTCTGCAGTCGGCCGTTGACCTTCTCGACGCGGCGGACGTAGACGTTTTGCACGGGATTGCCGAAGTCGTCGAACCTCATCGGTCCACGTGGCGCGTCCGAGAGGTCCACCCGGCGGAGGGCGGCCAGAAACTTGTCGACGTTCTCGATATCACCGCCCGTCGCCTCGAGCGCCGCCTTGAGCGCGATGCCGGCGACGTAGGTGCCTTCCGAGTAATACGAGGGCACCTGCTTGAACTTCGCCTCGTAGGCGGCGACGAACTTCCGGTTCGCCGGCGTCGTGAGGGCCGCCGAGTAATGGAGCGCCGTCACCACGCCGAGCACCTCGTCGCCCTGCACGCGCAGCACGTGCTCATCGGTGAACGTGCCGCCGCCGATCAACGGCAGCTTCTCCTTCAGCCCGGCCTCGGCGAACTGCTTGCCGAAGCGCAGCGCATCGGCGCCGGAGAACACGGCATAGATCGCGTCGACGTCGCGCCGCAGCTGCGACAGATACGGCGCGAAGTCCGCGGTGCCGAGCGGCGGCCAGAGCTTCTGCACCACCTGCCCGCCCGCTTCCTCGAAGCTGCGCTGAAATCCCGCGGCGACCTCCCAGCCGAAGGCGAAGTCGTAGCCGATCATCGCGATCTTCTTGTATTTGAGGTTGTCGACCACCCATTTCCCGAAGGGATGCGACGGCTGGCTGCTCGTCCAGCCCGTGCGGACCAGGTAGGGATTGCGCTTGCGCTGCGTGAGGTCGTCGGCCGACACGATCGGGTAGATCGCGGGAATCTTCTTCGACTCGATATACGGGGAGACGGCATAGCCGACCGCGGCGCTCAACGGTCCCGTGATCAGCTGCACGCCCTGCCCCTCCACGAGTCCGCGTGCCTTGGTGATGCCCGTCGCGGGTTTGCCCTCGTCGTCCTCGACGATGAACTTGATGTCGCGCCCGGCGAGCTTGTAGTGCTGCTCTTCGAAGAACAGCTCGAAGCCGTTAATCATGTCCTTACCGTTGGCGGCGAGCGGGCCGGTCTGCGGCACCAGCATTCCGACCTTGATCGCGCCCTTCTGGGCCCACGACGGCGCGCCGGCGACGATACCGACGGCGACGGCGGCGACAACCACGACCGCGAACAGCCTGCGCATGTGCGTCTCCCTTTTGGGCGATCGAGGCTACGGTGATCGAGGCGCTGCCGACGTCAGCGCCTGAATGATCTCGGCGTTGCTCAGTGGCCAGCCGAGCGCGGCGGCAACCAGGCGCAGCGCGAAGCGATGCATGTCTTCGCCGTCCATCGAATCGACGGCGTCGGCGGCCACGACGACACGGAGGTCGCGGTTCGTCGCCTCGAACGCGGCGCAGAGGACACAGGTCGTGGTGTTCACTCCGGCGAGGATGACCGTCTCCGCGCCGTGGCGGCGCAGCACGAATTCCAAATCGGTCGGCGCGAAGACGCTGTAGCGCTTCTTGCTGCGCACGACGACGTCGCGCGGATCGTGGAGCTCGGGGATGATTTCCGTGCCGAGGCTGCCGGCGAGGTTGTGCCGCAGGATCCCACGGCGCGCCTTGCTCGGATCGTCGTGCGCGGCCTTCCAGAACGGATTGGCCGCGATCTCGTCGGCTTCGCGATACTCGGTGACGACATGCACGATCGGCACGCCACGGGCGCGAAGATCGGCGAACAACGCCGCCGCGCGCTTGATCAGCGGGCCGCAGCGGTCGGCCGGCAACGGCAGCGTCGCGACGGTGGGATCGAGGTGGCCGCGGTGCATGTCGACAGCGACGACGGCGGTGCGCGCGGGATCGAGGTGGATCATGACAACGCGAGACTCATAGCACGGGCCCGGGCCAGAATGCTAGCCTAGGCAGCGATGACCTTCGACTTCGACCGCGTCATCGACCGCCGCACGAGCGACTCCAACAAGTGGCGCAAATTTCCCAGCGACGTTCTCCCGCTCTGGGTCGCCGACATGGACTTCCCCTCGCCGCCCGCCGTCGTGCAGGCCTTGCGCGGACGCGTCGATCACGGGTTCTTCGGCTACCTGATGGAGAAGCCCGAGCTGCACGAAGTCGTCGCCGAGCGGCTCGCCAAGCGCTACGGCTGGCGCGTGAGCCCCGACGCCGTCATGCCGCTACCCGGCGTGATCGCTGGCTTCAATCTCGCGCTGCGCGCGCTCACCTCGCCCGGCGACGGACTGCTCGTGCAGACCCCCGTGTATCCGCCGATCCTCCGCGCCGCGAGCAATCACGGTCTCTCACGGGACGAGCATGCGCTCACGCGCGGCGCCGATGGCCGCTATGGCGTGGATCTCGACACGTTTGCGCGTGCGCTCACCGCCCGCACGCGCGCGTTCTTGCTGTGCAACCCGCACAACCCGGTGGGCCGCGTGTTCGAGCGCACCGAGCTCGAGGGCATGGCCGCCGCCTGCGCGCGGCGCGATGTGTGGATCATCGCCGACGAGATCCATTGCGATCTGCTCCTCGACGACCGGCGGCACGTGCCGATCGCGACGCTGTCGCCTGAGATCGAGGCGCGGACCGTCACGTTCATGGCACCGAGCAAGACATTCAATCTGCCGGGCTTGAAATGCGCGGTCGCGATCGTGCCGAACGCGACGCTGCGCGATCGACTCACCGCCGCCGTTGCGGATCTCGTTCCGAAGATCAATGTCCTCGGGCACGCCGCCGCTGTCGCCGCGTATCGCGACGGCGATGCCTGGCTGGAAGCGCTGCTCGGCTATCTCGAGGGGAATCGGGACTTCCTGACGAGAGAGGTGCCGCGCCGGCTGCCGGGCGTCACGCTGGCCGCGCCGGAGGCGACGTATCTTGCCTGGCTCGACTGCCGTAGCGCCCGCATTACCGGCGGAGATCCCTTCACGTTCTTCCTCGATCGCGGCAAGGTCGCGCTGAACGACGGCCGGCTGTTCGGCCCCGGCGGCGAGGGTTTTGTCCGTCTGAACTTCGGGTGCCCGCGTGCGCTGCTCACCGAGGGCCTCGACCGCATGGCGCGCGCGCTCGCCGCGTGAGCGCGGCCAAACGCTCATGAAGCGCTACATCGATCTGTCCGTGACGGTCAGCGATGCCACCATGAGCCCGCCCTCGACCAACATGAAGCTCGAGGTCACGCCGCACCGGCGAGGCCCGGGGTTCTGGCAGGTCTCGAGCGTGCGTCAGAGCCTGCACACGGGCGCCCACATCGATTCCCCGCTGCACGTGTTCAAGGACGGCATCACGACCGCCGAGATCACGCTCGACCAGGTCATCGGCGAAGCGCTCGTGATCGATCTCTCGTTCGCCGGCCCCAACCACGAGGTCACGATCGACGACCTCAAGCGCGGCGGCGCCGACGCCGTGAAGAAGGGCGACATCGTCCTGCTGCGTACGGACTGGACCGACAAGATGTATGGCAAGTGGCCCGAGTACTTCACCCAATCGCCGCACTGTCCGCCGGCCACGGCCGAGTGGCTGGTGGCCAAGGGGGCTAAGAACATCGGCTTCGACTTCTTCGAGGAGTACTGCGCGCGTCTGCCCGATTTTTCTTCTGAGGATTTCCCGATGCACCGTGTGATTCTGGGAGCCGGCGTGGTGATCATGGAAGGCCTGACCAACCTGGGTGCGCTGCCGCGCCGCCGCGTCGATTTCGCCGCGCCGTTCTACAAGATCGCAGGGACCGAGGGCGCACCCGCGCGCTTCTTCGCGACGATCGACTGAACGCGGCCGCTTCCACTTCCCACGGAGGGCTCATGGACGCATTGGCGCTGAGGCCGGTGATCGCCGCGGTCGTCTACTCGGTCCTGGGCATCGTGGTCTTCGGCGTCGCCTTCAAAGTCGTCGATACGCTCACGCCCTACCATCTCTGGCACCAACTGGTCGAGGAAAAGAACGTCGCAATCGCCATCGTCGTCGGCGCGATGGCGCTCAGCATCGCGGTGATCATCGCGGCTTCGATCCTGTAAGGGATGAAGCGCAGCCGTGTGGTCGATATTCCGCTGGTCGTGAACGTGGCGGCCGCCGCGATCCTGCTCGGCTGCGGCTCCGACCATCGCCTCGAGGCCCAGCGCTGCGTCACGCGCGACTGGGAGGTCGTCCCCGACGCCAATTGTGAAGCGCAACCGAGCACGCCGGGGCGCGCGCCCATTGGTCACACATACTTCTGGTATTACGGCGGCCGCGGCATCGGCATCGGCGAGCGCGCCAGCGGAGGCAGCACGATCCCGCCGTCGGGTGGCGTGGTCACGCGCCCCAACAGCGGCGGCTACGCCATCGCAGCGCCCGGTGGCGTCTCGACGCGCGGCGGGTTCGGCTCGCACGCGTCGGGCCTGCACGTCGGCACCGGAGCCTAGCGGCCATCGACCGCTGCTCGACCTCCGCGCGCGCTGACTGGCAAGCGAAGGCCGAGGCGGTCGGGATGATCTTCCATCACACCGACGGTCAGGTGTACTGGAACGAGTCCGCGTACTATCGCCTGAGCTCTGCCGACGTGCAGCTCATCGAGAGCGCGACCAACGAGCTGTGGAGCCGCTGCCTGGACGCCGTCGAGCACGTGATCAATACGCACCGTTACGGCGAGCTTGGCATCCCGGACACCGCAATCCCGCTCATCGAGACGTCGTGGAACGACGATCACCCCTCGATCTACGGCCGCTTCGACCTCGGCTATCGCTCGGGGGAGCCGCCGAAGCTCTTCGAGTTCAATGCCGACACCCCGACGATGCTGCTGGAGGCCGCGGTCGTGCAGTGGAAATGGAAAGAAGAGGTCGCTCCCGCCGCCGATCAGTTCAACTCGATCCACGAAAAATTGATCGCGAAGTGGCAGTCACTGCGAGACTACCTGCGCGAGCCGGTCCACTTCGCGCACACC
This sequence comes from Candidatus Rokuibacteriota bacterium, assembly GCA_036802765.1. GTDB lineage: Bacteria > Methylomirabilota > Methylomirabilia > Rokubacteriales > CSP1-6 > AR12. The sequence goes on from DAIRVP010000056.1 coordinate 18,420, forward strand.
GAAAGCGTCGAGGACCTCATGACGACGACGTACCTGCGCGATACGGCGGAGCAGGCCGGCTACCGCACGGTCGGTCTGCATGTCGGCGACATCGGTTGGCATCACATCCGCGGCTTCACCGATCTCGACGAGCAGCCGATTCTGAACATCTTCAAGCTGTATCCCTGGGAATGGATGCTGCGCGAGCCGTTCGCCGTGCACCTGGGTCCCGGGCTGCCCTATTGGATCGAGCCCGCGTGGCGGATGATTCTGTCCAACAAATCGATCCTGCCGATCCTCTGGGAGCTGTTCCCCAATCATCCGAACCTGCTTCCCTCGTTTTTCGACCGCAGCCGGCTGCGCGAATGGGTCGAAAAGCCGCGGTTCGGGCGCGAGGGCCAGAACGTGACCGTGCACGCGGCGGCGGCCGACGAGCGGCAGCCCGGCGACTACGCATCCGACGGGTTCGTCTACCAGCAATACTTCGAGCTGCCCGTGTATGATGGCCGTCGCGCGGTCGTCGGCAGCTGGGTGGTGGATCAGGAATCCGCCGGCGTCGGCATTCGCGAGAGCGAGGGCCTGATCACGAAGAACGAGTCGCCGTTCGTGCCGCACGTCATCGAGGATCGCTGAGGCGATGCCAGGCCAGAGCCTGCGCGACTTCGTCGCCGCCTACGAGCGCGCCTTTCCCAGCGAGGTCGTCCACGTCGCGGAGCCCGTTTCTCTCGAGTACGACGTGATGGCGCTGGTGCTCGAGTACGAGCGTCGGCGACGCTGGCCCGTTCTCATGTTCGAGAAGGTCTCTGGCGCCGACATGCCGATTGTCGCCAACGTGGTGGCGAGCCGCCGAGCGCTCGCGTGGGCCCTGGGCGTGACCGAGTCGCGCCTCGCGCTCGAGTACGCGCGACGCATCAAGGACACGATCAAGCCGAACGTCGTCACGGGCGCGCCGTTCCGTGAGCGCGTGCTCACGGGCAGCGAGCTGGATCTCAGGCGCCTTCCGATTCCGACGTACTTTCCGGGCGACGCCGGCCGGTATCTCACGGCGGGCATGCTGGTGGCACGCGATCCCGAGACTGGCGTGGAGACCGAAGGCTATCACCGCTTTCAGCTCAAAGGCGCCAATCGCATGGGCGTGAGCCTGCACTCTCGGCGCCGCATGTTCGAATACCAGCGGCGCGCCGAGGCGCGCGGCGAGGCGCTGCCGTGCGCGATCGCGCTCGGCCTGCATCCGCTCGTCTCGATGGGCTCGCTCGCCTACCCGCCTGCCGACGTCGGCAAGTTCGAGGTCGTCGGCGGATTGTTCGGTGAGCCGCTCGAGGTCGCCCCGTGCGCGACGATCGACCTGATAGTGCCGGCCGCCGCGGAGATCGTCATCGAGGGCGAGATCCTGCCCGGGGTTCGCGAGCCCGAAGGTCCGTTTGGCGAGTTCACCGGCTATTTCTCGCGGCGCTCCACCGAGCACGTGTTCGAGGCGAAGGCGATCTCGATGCGCGCGCGCCCGTGGTTTCAGTCGATCGGCTCGGGCCGGGCGGGCGATCACATCACCACGCTCGGCCTGGTGCGCGAGGCGGAAATCTGGAACGCGCTGCAGCGGGTGATTCCCAACGTGACCGGCGTGCACGTGCCGCTGTCGGGCACGTCGTCGTTCAGCGCGTACGTCGCGATCAAGCAGGGCCGGCCCGGCGAGGCCAAGCACGTCATCCCGATCGTGCTCGGCGTCGACCACTACCTGAAGCTCGTCATCGTGGTGGACGACGACATCGACGTCTTCGACGAGTCGGATGTGATGTGGGCGGTGGCCACCCGCGCGCAGGCCGACCGCGATCTGGTCGTGATCGGCGGCAGCCTCGGCGCGATGCTGGATCCGAGCGCCGACGATCGCGGCGTGACCGCCAAGCTCGGCATCGACGCCACGCGGCCCTTCGGTCAGCCGTTCGGCGACAAGCTCGTGATGGATCCCGCGAAGATGGCGTGGGCGCGCGCGCTCGTGGAGCGGCTCGGCGGTTAGCGCGCGCGCCGAACATCCGTCGGCGCGCACGCCGCCGCGCGTTTAGCCTTTCAGATACTTGTCGAACCAGCCGGTGCAGCGCTTCCAGGCGTCTTCCGCATCCGCCTTGTTGTAGGACGGCCGGTAGTCGGCGTGGAAGCCGTGGCTTGACTCGGGATAGATGACGATCTCGACGTTTTTGTTGCCGTTCTGCTTGAGCATCTCGCCGAGCTTCTGCGCGTCTTCAGGCTTCGGATTCTGATCCTTGCCGCCGTAGAGGCCGAGGAACGGAACCTTGACGTCCTTGGCGAGATCGAAGCCGGTCACCGGCCCGCTCGCCCCCTGATAGGGCCGCGACGGAGGGCCGTACCACGCGACGGCGGCCTTGATGTCGGGGTTCGTCGCGGTCTCCTGGTACACGGTCGAGCCGCCCCAGCACCATCCCGTGACGCCGACCTTGCTTGCCGCGACGCCAGGACGCGTCTTCGCCCAGTCGACCGTGGCTTTCAGGTCGCCAAGCGTCTGTTCGCGTTTTTGCGCGAGCACGATCTTGAGCACGTCCTGCACGTTCGGAATCTGCGCCACCCCGCCCTCGCGAGCGAACAGCTCGGGCGCGACCGCGTAATAGCCGGCCTTCGCGAAACGGCGCGTGGAATCCCGAATGTACTCGTGGACACCCCAGATCTCGGAGATCACGAGCACGATCGGATGGTTGCTGCCGCTCGCGGGCCGTGCCTCGTACACGGGCACGTCGAAGCCCGCGACGTTGACCTTGAAGTCCGCCGCGGCGAGCCCGTCGGTGTCGGTCTTGATGGCCTGCGCCAGGACCGTCTCGACGCTCAGCGCGTAGCCCGTGAACGCAGTCCCGGTCGCAAGCACTTCTCGACGTGTCAGCATGCTGTCTTCCTCCTTGGAGCACGCGGTCGCGCGCGAAGAGCTGCGGGCGCTTCTTCAGGGATCAACGATCAGATCGATGTCCGGGTTCATCGTCGCATGCACGTCATCTCGGGCCCGTCGGCGGTCCGCGGCTCGCCTGTGTCTCGCAAACCCCCGGATTCGTGGGCCGAACATCCGAGGATTTGGGCCTGTTCGGCTCGCGCGCCTTTCGGTACTATGGCTGGAGCGCTGCTTTGGCGCGGGGTTGCGCAGGCTCGCGGAGGCAGGATGGATCTCCTGGAAGCCAAGAGCCGCATCGCCGAAGCCCTGGTCGAGTCGATCTTTCGCCGCGCACGGTTTGACATCACGCCGATGCGGCGTCAGCACTCTCCTCTCCGCTTCGGGCGCGAAGATTTCTCGCCGGACTTTCGTATCTCGCACCGCACGGACGACGGCCAGGACCACGAGTACGTCGTCGGCGTGAAATACCGTCCCGCTGCGGAGCAGTTCATCTCGGTCGAAAACCAGCGCGGCGACCGCTCGCTATTTCACATGATGCGGCGGCACTGGCCCACCCTCTACTTCATCCTGGTCACCGAGCGGCCGGAGGCGAAGCGCTCCTGCTTCCAGGTGCTCCCATTCGAGACGCTTCGGCTGGGCGAGCCCTTCCGCACGCTCGATCTCATCGAGATGAAGGAGTTCGGTCTGTTCACGCAGAATCTCGACGATCACGAGGCCCTCGCCCGCAGCATCTTCGGCTCCCTGAACGCGTAAACGCCGCACTTCACGCCTCGCCCGCGCCTAGTAAGCGCTCGTACTCTCGGTGCACGGCGGGATCAAAAGCGACCAGCAGCACGCGATCCGGCTGCGCCGATGTCGCCAGAACACGCGTGATCTCGTGGAGTGCGATCCGGCAGGCGCGCGGAATCGGAAAGCCGTAGACGCCGCACGAGATCGCGGGCACCGCGAGGCTGGCGAAACCCCGCTCGGTCGCCAGGCGCAGCGCGTGGCGATAGCACGACGCCAGGAGCGCCTCTTCGTCGTTCCCGCCGCCGCGCCAGACCGGGCCCACCGCGTGAATGATCCAGCGCGCACGCAAATCGTATCCGCGGGTCAGCCGAACCTCACCCGTCGGACAGCCGCCGAGCCGACGGCACTCCTCGAGCAGTCGCGGCCCCGCCGCGCGATGGATGGCGCCGTCCACACCACCTCCCCCGAGAAGGCTCGAGTTCGCGGCGTTCACGATGGCGTCCACATCGAGCGTGGTGATGTCGTCGCGCACGAGCTCCACGCGCGCCGACCGCGTCATGCGAGCGGGCTGCGCCGGGTCATGCGAGCAGGCTACGCACGACCAGCCAGAGGCCGAGCGCCCCGAGCAGCGCGAGCACCGCGCGGTTGAACGCGCGCTGATCGAGACGATTCTGGATCCAGAGTCCACCCACGAATCCCGCGAGCGCGATGCCGGTCAGCGCCAGCGAGGTCGCGGCGAGGGCGCTCGTCAGCAGGCCGTACCAGGCGACGGCGATGATCTGCACGAGCTTGTAGATCAAAAACGTGAAGGCGGTCGAGGCCAGGAAGTCGGCCTTCGACATCCCGAGCGCGTAAAAGTAGATGGCCAGCGGGGTCCCGGGCACGTTGGTCACGCCTCCGACGACGCCGGCGACGAAGCCGGCCACCGGTCCGACCCACGGCTCCCATGCCGGCGGCAGTCGCGGCGAAAAGCGCGTCGCGTTCAGAGCTACGAACGCGATCACGAAGCCACCGAGCAGCAGCAGAACGGCGCGCGCCGGCAGCACGACCAGCAGTCGCGTGCCGACGAACGTGCCGACCCCGCCGGTGACGAGCAGCGGCAGCAGCCGCCGAATCGTCTCGATCGGCGCGCCACGCCGCGAGAACTGGATGCCGTCCATCACGATGTTCGGGAGAATCAGCAACACCACGGCGGTCTTCACGTCGACAGTGAGGCTCAGGAGCGGCGTGGCGAGCGTCGGAAATCCCAGGCCGGCCGTGCCTTTCACCGTCCCCGCCACAAAGACGGCGAGCAGCGCCCAGAGCGGAGCCATCGCGCTCGATTATGCCGCAGCGACAACGAACATGTCGTTCCGTCGCGACATATCGACAACCGACGACGGCGTGACATTCTCGCTCAGCCTTGACAAGGGATGGTCCGACGTCAGTATCATTTGTGTAACCTCAGCGCCGGGCGCTGATCGGCTCGGAAGGCGGCAATCGCGTCGCCCACTCCCAGCCGTGATCACGGACGGCGTCGCTCTCCAGCAGCTCTCGGTACCGCCCGCACCCGCACGGGGATGCTCTCCCGGACGGGACAGGGAGGGCAGCATGAATCCCACGACGCACCGTACGACGGCTCATCTTCTTCGCAACGCGCTGATGCTCGGACTCCAGGCTTTGCTCATCGCCGCCCTGCCGCTCTCGGTGGACGCGGCGACGAGCAGCAAGGTCGCCTACGTGACCGACTTCCGCGCGGGCTCCAACGATCCGGTCGGCCCTCCCTTGAATCCCGGATCGAGTATCTTCGTCAACGCGCTCACGGGCCTCATGCCGCTCGGCTCGTACACGACGGGCGACGGAACGACGACGGTCGCGATCACGGACGTGCCCACGGCGACGATCGAGGCGAATCCCGCGACGGCGCTGCGCGGCTTCGACACAGTCATCCTCTACCAGGTCTGTAGCCTCGGAGGCCTTCCGAACACGCTGAACGCCATCAACACGTTCCTTGCCGATGGCGGCAAGGTGCTGATCTTCGACGCCGATCGCTGCTCGACCCTCAACGGCCTCCCCGTCGTCTACAGTGGCTTCACGTTTCCGTTCACGGCGAATCGGCTCGGCGTACCGGGCACGGTCGGTGCCTACACGAATATCCAGGCGAGCACGCTCACGACGGGCTTGAGCCTTGGCCCACAGCCCGATGACGCGGTCGGCGACGCAAACCTCCTGTCGACGCTCGACGGCAACTGGTGCGGATCGATCACCGCGAGCAGCAGTGACGGCAAGGCGGTTGGCTTCGTGCAGGCCTACGCGCGAACCGCGAAGGGCGGCCTCGTCATCTATGAGGGTGAGGATTTCTGGCTCACGTCCGGCCCCAACGCGCACCTGCGGCAGGTGTTCGACCTGATGCTGCAGCAGCGGTGGAATCCCGACGGCCTTCCCTGCGCGCTGCCGGCCTCGGGCATCGCGCTGAGCCCGGTGACGCAGAGGGTTCTCCCCGGCGAGTTCGTCGGTTTGACGGCCACCGTCGTTGACGCCAACGGTATCCCTCAGCCAGGATTCATGGTCGTCATGGAGGTGACGTCGGGACCGAATATCGGAAACGTAAGCGTCAATACGACCGATGGTAATGGCAACGTGCCGTTCGTCTATCGCGGTGGACCGGTCGGGACGGATACGATCGACGTGTTCTTCACCGACGCTCGTCAGCAGAAGCACGTGAGCAATACGGCGAGCGTCGTGTGGGGCGACCCGCCACCGCCGCCTACCCCGCCTGCCGCGCCACCGAACTCAGCGCCCGTCGCGCGCTGCACAAACGTGACGGTATCCGATACCCCGGGGGCCTGTGCAGCGCCGGCGTCGATCAACAACGGCTCGTTCGATCCCGACTCCGGCGACACCATCACGCTGACGCAATCACCGGCCGGACCATATCAGACTGGCAGCACATTGGTCACGCTCACCGTGACCGACAGCAAGGGCGCGTCATCGAGCTGCACGGGGACGGTGACGGTAGTCGATAGCGAGCCGCCGAAGATCACCTGCCCGGCCCCGCTCACAGTCGAGTGCTCGAGCAGCGCAGGCGCCACGGCCGCGGTGGGCGGCACGACCGCGCAGGACAACTGCGGTTCGACCGTCATGAGCTGTTCCGGTGCGGGCACGAGCTTCCCGCTCGGAGCGACGACCGTGACGTGTACGGCAAGCGACATGGCGAAGAACACCAGCAGCTGCAGCACGACCGTCACGGTTGTCGATACGACGCCGCCTAAGGTCAGCTGTGTCCGTGTTCCCGCCTACGCAGCACATCACGACAAGGACCATGATCGCCACCGTCATCACCATCACGACAGCAGCGGTTATTTCAAGGTCTCAGGAAGCGATTCCTGCAGCGCACCGACAATGACGTTCGGCGGCGTGCCGCTGAAGAACGGCGAGACCATCAAGATCACGCGCCGGTATGGCAAGCCGGGCGTGACTCTCGAGAACCGAATGGGTCGACCGGGAATCAAGCACTTCCTGGTGGGTCCGGGTAACGCCACGGTCGGCGCCAAGGATGCAGCCGGCAACTACTCGGACGCCGTCTGCCCATTGCCGCCGAAACCACACGCAGACAAGCACCGACACGAGGGTCGAGATCGCTAGATAGAGGACGCGCCCGCACCCTGACGAGCCCGGCGCATCTCACGCCGGGCTCGTCGTGCTCCGTCCGCTTGACACGCCCCGGTGCTTGCCCGGATTCTTGGCTCCCACATGAAGCCGCTCGTCGCTTTCGACCTCTGGCGTTGGATCGAGCAGTACCGCGACGCGTTCGAGCCGCCCGTGGGCAACAAGGTCGTCTGGGAGGACTCGCAGTTCACGGCCATGATCATTCGCGGACCGAACGCGCGTCGCGATTTCCACGTCGACCCCTCGGATGAAATCTTCTACATGCTCAAGGGCGACATGGTGCTCGAGTACATGGAGGACGGCAGGCGGCAGAGTCAGGTGATTCGCGAAGGCGGCATGCTGCTCGTCCCGGCATTCACGCCCCACGCCCCCCACCGACCCGCCGACACGTGGGGCCTCGTTGTGGAGGTGAAACGCCGCGCCGACCAGACCGAAGCGCTGCTGTGGTTCTGCGACCGCTGCGATGCGCAGCTGCACGAGGTCACGATGCACGTCGGCGACATCGAGAAGGATCTCAAGACCGCCATCGAGCGGTTCGACGCGAGCGTGGAGCTGCGGACGTGCAAGCGCTGCGGCCACGTGCAGCCTGACAAGCCGCCGGTGCCCCAGACGCCGCGTTAGGAGGCGCGATGCCCAGCCACGTCTCAGGCAAGGCGTTGACGGTGCTCGGCGCCGTCGACGGCGGCGCGCTCGGCATCACACTGCCGCACGAGCACCTGCTGATCGATTTCGCCGTGATGTTCAAGGAGCCGCCGGCCGCGAGCGACAAGGGCCTCGCGTATCAGCCGGTGGGCCTCTCGAACGTGGGGTGGGTACGCCAGAATTTCAACGCGAACCTGGACAACCTCCGCCTGCTCGACGAGCAGACTGCGCGCGACGAGATCATGCTGTTCAGGCAGGCCGGCGGCCAGACGGTCGTCGATCCGACCAACGTGAGCCTGTCCCGCGATCCGCTCGCGCTGGCGCGCATCTCGCGAGCCACGGGCCTCAACATCGTCATGGGAGCGGGCTACTATGTCGCGGCCTCGCATCCAGCTGACATGGATCGGCGCAGCGAGGACTCGATCGTCACCGAGATCGTCCGTGAGGTCACTGTCGGCGTCGGCGATACCGGCGTACGTGCGGGGCTCATCGGAGAGATCGGCAATACGTGGCCGTGGACCGAGAACGAAAAGAAAGTCGTCCGGGCCGCGGTCGAGGCGCAGAAGCAGACGGGCGCGCCGCTCATGATCCACCCCGGACGGGATCAGGCGGCTCCGATGCAGCTGGTCGAGCTCATCGCCAAGCACGGCGGCGATCTGCGGCGCACCGTCATGTGTCACATCGAGCGCACGATCGCCGATACGCGGCATCTCTACGACCTCGCCGACACCGGCGTCTGGCTCGAGTACGACCTGTTCGGGCTCGAAAACTCCTACTATCCCTACAACCCGGACTTCGACATGCCGAACGACGGCGGCCGCATGGCGCAGATCCTCGGGCTCATCGCGCGCGGGCACCAGGATCAGGTGCTCATGTCGCACGACATCGCCTACAAGAGCTCGCTGACGAAGTACGGCGGGTACGGCTATCACCACCTGCTCGTCAACGTGGTGCCGCGGCTGCGACGCAAGGGGGTCGACGACGCCGGGCTGCGGCGGCTGCTGATCGAGAATCCGGCGCGCGCGTTTACGTTCGCGTAGGTCGGCTCATCCGCGGACGCGCGCGGACTTTGGATCGTACGGCGGCTCGAGGTGCGCGGTCGCCGCGAAGCGCTCCAGCGCGATTTCGAGCTGCCAGCGTCCCGCGCGGACGAACGCGGCGTCAACACCGTCGGCGTGCGTCACATACCCCATGCCGACCGAGCGGCCAAGCGTGTGCCCGTAGGCGCCGGATGTAATCCGGCCGACGAGCACGCCATCGCGATAGATCGGCTCGTCGCCGAGCAGCAGAGGCTCGGCGTCGTCGAGCGTGAACATGACGAGCCGCCGCGTCAGCGGCTTGTCGCGCTGACGCAAGAGCGCGTCCCGCCCGACGAAGGCGTCCTTTTTGAGCGCGACCGCGAAGCCGAGGCCGGCCTGGAGCGGAGTGTCGTCGCCGCCGATATCGTGACCCCAGGACCGATAGCCCTTTTCCATCCGCAGCGAGTCCATCGCGTGATAGCCGGCGTGGCGCAGCCCGAGCCCCTCGCCGGCCTCCAGCACGGCGTCATAGGCGCCGGCCGCGAATTCCGTCGGGAGGTACAGCTCCCAACCCAGCTCGCCGACGTAGGTGATGCGCGTCGCCCTCGCGAGCCCATACCCGATGTCGATCTCCCGCGTCGTGCCGAATGGAAACGCGGTGTCGGACAGATCGGCGCTGGTGACGCGAGACAGCAGCTCGCGTGAGTGCGGCCCCATGACGCCGAGCACGGTGAACGCCGAGGTGACGTCGGTCAGCGTGACGCGCGCGTCACCGAGGCTCCGGCGGATCCAATCGGCGTCGTGCGTCGCCGCGGCGGCGATCGTGACGATCAGATATGTGTCCTCGGCGAGCCGGCTCACCGTGAGATCGCATTCGATGCCGCCGCGCGCGTTCAGCATCTGCGTATAGACGATTCGGCCGGGAGGCACGTCGACGTCGTTGGCGCACAGAGACTGCAGCACGGCGGTCGCGTCCGGCCCCTGCAGCCGGAACTTCGCGAGCGAGGATTGATCGAACAGGCCGACGCCTTCGCGCACCGCACGGTGCTCGGCCGTGGCGCAAGGAAACCAGTTCTGGCGACCGTAGGTGTACGCGTACCGCGGCTCGACGCCGGCCGTGGCGAACCAGTTGGCGCGCTCCCAACCCGCCGCGACACCGAAGACCGCGCCGCGCCCGGCCAGGCGATCGTGCAGCACCGAGCGGCGCACGCCGCGCGCGGTTTCCGGCTGACGGAACGGCCAGTGCATCGCGTAGAGCAGCCCGACGACCTCGCGCGTGCGCTCCCGCAGATAACCCGCGTTTCTCTGAAACGGCATGAAGCGGCGGATGTCGACGTCCCAGAGATCCATGCTCGGCTCGCTGGCGACGATCCACTCGGCAAGCGCGCGACCGGCGCCCGCCGCGGACGCGATCCCGACGGAGTTGAAGCCTGCGGCCACGAAGAAGTTTCGCAACTCGGGCGCCTCGCCCAGCATGTAGCGGTTGTCCGGCGTGAAGCTCTCGGGCCCGTTCACGTGCCGCCGTACGAGCGCAGTCTCCAGCGCGGGAATGCGCACGATCGCCTGTTCCATGAAGATGCGGAAGTGGTCCCAGTCCTCGGGCAGCAACGAGAACGCAAAGTCCGCCGGGATGCCGTCCATGCCCCAGGGCTTGGCGATCGGCTCGAAGCCTCCCATGAGCAGGCCGCCGACCTCTTCACGCGCGTAGATGTAGCCGTCGGTGTCACGCAGCACAGGGAGCTCACGGGTCACGCCGGCCATCGGCTCGGTGACGATATAGAAGTGCTCGGACGCGTGCAGCGGCACGTTGACGCCGGCCATCCGGCCGATCTCCCGGCCCCACATCCCCGCGCAGTTCACGACGATCTCGCACGCGACGTCGCCGTGATTGGTGGCGACCCCGGTGGCGACACCGCGCTCGCGATGGATTCCGGTGACCGCGACGTTCTCGAGGATCGTCGCGCCGCCCTGACGCGCGCCCTTCGCGAGCGCCAGCGTCGTGTCGATCGGATTTGTTCGGCCGTCGCGCGGGATCCACACCGCACCAGCGAGGTCGTCCGTGCGCATCAGCGGCCAGAGCCGCCCCGCCTCGCTTGGCGAGATCAGCTCGATCTCGACGCCAAAGCACTTGGCCATCGACGCGCCGCGCTTGAGCTCGATCAGTCGCTCGGCGGTCCGCGCTACGCTGATGCTGCCGCATCGTCGAAAGCCGGTCGCCTGCCCTGTCTCCGCTTCGAGGCTTTCGTAGAGGACAGCGCCATAGCTCGCGAGGCGGGTGAGATTGTGACTCGAGCGAAGCTGGCCGACCAGTCCAGCCGCGTGCCAGGTGGTGCCGCAGGAGAGGTCGCGCCGCTCGAGCAGGACGACGTCGCGCCAGCCGAGCTTGGTGAGGTGATACGCCACGCTCGAGCCGACGATACCGCCGCCGATGATGACGACGCGCGCGTGCGATGGAATCGGCCCGGCCATCGCCGGACGATAGCACACAGAAAATCGGTCCGGACGCGGGTTCTAGGAGCGCGCGATCGCTTCGGCGAGCGCTTCGGCGGGGTGCTTCGCGCGCCGGCCGGCAAGGTGCTCGATCTGCTGCCGGCACGAGATGCCAGGCGCCACGATCAGCGTGTGCGGATCGGCCGCCTTCACTGCGGGCGCCAGGCGGCGATTGCCGAGGGCGACGGAGATGTCGTAGTGCTCGCGCTCGAACCCGAACGAGCCCGCCATGCCGCA
>DAIRVP010000057.1:0-30020 GCA_036802765.1 Candidatus Rokuibacteriota bacterium
AGCGAGTCGCCGAAGTCGCCGCGCAGGACCTTGCCGATCCAGATGCCGTACTGCACCGCCACGGGGCGGTCCAGGTTGTACTTCGCGCGGATGGCCGCCACCGCGGCCGTGTCGCCCTCCTCGCCGGCCAGCGCGGTGGCCGCGTCACCGGGGAGGAGCTTCTGGAGCGAGAAGATCAGCATCGAGACGATGATCAGCGTCGGGACCAGGACGGCCAGACGCCGCGCGATGTAGAGCGCCAGCCTCAGAAGCGCAGCCCCTTCACCCGAATGATGCCGTCGGGATGCGGCGTGAACCCTTCGACGCGCGCGTTGAGCCCGGTGAACACGCGCCGGTGCCACAGGTGCAGCGCCGGCACATCCCGCAGCAGCAGCTCGGTCGCCTTGTCGTAGAGCTGCTTGCGCTGCGCCGGGTCGGCCACCTGGCGCGCTTTCGTCACGAGCGCGTCGAATTCGGCGTTGCAGTAATGGCTGTCGTTCTGCGCTCCCTTGCACGCGTAGTGGGTGAAGATGTTGCCGTCGGGGTCGGGCCGGCCGCTCCAGAACGTGAAGTACGCCTCGAAGTCGCCGCGCTTGCCCGCCTCGAGCATCGTGACGTTTTCCTGGCTCTGCAGCGTCATCGTGATGCCCGCCTCTGCGAGCATCGCCTGGATGACCTGCGCAGCCTCTTGCCGATCGCGCTCGGGCGGCAGGATCAGCGTGAACGCGAGATTCGGCTGGCCGGCCTCCCGAAGCAGCTGCCTGGCGCGCGGCACGTCGCGCGGCTTCACCGGCAATTTCTTGTTGTAGTAGACGCTCGATGGGCTCACGAACTGGTTGCCGGGGATGTACTCGTCGTTGAACACGGCCTTGACCAGCGCCGTGCGATCGATCGCGAGGTCGATCGCCTGGCGCACGCGCACATCGGCCAGCGTCTTGGACTTCGGCCCGTTCGCGACATTCAGGCGGATCACCTGGAAGCCGAGCTCCGGCACCCCGACGACCTTGAGCCGGGTGTCCGCGCGAATCTGCGCCAGGTCGGTCGGCGACACGCGCTCGATCATCTGGAGATCACCGGAACGCAGGCTCGCCAGGCGCGCCGTCGAATCGGTGATCGGCACGAATTCGACGCGGTCGAGATGGACGTTGGCCTTGTCCCAGTAATCGGCGAACTTCTGCAGCACGATCTTGCCCTGCGCGACGCGCTCGACGAACTTGAACGGCCCCGCGCACACCGGGCGTGTGCCGAACCGATCACCGAGCTCCTTCGCGGCCTTCGGCGAGATCATCATGCCGGCGCGGTCGGTCAGCGCGGCGAGCAGCGGCACCAGCGGCTGCGAAAGATTCAGACGCACCGTGAGGTCGTTGACGACGTCCACGCTCTTGATCTCACCGATCTCCGACTTTCGAAACGAGCCCGCCATGGTCAGATGCCGGTCGATGTTGAAGCGCACGGCGTCCGCGTTGAACGGCTCGCCGTCGTGGAATTTCACGCCCGGCCGCAGGCGCAGCGTCACCGAACGGTTGTCGGCCGCCCACTCGTAGCTGGTCGCGAGCTGCGGGACGATCTTCAGATCCGGCGTGACGTCGAACAGCTTGTCGCACAGCGCGGCGAAGACGAGGCGGCCAACGTACGCCCGGCTGATGGTGGGATCGAGCGCGTCGGGGTCGTCGTTCAGCCCGATGCGCAGCACCGTCTCGGCGCTCGCGGGCGCCGCGGCGAGCAGGACGCTCGCGAGCAGCGCGGCGAGGATACGGCTCACGGTCATGAGGCCTCCAGGCGACCGCGGGCGTCGACGGCGACGGCGCCCCGACCCGCGCGGCGCACGATCAGCGGATTGACTTCCAGGTCCACGAGACGCGGGCCGAGATCGGCCGCCAGCCAGGACACCCGCACGATGGCGTCGACGATCGCATCGACGTCGAGCGCCGGACGTCCGCGCGCCCCGTGAAGCAGCGGCGCCGCCGCCAGCGAGTCCACGAGCGCGCGAGCGCGCGCCGCGCTGACCGGCGCGGGCGCCAGCGCGATGTCTTTCAAGATCTCGACGGCAATGCCGCCGAGGCCCACGAGCACGATGGCGCCAAACTGCGGATCGCGGCGGGCGCCGACGATCACTTCGGCCTCGCCGGCCACGGTCTCCTGCACGGCGAATCCTTCGAGCGGCCCGAGTCGGCTCGCCATCTCGCGCGCCGCCGCTTCCACTGCCTCGCGCGACCCGAGACCCAGCCGTACGGCGCCGACATCGCTCTTGTGCACGATGGCGTGCGATACGGCCTTGAGCACGACCGGCCAGCCGAGCTTCTCGCCCGCGTCCGCCGCCGCCTGTGGCGTGCCGACGGTGATCGCCCGCGCGGTCGGCACGCCATAACCCGCGAGCAGCTGCGCCGCCACCGCATCGCCGAGCGCTCCGTTCGCGAGAGACGGCAGCATCTTCGCGTCGGGCAGCCCCCTCGGTCGCTCGACGACGGTGGGCGGCGTCGCTCGGACCGCATCGTGCTCGGCGACCAGCGCGATGACGCGCAGCGCGTCCTCGACGCGGTCGAAGTAGAACTGGCCGATCTCGCTCAGCGCCTGGCGCGGCGCCGTCGCCGCGGCCCCCGGCGTGAGCGCGATCATCACCGGTTTGCCCGACGCCTGGGCCGCCTGTCCGATCAGCTTCGTCCGCGCGGCGAAGAACGGCATCGAGGTGAGCAGGGCCAGACCGTAGGCCACGTCTGGATCGGCAAACATGATCCGGGCCGCGTCGCCCGCGATCTCGACCTCCTCGGGCGGCTTGCGCCCGCCGAGATCGATCGGGTTGGTCGCCTGCGGGGGCAGCAGGATTTCGCCGAGCTGTGCGCGCGTCGAAGGCGACAGCACCGCGAGCTTCAACCCGAGCTCGCTCACGCGATCGGCGGCGATACCAGCACCTCCGCCGGACGACGACAGGATGCCGACACCGCTGCGGCGTGGCGCGCGATGGCGGACCAGGAAATGCGCCGCGCGCACCATGTCGTCAGGATCGCGCGGCAGCACCACGCCTTCCTCACGGCACACGGCCTGGAAGACTTCGAACGAGCCCGCGAGGCTCGCCGTGTGCGAGCGCGCCGAGTCGACGCCGGCCTGCGTGCGGCCCGTTTTGAGAACCAGGAGCGGCTTGCCGGCCGCGCGCGCGGCGACGGCACAGCGGCGAAAGCGCGCGCCGTCGAGCCAGCCCTCGACATACACGCAGATCGCCTCGGTGCCCGCGTCGTCGATGAGGTGCTCGATGAAGTCGCACAGCTCGAGGTCCGATTGGTTGCCGCACGACACGCACGCGCGGAAGCCGATGCCGTCGGTGACCGCTCGATCGTAGATGGACACCATCAGCGCGCCGCTCTGGCTCACCAGGCTGACCGTCCCGTCGCGTAGTCGATCGGTGTCGAGCACCACCGACGAGCAGAGCGCCAGATGGTGGTGCGGCACGATCAGCCCCATGCAGTTCGGACCGATGATGCGTGTGCCCGTGCGCGCGGAAATATCGACCAGCTCGGCCTGTCGGGCGATGCCCTCCGGTCCGGCCTCCGCGAATCCGGTCGTGATGATCACGCAGCAGCCGACGCCGGCCTGCGCCGCCTCGCGCACGCTCGGCACCAGCGCACCCGGCGGCACGGCCAGGATCGCGACGTCGGCCGGCGTCGGTACGGCGCCGATCGACGCGTACGCCTTGCGGCCCAGCACCTCGCTGCGGTTGGGATTGATGGGATAGATGTCGCCGGCGAACCCGTGCTGGACCAGGAAGCTCATGATGCGGCCGCCGAACTTCTGCTTGCTGTCTGAGGCGCCGAGCACAGCGACCGAGCGAGGATGCAGGATGCGATCGATGTCGACCCGCGGCGCGGCGCGCGCGGCGCCCAGACGCGCGGTGTGCAGAACCGGTGTCGTCACACGAAGGCCGGCATGCCGAGCAGCTCGCGACCGATGATCAGTCGCTGCACGTTCGCGGTGCCGTCGATGGCCGTCAGCATGCAGCAGTCCCGCCAGCAGCGCTCGACGCCGGCGTCGACGGCGAGCCCCCACGCGCCCATGCTCTCCATCGCCGTCTGGCACGTGCGGATCGCCGTCTCGACGGCAAAGAGCTTCGCCATCGACACGTCGCACGGCGCGCGCCGGCCGGCGTCGAGCATCCCGAGCGCGTTGAGACACAGCAGCCGCGCCGCTTGCAGCCGGCTCGCCGCATCGGCGAGCGCCATCTGAATGCCTTGGAACCGGCCGATCGGTCGGCCGAACGCCTGGCGCTCCTTCGCGTAGCGCACGGCGAGGTCCAGCGCGTGGCGCGCGATGCCGACGGCCTGGATCCCGACGAACGCGCGCGACGACTCGATGCCGCGGTGGAACTGCTCGCCGCCGGCGCCGGCGTCGCCGAGCAGGTTGTCCTTCGGCACGCGGACATTGTCGAAGGTCAACTCGGCGAACGAGAGGTTACGGATGCCGACGGCTTCCATCTCGGTGCTCTTCCACGGCGAGGCCGCGCGTTCGAGCACGAGCCGGCTCAACCCGCCGCTCGCGTCGACCACCATCAGCGTCATCAGGTCGCTCACGCCGCCGAGCTTGATCCACCGCTTCTGCCCGTTGACGACGTAGGCATCGCCGTCGAGCGTCGCCGTTGTCTTGAAGCCGCGCATGTCGGAGCCCGCCTGGGGCTCCGTGATCGCCGCCGTCGACACCCAGTCGCCGGAGAAGAGCTTCGGCAGCCATCGGCGCTTCTGCGCCTCGCTGCCGAGATAGTTGATGGTGCGCGGCGGCACGATCTCGCCCAGCACGACCGGCCCCGCCGCCAGCGCCTCGAGCAGCAGCCCGTAGTCGACGTAGCTCAGCCCCGCGCCGCCGAAGTCGCGGCTGATTGTGCTGCCGAGGTACCCGAGCGGTCTGAGCGCCTTGTAGATGCGTCTCAGATCGTCGGGTGAAAGCTTCTGGCCGGCGGGCACGCCGGCCGCGATCGGGGCCACGACGCGATCGACGACGTCCCGCGCGGCGTCCTGCAGCGCGAGCTGCTCTTTGGTCTCGACGAAGGACATGCCCCCGGAGCTTACAACAACCGCCGCCGCAGCCGCGACGGCGTCAGCGGCATTTCCTCGATGCTCACGCCCAGGGCATCTTCCACGGCCGACGCCACGACGGCCGGCACCGGCAGCGTCCCGGATTCACCCACGCCCTTGGCTCCCAACGGGTTCAGCGGCGACGGGGTTTCGAGATGATCGATCGCGAGCGCCGGAATGTCGTCGCTGCGCGGCAGTGCGTAGTCCATGAATGAGGCGCCCAGACGCTGGCCGGCATCGTCGTAGCGGACTTCCTCGAGCAGCGCGCTGCCCAGGCCGAGCGCGACCGCGCCGTGCAGCTGACCCTCCACGATCGTGGGATTGATCAGGCGGCCGCTGTCGTGGCTCATCCAGTAGCCACGCAGACGCACGGCGCCCGTCTCGGGATCGATCTCGACCAGCGCGACGTGCGCGCCGCTCGAATACGCGATGTCCGGCGGTTGGAAATACTGCGTGGCCTCCAGCCCCGGCGCGACGCCGTGCGCGGCCGTGGCCATCGCGGCAACGGATGCGAGGCGGCCGAGATCCACCGAGCGCGACGCATCACCACGGTGCGCGAAGACCTTGCCGTGCTGCTGCACGTCGTCATCGGCAATGCCCAGCGTCTGCGCGGCGAGCCGCACGCATTTCGAGCGCAGCTCGCGCGCAGCGAGCGCCACCGCGCTGCCGCCGACCACGGCCGCGCGGCTGGCGAACGTGCCGATGCCCTGCGGAATGCCGAGCGTGTCGCCGCCGATCACCGTGACGTCGGCCGGCGTCACGCCAAGCTCGTCGGCCGCCACCTGGGCGAGCGTCGTCTCGAGTCCCTGCCCCTGTGACGGCACGCCGGTGAAGACGGTGATCCGGCCCGCGGCATCGGCGCGCACCGTCGCCCCTTCGAAGGGGCCGACGCCCGTGAGCTCGACGTAGCAGGCGAGGCCGACGCCGAGGCGGCGCCCCTGCTGGCGGGCGCTCAGACATTGCTTCGTGAGCTGTTCCCACCGGGACATCTCCAGCGCTCGCCGAAGCACCGCCGGGTAGTCGCCGCTGTCATAGACGACGTTGCCGAAGCCGCGGTAGTTGGGCAGGCCGACGTTGTACGGCATCTCGGCCGGCTGCACGAGGTTGGCGAAGCGCACGGTGGCGCGGTCGCGGCCCGTCTCGCGGGCGATCAGGTCCATGACGCGCTCGAGGACGAAGACGGCCTGCGGCTGGCCGGCGCCGCGGTAGGGTGTGACGGGAACGCGGTGGGTGTAGACGCTGTCGAAGGTCACTTCGATGTGGGGGATGCGATAGGGCCCGGAGAGCGTGGATGCGGTGAGCATCGGCACCACGAGGCCGCGCGGCGTGTAGGCGCCCGTGTCGTGGACGAAGTGGTCGCGCAGCGCGAGCAGGCGGCCCTCGTCGTCGAAGCCGAACTCGAGCGTGTGCGTCTGCGTGCGCTCCTGGGTAGCGGTCAGCATGTGCTCCAGGCGATCCTCGAGCCAGCGCACGGGACGGCCGAAGCGCATCGCGAGCAGCGGGATGAGCACGTCCTCCGGGTACACGATGAGCTTGGCGCCGAACCCGCCGCCGACGTCGGGGGCGATCACGCGCACACGGTGTGGTTCGAGCCCGAGCAGCTCGCAGATGAACTGTCGAACTTGATGTGGCGCCTGCGTCGATGCCCACACGGTCAGCAGCCCGGCCATCGCGTTGTACTCGGCGACGAGTCCGCGCGTTTCCATCGGCTGGCCGCCGGCGCGCCCGATCGACAGGCTCAGACGTGCGCGGCGCGGCGCGGCGGCGAGCGCCGCCGTCACGTCGCCGCGTGAGAGCGTCACGCGGCCGGCGAGATTGTCGGGGATGTCGTCGTGCACGCGGTCGAGCGGCAGCGGGTCCCACGACACGTCGATCAGCCCGCGCGCATCCTCCGCCGAGTAGCGGCTCTCCGCGAGCACCACCGCCACCGCCTCGCCGACGAAGCGCGCACGGTCGCCCGCCAGCATCGAAAAGTTCTTGGGGCGAAGTGCCGCGTGGAGCGGCACGATCGCGAACGGGCGCGCGGCCTCGCCGAGATCGGCGAAGGTCACCACGCCGGCCACGCCGGGCGTTTCGAGGGCGCGCGAGGCGTCGATGCCTGCAATTCGCGCGTGCGCGTGAGGGCTGCGCACGATGGCCGCATGCAGCATCCCGGGCAGCGTGATGTCGCCGACGTAGCGGCCCTGCCCCTGCACGAGCCGCGGGTCCTCCTTGCGGAGCAACCGGTCGCCGATGAATTTCACGCCGGCAGTGTAGCGAACCGTCGACGATTGACCAACGACACCCCCGTCGCTAGGCTGCTGTCATGAAGCAGCCGCCGCTCACGGTTCGCCGCTGGAAGCGCGTGGAATACGAGCGGCTCGTCGACCTCGGCGCCTTCGACGAAGGTGATGCGGTCGAGCTGATCGGCGGCCAGCTGATCGTCGCGGAGCCCAAAGGCAGCGAGCACGCGACGGCGGTAGAGATGGCCGGTGATGCGCTACGCTCCGCGCTTCCTCGTGGCTGGACGGTGCGTGCGCAAAATCCGATCGCTCTGGACGACGAGTCGGCCCCGGAGCCGGACCTCGCTGTCGTGCACGGCTCGCGCGCCGACTATCGTTACGCACATCCTGCCCGGCCCGCGCTGATCATCGAAGTGGCGGAATCGAGCCTCAGGTTCGACCGGATCGAAAAGGGCAGCCTCTATGCGCGTGCCGGAATCGTCGACTGTTGGATCGTCAATGTGGTCGACCGCGTGGTCGAGGTCTATCGCGATCCCGGCGCCGATCTCACGGCGCCGTACGGGTGGCGATACATGTCTCTCGAACGCTTCAGGCCACCGAGCACGATCACGCCGATCGGCGTTCCCGCCGCGCCGGTTCCCGTCGCCGCGCTGATCCCGTAACTAAACTTTCCCCAGCCGCGGGTGGTCGAACATCGGGATGTTCACGCCCCACGGCGCCATCCGTTTGCGGATCTTTCTGAGGAACTCGGGGAACACCATCATCTCGTCCTCGGGTGTATTGCCGCCGAGTCCCGCCTCGCACGAGATGCGGTCGGCGTCGATCTCCGCGGGCGTGGCGCTGCCGCCCTCGATGGCGAGCCAGAGGTTGCGGTAGCCGCGGAATTCCACGTTCTCGATCATCGTGGTGACGGCGGCCTCGATGTTGCGCACGGTGTCGGGTGTGAAGGACGGCGCCCAGGCGTCGAGGCACTGCCAGCCGAACGCGATGTGGCGAACCTCGTCGCGCAGAATCAGCTCCATCAATCGCCGCACGGCGGGATTGGTCGCCTTGTGCACCGTCGCCTTGAACACGTCGATCAGAATCTCCTCCGCCGCGCAGACGAGGCTCGCGAAGATGCCTTCGAGCGACGTGTCGGGGTCGAACGCCATGCGGCGGACGCCGTGCGTGCCGACGGCGCCGGCCGTCGGCGGGTTCTGCGGCTGCGGGAAGTAACGTCCCAGCCGCTCGGCCATCAGCCATGAGGCTTCGGCGTGTCGCCCTTCCTCCATCGTCCGCATGGTGAAAAAGAACTGCAGATCCGGCAGCCGCCGCTCGAGGCAGAAGCGCAGTAGCAGCGCCGGACTCTCGGAGATCGCGCCGTACTCGCCCCACGTACGCCGGCTCCAGTACATCTGCGCGGCGAGCAGCTGCTCCGCGCTATAGCGCTCGGGATGCAGGTCTTCCCACGGAATGTCGGTCTGCGGATCCCATTCGAGCGTCTTCGCGCGGCGCCACAACTCCCACACGTCCGGCATCGCCGGTGCGAGCGGCAGCGGATAGCGCTGCTCGGAGACGTAAGCCTGGCGCATCATCTATATCCTCCCGAGCTCGGCGTGGGTCACGACCGGCAGCTCTAGCTTCCACACGGCCAGCCGCTCGCGCACCTGCGCGATCGTCGCGCGCAGCACACCGCGCTCCTGGCTGGCCGTCGAGGCGCCGAGTCCGAGGCGCGCGGTCTCTTGCTCCGCGGCGAGCCAGGGCTCGCGGCTCTTGTCCGGCACCAGCCACGTATTGCGATAGCCGCCCAGAATCACGTGCTCGAGCATGTCGCGCACGGTGTCGACGACCGCCGCCCGCGTGTGCGCGTCCAGCGTCGGCACGCGGCTGCCGAGCAGCGTCCACGCAAATGTCACGTGGCGCTGGCGGTCGCCGGCGATGAGCCGCAGCGCGGTTCGGACCACCTCGTCCTTCGCGTGCTGCAGGTGGCTGAGCGTGAGATTCAGGTCGAGCTGATCGTCCAGCGCGCCAAGCGCGGCGATCCAGGCTTCGACCGGCATCTCGGGATCGAGCGCTGCCTGCGCGAACGGGTGATTGCTCGCGCGCACGAGCCCGGCGTCGCCGGGGTCGGGCTCGTAACCGCCGAACACGTCAGCGAACAGGCGGCAGACCTCGAGGTGCTTGGCTTCTTCCGCCGGACGAAAGGACAGAAACAGCTTGGCGTCCATGCCGAGTGAGCCAGACTCCAGGCAGAAGCGGATCAACAGCGCGGTGCTCTCGATGAGCCCGGGATAGACGCTCCACGCGCGCCGACTCCACGTGCGCCGCGCCGCCTCGCGCGCGCTCTTGTCGTAGGCCGTCGGGTCGAAGCGGTCCCACGGAATGTCGGTCTCCGGATTCCAGCGAAAACCCTTGGCCTGGCTGTAGAGCTCACGGAGTGCCGGCACCTCGGGCGCGAACTGCAGCGGGAAGCGGCGCTCGACGAAGCGCTTTTCTTGCTCCTGATACGCGCGCAGCAGCCGCGCCGCGTGTGAGTCGGTCACCCGCGGAATTGTAACGCTCACGACGGGATCGCGTCGATCAGCCCATAGTCCAGCGCCTCACGCGCGTCGAGACTGCGCGCGCGGCGCATGTCGTCGGCGACGTCCTCGGCCGCACGGCCGGTCGCCTGCGCGAGACGCGCGTGGAATCGCCAGAGCAGTCGCCGGTGCTCTTCGCTGTACGCCGCGATCTGATCGGGCGTGCCCGAGAGCTGCACCGTCGGCAACGCGAATCGAAACGTCGTGTGCGCCGATGCAGAGCGCTGGTCGGCGGCGGCGAGAACGCCGATCGCCGGGCCCGCGACGAGTCCCTGGCAGCGGATTCGAATCGGCGCGCGCGCGGCGTCGATGACATCGATGAGCGCAAGCGCCGCTTCGAGGGTGCCCTCTGCGCTGCTCAGCACGACCTCGATCGGCGCATCGGCCGCGGCGTCGAGCATCGTGATCTGCGCGGCGGCCTGCGCGGCGAGCGCCTCATCGAGCCGGCCGGTCACGAACACGATGCGGCGCTCGAACAGCTTCTCCTGCAGCCAGGGCGGCGTGGGGGGCAGCGAGCGCCTAGCCTTTGAGGCCGCGCACGGTGAAGGCCGAGACCGGACGCTGGAACCCTTTGAGCTGGAATTCGCCGCCCGGCTCGGCGTCGACCAGTTCACCGGCCGTCGCGTAGACGCGCTGGCTGATCAGAATCTGTCCCGGCGCGGCCTCGGCGCAGAGCCGGCAGGCGAGGTTCGTCACGCTGCCGATCGCACCGTAGTCGAGGCGGCCCTCGAAGCCGATCGCGCCGATGGTCGCGTAGCCCTGCGCGATGCCCACGCCCATGTGCAGCTCGAATCCCTTGCGCTGCCACTGCGCGGCGAGATCGCCCATGATGTCCCGCATGGCCACGCTCATGCGCAGCGCGCGCTCGACGGGATTCGGCACGACGACCGGATCGTTGAAGAAGATCATCATGCCGTCGCCGGTGAAGCGTTCGAGCGTGCCCTCGTACGCGAGCACCTGCTCGCCCATGCGCGCGTGGTACTCGCGGAGCACGCTCATCACCTCTTCGGGCTCCGAGGTCTCGGCGAACGACGTGAACCCGCGCAGGTCGATGAAGACGACGGTCACCTCGCGGCGATGCGAGGCGAGCGGGTCGTCGGCGCCGCCGTGCACGATCAGATCGGCGACCTGAGGTGAGAAGAAGCGCTTGAGACGTCCGACGCGCTCGAGCTCGGCGAGCTGGCTCGCCACCCGCTCTTCCAGCGTCGTGTTCCACTCCGCCAGCTCACGCGCCTGCGTCTGCACGGTGTCGTGCAAGGTCTTGATGCGCAGCATGGAGCGAACGCGCGCCGACAGCGCCTGATGGTCGACGGGCTTGGTCAGGTAGTCGTCCCCGCCCGCGTCGAATCCAGCCACGAGATCCTTCGTGTCGGCCATCGCGGTGACCATGATGATCGGGGTGAACGGAAACTTCGGATCGCCCTTGAGCCGTCGACACACCTCGATACCGTCGAGCTTCGGCATCATGATGTCGAGCAGGATGAGATCAGGGTGGGTCTCGTGCGCGACGGCCAGCGCCTCCTCTCCGTCGCGGGCCACGACCACGTCGTAGCCTTCGTGCCGCAGGCGCGCTTCCAGCATGCGGACGTTCGCGGGCGTGTCGTCGACGACCAGGATGCGGGCCGGGCTCCTCACGACGGTGGAGTATACTCGCGCTGAAAATGCGGTTCGAACACACCGATCCGCTCGCGGCGTTCCTGCTTCGCTCCCCGCTGGGCATTCTGGTGCGCGGTGTCGCGCGGATCCGCACGTCGGTCCAGCACAAGCTGCTGGCTGCCTTCCTGCTTGTCACGCTGCTCTTCCTCTTCATGGGCGTGTTCAGCGTCCAGACCATCCGCCGGATGTCGCAGCACACCGACTGGCTCGACGAGGCCCACAAGCGAGTCGACCTGTCCCAGCAGCTGCAGCACTCGCTCGCCATGCAGATGCATCTCACGGGGATGGCGCTGATCGTCCGCGAGGAAACGGCGCTAGCCAACATCCTGCGTGAGAACAACCGCTTCAACGACACGCTGGTGCGCATCGAGCAGCAGGCGCCGGACGCCGAGCGCCAGATCATCCAGAAGATCCGCTCCGGCCAGGAAGAGGCGATGACCGTCGTGGCCGACATCGCCAACCTCGTGCGCGACGGCAAGATCGAGGCGGCCACCGAGCTGCAGCTCACGCGTGAA
Organism: Candidatus Rokuibacteriota bacterium; assembly: GCA_036802765.1. Lineage (GTDB taxonomy): Bacteria > Methylomirabilota > Methylomirabilia > Rokubacteriales > CSP1-6 > AR12. The sequence goes on from DAIRVP010000057.1 coordinate 11,988, forward strand.
GATCCGTTGTACCGCTCGATCGACGACCTGGTGCATGTGGTCGCGCAGCACGAGGATCAGCGGATGGCCGAGCTACGCGCGAGCATCCGGAGCGCGAACCGGCGCTCGCTCGTGGTCATGGGCGCCTTCGCCGTCGCGTCCGTCGCGCTGGCGCTCGTCGGCGGGTTCGTCATCTCGTGGGCGTTCATCCTTCCGGTGCGTGCGGCCGACGGCTTTCTGAGCGACGTGGCGGCGGGGAACTTCGGCGGCGTGGTCGAGGTGCCCAACGGTGACGAGTTCGGGGCCCTCGCCGCGCGGCTGAACGAGACGGCGCGCGAGCTGGCGCGGCTGGATGCCGACCAGCGGCTGACGGCCGACACGTTGCGCGCGCTGAATCTGAAGCTCGAGCAGGCGAGCCGGGCCAAGTCGGAGTTCCTCGCCAACATGAGCCACGAGCTGCGCACCCCGTTGAACGCGATCCTCGGGTTCACAGAGATGATCCTCGACGACCTCTATGCCGAGGTTCCGGCGCAGCTCAAGGAGCCGCTGGCCGATATCCAGACGAACGGCAAACATCTGCTGCGCCTCATCAACGACGTGCTCGACCTGTCGAAGATCGAAGCCGGCCGCATGGAGCTCGCGCTGGGGGACTACGCGGTGGAGGACATCGTCGCGACCGTGCGTGCTTCGCTGCGCTCGATCGCCGACGAGAAAGGGCTCGACCTCGTGACCGAAGTGGAGCCGGACCTGCCCCTCGCCCACGGCGACGCCAAGCGTCTGACCCAGTGCCTGCTCAATCTCGTCGGCAACGCGCTGAAGTTCACCCAGCACGGCCGGGTCAGTGTCGGCGTGGAGCGGCGGGACGCCGACCTGCGCTTTCGCGTGTCCGACTCCGGCATCGGCATTCCCGCCGACCAGATCGACGAGATCTTCGCGGAGTTCCGTCAGGTCGATACGACCACGACACGTGATTTCGGCGGCACCGGCCTCGGGCTCAGCATCACGAAGAAGTTCGTGGAGATGCACGGCGGCCGCATCTGGGCGGAGAGTGAGCTCGGCAAGGGCTCGACGTTCTATTTCACGATCCCGGTTCGCGTGGAGCGGACAGTCACGGTATGAGCGACAAAACGATCCTGTACGTCGAGGACAACGAGTTCAATCGCAAGATCGTGCGGCAGCTGCTCGCCAAGACGACCTATCGTCTGCGCGAAGCCGTCGACGGCGAGCAGGGCGTCGCCTCCGCGCTCGCCGCGCCGCCGGATCTGATCTTGATGGACATCCAGCTGCCGAAGATGTCGGGGCTCGACGCTACGCGGCAGCTGCGCGGCGACCCGCGCACCGCCGCCGTCCCCATCATCGTCGTGACGTCCTTCGCGCTCAGCGGCGACGATCAGAAGGCGACGGCCGCCGGCGCCACGGCGTATCTGGCCAAGCCCTACAGCCCGCGCGAGCTACTCGCGAAGATCCGCGAGATCGTGCCCGAGGGCTGAGCGACAGGAGACAACCCATGCGAAGGACCACGACCGTTTTCGTCGTCCTCGGCGTGCTGCTCGCGCTGGCGGGCACGACGCGGGCGGGACAGGAAGAGCAGTTCACGCCGGAGTTCAAGGAGGCGCACACCTCCTACGACCCGAAGCACACCCCCAAGATCACCGCGCCGGACTCCGTGAAGCGCGGACAGTGGTTCGACGTGACCGTCAACGTCGGCGCCGGCGGCGAGCATCCCTCGCTGTCCGAGCACCACATCCGCTACATCGCGCTCTACAAGGACACGGCGGAGATCGCCCGCGTCTACCTGCATCCCGTCTATTCGGCGCCGAAGGTCACCTTCACGATCGCGCTCGACGAGGGCGGACGGCTGCGGGCGCTCGCGGAGCCCACCCACTCGGCGTCGTGGGAGGCGTCCAAGCGGATCACCGTGGCGCCTTGAGCTCCACGGTGACGCGCGCATCATCGGCGCCGACGGTCACGTCGCGGCTCGTGATGCCGAGCGTCTCCTGCCAGATCTGCAGTACGTACTTGCCGGGCGGGACATTCGGCAGCACGAACTCACCGGCGTCGTTGCTGAGCGCGTAGTACGGGTGGTCCGCCACCACGACCCACGCTCGCATCCATGAGTGCAGATCGCAGTTCACCTGCACGAACTCGGGCTTGCTGAAGGTCACCGGAATCACCCGGCCGCGCGGCTGCGTGCGATTGAACGTCGGGTTCTCACGGCTGGCGCTGTGTAGGTTGTGGAGCAGGCGGTCGCTGTTGAGGAATTCCACCGTGCCGCCCGCGGGCACCAGCACCACGCGCGGGGCGAACGTGCAGCTCTTCTGATCCATCTCGACCTTGACGGGCGCGCTCGGCCACGTCGCTCCCGGCGGCGGCGTCTGCAGCCACACGACCACGTTCTTCACGCCGCCCTGCGGACCGACGGCCAGATCTTCGCCCACCTTTTCCTTGCCGCAGACGTACTGGTCGATCGTCACCGGCAGCTTTTTCGGCACGACGGTGCCGGTCATCACGACGACGCCGCGAATATTCGCGGCGTCCGCGTGACCCGTCACGCCGAGCGACGCGACACTCACACAGACGGCCAGCACGAACAACCGGATAGCAAGCATGCGATCACTATACATCGCGGATCATCTCGACCATATTCCCGGCCGCTCGAAAGGAGGCGCCATGAGGACTGTGACTTTCGTGCGACGTCGAGGCGGCTTCACCTTGATCGAGCTGCTCGTCGTGATCGCGATCATTGCCATCCTGATCGGATTGCTGCTGCCAGCGGTCCAGAAGGTCCGCGAGGCGGCGCAACGAATGGGGCGGCCACCGCACGTCACGTTCTTCGCGGACACCGCCGGAAAGCTGAGTGCGTTCGCCGACGGTTCGGTGCGGCTCCAGGATAGCGCGTTCGACATGATCCAGGACGCCATCAACAATCCCGTGGGGATCGGGGGTCGCTGAATCTGGCGGCATTCTGCACGCAATTCAACAGTCCGGACATCGACGTCGATGCTCTGCAGTCCCACATCAACGGCCTGCTCGCGATGAAGCTGCCCGAGAGTGAGCGGAGGTTACTGGAGGACGCGGAAGACGCGGTACAGCAAGCCCTGCCCGCCGTTCAACGGCTCAAGGCCGCCGTCGGCACGCGGTGCAATCCGGTGATCCCGGCGCCGACACCCTAGTCGCGCGAACAATGTGAGGCGGGCGCCCGTCGTCGGCGCCCGCCTCGAATCGTGCGCGCCACGAACGCGACGCTAGGCGCCCGACGCTTTCCGGACGAACCTGCGCACGACGATGAGCCACCCGAATCGGGCGGACGGAAGCGTTCCTCGCAATCGACGCGCCACATCGGCGATGCCCGTCAGTTCAAAGAGATAGCCTCAGCGCGCGAGCGAGGCGGCGTCGAAGTGTAAGGCTGGGCGACACTGCGGCAGGCGAGAGCGCGTGAGGCGGGTACCCACAAGGGTGCCCGCCTCGCGCCCGTACGAACGCGAAGAGCTTACTTGCCGGCGAGCCGGTGCTTCTTGATGAACGCCCAGAGTCTCTTGGTCATCTCAGCGGGGCCGATCGGCTTGTCACCCATGATCGCCTCGAGCGATTCCGTCCGTCCGCCGAACTTGACCGCGTAGCCTCCGAAGTTCTTCTTACCGGCCATTCGTCACCTCCGCGAGTATTTGCGCGTCAGAGCGCGGCCCTACTCTCTCATCCGCTCGCTCGCGGACCAAAAAGAATCTCCGTGTCATCCGCGCGCCGTCAGCTCCGGGGCCTCGCGCCGGGCATAGCTGACGGTGAGGATCTCCCACAGATGGCCGTCGGCATCCTCCCAGTAAACATTCTTGCCACCCAACCGTGTGTTGATCTGGAAGTCGTTCTCGCCGTGTGGGCGGCTGCGCCAGCCGATACCGGCGGCCTTGATGCGGCCGAGGATCGCGTCGAATTCGCGCTCCGATACGCGGAAACAGATGTGGTGACGCTCGAAGCCCTCGCGCTGGGCGAAGTCGAGCGTCAGGCCGTCGTTGACGAACACCCCCACGAACTCCCCGAGCGACTCCCCCCAGGGCACGTCGAGCAGCGCGGCGAGGCTCTTGGCGCCGGCATGCTTGTCGCGGGACGGGACGATTGCGTGATCGAGCTGAATCGCCATCCTGCACCTCCAATCCAGAAGACGCCTCTGTTGTACACCGTGCTAGCCTCTCGCGCATGGCGGGCACCAGTGTCGGCATCGACGTCGGCGGAACCTTCACGGACGTTGTGGTCCGCGCGCCGTCGGGGCGGCTGACGAGCGGCAAGGTCCCGACGACTCCGGCCAGCCCCGCGGACGGCGTGATGAACGGCCTGTCAACGCTCGCGGACGGCGAGCCGCTCGCGTCGGTCGCGCACGGAACGACGATCGTGACGAACGCCATCGTCGAGGGCCGCGGCGCGGTCGTCGGGCTCATCACCACGCGCGGGTTCCGCGATGTCCTCGAGATCGCGCGGTCGAGCCGCCTGCACCTCTACGATCTCAAGGCGGCGCCCAAGCCGCCGCCGCCGGTGCCGCGACGACTGCGCCTGGAAATCACCGAGCGCGTGGGGCCCGACGGCGCGATCGAGACGCCGCTGAAGATCGACGAGATCGCGGCCCTGGTGGAGGCCCTCGAGCGGGAGCACGTCGAGAGCGTCGCCGTGTGTCTGCTGCACAGCTACGCCAACCCGGAGCACGAGCGGACGCTGTACTCCCACCTCGCACGCCACTTCAAGCATGTCTGCGTATCTAGCGAGATCAACGCGGAGTTTCGCGAGTACGAGCGCTCCTGCACGACGGTGCTGAACGCCGCCGTGATGCCGCTGGCGTCCTCTTATATGGAAGCGTTGCGCCGGCGCATCGAGGGCGCGACGCTTCACCTGCTGCACTCGGCGGGCGGCATGATGTCCGTCGACACGGCGCGCCAGCGGCCCCTGGCCCTGGCCTCGTCCGGGCCGGCGGCCGGCGTCGCCGCGGCCGCGCATGTCGCGCGCACGCTCGGCATCCCCCGCGCTCTGGCCTTCGACATGGGCGGGACCACGACCGACGTCTGTCTGATCGCCGACGGCGTGGCGGAGACGTCGTCGCAGCGCAAGCTTGGCGGCTATCCCGTGCGGCTGCCGATGGCAGCGGTCGAGTCGATCGGCGCCGGCGGCGGCTCGATCGCGCATGTCGATGCGTCCGGCGCGCTGCGCGTCGGCCCGCGCAGCGCGGGCGCTCAGCCGGGGCCCGCCTGCTATGGGCTCGGCGGCGTCGAGGCCACTGTGACCGACGCCAACCTCCTCTTGGGCTATCTCGATCCCGAACGCGTATACGGACGCGCCATTCGTCTGGACCGCGAGCGAGCGGGCGCGGCGCTGGATGCGCTGGCGCGGCGTCTCGGGCTCTCGCAGCTGGAGACGGCCTCGGGGGTGGTCGAGGTCGCCAACGCGGCGATGCTGCGGGCACTGCGCCTGGTGTCCGTCCAGCGCGGGTACGACCTGCGTGATTTCACTCTGATCGCGTACGGCGGCGCGGGGCCCGTGCACGCGGGCTCCCTGGCTCGCGCCGCTGGGATCGGGCGCGTGCTGGTCCCTGCGCACTCGGGCGCGTTCTCGGCGCTCGGCTGCCTGGTCTCGCCGCTGCGCTACGACGCCGTGCGCACGTATCGGGGCCGACTCGAGGTGTGGGAGGCCAAGCCGGCGGAAAATCGGCTGCGCGAGCTGCAGGAGCAGTGCGTGTCGCCGCTGACCGCCGAGGGCATCGCGCGCGAGCGCATCGAGGTGCTGTGGAGCGCCGACCTGCGCTACAGCGGCCAGAACTACGAGATCGAGATCCCCTGGCGCGATACGCCCGAGGCACTGCGCGCGGAGTTCGAGGCGCGCCACCGCCGGCTCTACGGCTATGCCACGGGAGAGAGCGTGGAGTGCGTCAACCTGCGCGTGCTCGCGCGCGTGCCCGACGTCGCGGCAACGCTATCGGCATTCGAGCCGAGCGGCACGCCGGGCGTGCTCGGCGAACAGCGCGCACACTTCCCGGGCGTCGGAGACGTCGCGCTGCCGCGTTATGACCGCGGCGCGCTGGCGCCCGAGCGTCCCGTTGCGGGCCCCGCGCTGATCGAAGACGAATGGTCGACCACGCTGATCTATCCGGGCCAGCGCTGCGCCGCGGATCGGCTGGGCAACCTCGTGATCGAGACCTGAGCGTGGCGCGGATCGATCTGGTCGACGTCAGCAAGACGCTCACCGACCGGGACGGAGCCGCCCCGCGCCGAGGCGCGTCGTTCTCGATTCGCAATCTGACGCTGAGGGTTCCCGACGGTCTGACGATGGTCATCCTCGGCCCGAGCGGATGCGGCAAGACCACGCTGTTGAGGCTCATCGCCGGGCTGATCACACCGGACTCCGGAGCCGTCCGATACGACGATGTCGACGTGACCGACGTCCGGCCCGGCGATCGGCGGATCGGCATGGTCTTCCAGAACTACGCGCTCTATCCGCACTTCGAATCGCGCGCGAATGTGCTGTCGTACTTTCTCTTCAGGAAGAAGACGCCGGAGCTCAGCGCGCTGGCCCGAGAGAAATACCAGCGCACCAGCGAGCTCATGGGCGTCGAGCTCACGGCGCTGCTGGGTCGCAAGCCGGGCACGCTTTCGGGCGGTGAAAAGCAGCGCGTCGCCCTGGGACGCTGCATCACCCGCGATGCGGCGCTGTTTCTGGTCGACGAACCCTTCGCCAACCTCGACCAGGCCTTGAGGGAGAAATACCGCGTCAACCTCAAAATCTTGTTGAAGCAGTACGCCATCACGACGGTGTACGTCACGCACGATCACCACGAGGCGCTGATCCTGGCTGACCTTCTCGCGATCATGAATCGTGGGCAGATCGAACAGATCGGCACGTGCGAGGCGATCTATGAGACGCCGCGGAACGAGTTCGTGGCCGGCTTTCTGAGTCTGCATACCGGCTGCCCGCCGATCAGCTTCGTCGACGCCGCCGACCTGCCCGCTGGCCGAGCGCTCGGCGACGTGCGCGCCGGCGTGCGCCCCGAGGATGTGGAGATATCGACGACGCAACGCGACGACGCCGTGCGCGGAACCGTGACGAGCGTGCTGAGGCTGCCCATCGAGAAGGACGCGCTGCTCACGATCCGCGTCGGCACGCACGACGTGCACGCGCGAACGGCAGTCGGCCCGGATGTCGCCAAGGGCGATGCCGCGTGGCTCACGTTCAAGCAGTATCACCTGTTCGACAAAGCCTCGGGTGCACGGGTGGGCGCCGGCACATGACGGTGACGCCCGCCGTCCACCCCGTCACGCTCGAGGTCGTGCGCAACGCGCTCTATGCAATCGCCGAAGAGATGAGCGTCGTGCTGATGCGCTCGGCCCGCTCGCCCCTGCTGAAGGAGGCGGGCGACCTGTCCTCTGCGCTCACCGACGCGCAGGGCCGGCTGGTCGCGCAGGGGCGCGACATCCCGATCCACATGGGCGTGATGGCGTTCACGGTGAAGGAATTCCTCAAGCGCGTGCCGCCCGCACGTCTGCGCGACGGAGACGTGTGGTTTCTGAACCTGCCGGAGGTTGGCGGCAATCACCTGCCCGACGTCAAGGCGATCCGACCGGTGTTCGCCTCCGGCCGCCTCGTCGCCTTCGCGATCAACCTCGCGCACTGGGCCGACATCGGCGGCGCAGTGCCCGGCTCCTATGTGCCGTGGGCGACGGAGTCCTATCAGGAAGGCGTGCGCATTTCGCCGGTGCGTCTGTTCTCCGTCGATGGTCCGGACCCCGAGAAGATCGACGTCATTCTGTCGAATCTGCGCAGCCCCGACGAGCGTCGGGGCGACATCTTTGCGCAGTTCGCGGCCGACGACGTCGCCGCGCGACGGATCGGCGAGCTGGTCGCGCGTTACGGTGCCGACACGCTGGACGCCTGCTTCGACGCGTTGCACGCGGCGTCCGAGCGCGCGATGCGCGACGCGCTTCGCGCGCTGCCCGACGGCGTGTGGACCGGCGAGGATTGGCTCGACGACGACGGCGTCGACGACAAGCCGCTGCCGATCCGGGTGCGCGTCGAGATTCGCGGCGATGAGGCGACGTTCGACTTCACGGGAACGGCGCCGCAGACCCGTGGTCCCGTCAACACCACCTACTACATCGCCTGCTCGTCGGTGTATTACGCCATCAAGACGCTGGCCGCGCCGGAGGTGCCGCCCAACGACGGGTGCTACCGGCCGCTCCGCGTGATCGTGCCGCCGCGCAATCTGCTCAACGCCGACGTCGACCGACCGGTCGTCGGCGGCAACCACGAGACCTCACAGCGCGCGGTCGACGCGATCTTCAAGGCGCTCGCCCCGGCTCTGCCCGAGCGTGTGACCGCAAGCGGTCCCGCGACCTCCGGCGTGCTGATCTTCGGCGCGCGCACCGTGGAGGGCCGCTGGGCGATCTTCTACGAGACCCACGGCGGCGGTGAGGGCGCCGGAAGCGCGCGGGACGGCGGCAGCGCGATCCGCGTGTACATGTCGAACGTCATGAACACGCCGAGCGAGGTGGTCGAGGCCGAATACCCGCTGCGCGTGGAAGAGCACGCGCTGCGGACGGGTTCGGCGGGCGATGGTCGTCAGCGCGGCGGGCTGGGCTTCCGCCGCGCGTACCGCGTGGTGGCGCCCGAGGTGACGCTCACCAGCATGCTCGATCGCCGCGTGGTGCCGCCGTGGGGCGTGCACGGCGGCCGCGACGGGCTGCCGTACCGCATCACCCTCAATCCGGGCACGCCGGGTGCGCGCGACATCGGGGGCAAGGTGAGCCTGCCTCTCATGCGCGGCGACCTCGTGGTCATCGAGACATGCGGCGGCGGCGGCTTCGGCGCGCCGGCCGAGCGCTCTGCCCAAGCGCGCGAGCACGACCGCCGCGAGGGCTACGTATGACCGCGGCGCGAGCCTTCGTGGGCGCGACGGCGATTCTCGCGATCGTAGTCATCGTGCAGGCGTGCGCGTCGTCGCCGCCGGAGCCTCGACCTCAGCTCGCGGATCTGGTGCGCGAATACAGCCGAGAGATGACGCCGTACCAGCCGTTCACCGCGAGCGAGATGGGCCTGCGCCAGTACGATCGCGTGCTGGCCAACAACATCGGCGAGGAGTACCGCACCGGTCTCGCAGGACTCTGCTCGCGGTATCTCGCCAGCGTGCGACGGGTCGACACGGCCACACTGACCGAGCACGAGCGTGTCACGCGCGACATCTTCGAGTTCAACGTCGAGACTTGCGTGCAGCGCTTGCGCCAGCCCTGGCACCTCATACCCGTGGACCAGGTCGGCCGCAGCCTGCCGAGCGAGTTCGCGGTGATCGGCGCCGGAAAAGGCTCGCATCCGTTCAAGACGCGGCAGAACTACGAGGACTTTCTCGGGCGTGTCGACGGCTTCGTGATCTGGATGGACACCGCGATCGTCAACATGCGGGCGGGCATGGCGAGCGGCGTCACGCAGCCGCGCGACGTGATGATCAAGGTGGTGCCGCAGCTCGACGCGCAGATCGTCACCGACCCCCGGACCAGCGTCTTCTACGAGCCGATCCGGAATTTCCCCAAGGACTTCGACGCGCCCACGCGCCGCGCCCTCACCGACAAATACGTGCAAGCGATCCAGCAGCAGATCGTGCCTGCGTATCGACGCCTCCGCACATTCGTGCAGGACGAGTACCTGCCGCGATGTCGCAGCACGGTCGGGATTTCGGCGCTGCCCGGCGGCGAGGCGATGTACGCGTTTTCCGTCCGGACGGGAACCACGACCGACCTCGGGCCCGACGAGATTTTCGCACTCGGTCAGCGTGAGGTGACGCGCATCTCGCGCGAGATCGCGCGGCTCGACGCGGAGATCGCCGCCGGCGGCGACGCGCCGCTGCCGCGCTATGCGAATGTCGATCAGCTGCTGCGGGCCTACGGCGAATTCCGACGCACGGTGGAGGACAAGCTGCCGTCGCTCTTCGCCCGCTTTCCAAAGGCGGCGTTCGAGATTCGTCCCATCGAGACGTTCCGCGAGCGCTCGATGCCGTCGAGCTACGTGCCGGCATCGCCGGACGGCTCGCGCCCCGGGATCTTTTATCTCAACGCCGCCGCGGTGCGCGAGGGACGGCCGGCGTCAGTCTCGCGCAACCTCTTTCTGCACGAGGCCGTTCCCGGCCATCACTTGCAAATGGCGCTGCAGCGCGAAAACACCGGCCTGCCCAGCTTCCGCCGCTTTGCCTGGTACAACGCGTTCGGCGAAGGCTGGGCGCTCTATGCAGAGAGCCTCGGCGTGGAGCTCGGGCTCTACGCCAACCGGCGCGATCGCGTGAACATGCTGAGCGCCGAGCTGTTCCGCGCCAAGCGGCTCGTCGTCGACGTCGGTCTGCACGCCAAGGGCTGGACGCGCGAGCGAGCCATCACCTATCTGGGCGGCCCGCCCGACGATGCCGAGCGCGAGGCGGAGCGCTACATGGCGTGGCCGGGGCAGGCGCTCGGCTACAAGATCGGACAGCTCAAGCTCCTCGAGCTCAGGCGTAAGGCGGAGGCGGCGCTGGGCGCGTCGTTCGACCTCAAAGCGTTTCACGACGCCGTGCTGGAGGAGGGCGGCATGCCGCTCAGCGTGCTGGAGGCGAGGATGGACCGCTGGATCACCGCGCAGCGCCGGAAATCCTGATGACCGCCAGCCTCGACAACCGCATCGCGATCGTCACCGGCGCCGCCAAAGGCATGGGCGTCGAGATCTGCCTGGCGCTCGCGCGCGAGGGCGCGCATGTGGCGCTGGCCGCTCGTGAGGTCGCGCCGCTTGAGAAGCTCGCCCGCGAGATCGACAAGCTCGGGCGGACCGCGCTGGTCGAGCCCACCGACGTCACGGACGAGGCCGCGGTGCAGCGGCTCGTCGAGCGCACCAAGAGCGCCCTTGGTGGTCGCATCGACATTCTGGTGAACGGCGCCGGCGTCACCGGGCCGGTCGAAACGCCGGTGTGGGAAATCAAGACCGAAGACTGGGACGAGGTGCTGACGGTGAACGTCAAGGGCACGTTCCTGCCGATCAAGCACGTGCTGCCGACGATGATCGCGCAGCGCTACGGCAAGATCGTCAACATCAGCGGCACCTCGGGGCTGCGCGGCTACAAGCTGCGCGCGTCGTATTCGTCGTCGAAGTGGGCGCTGCGCGGGCTCACGCGCACGGTCGCGCTCGAAGTCGGGCCCTACAACATCAACGTCAACGCGCTGCATCCGGGCATCGTCGACGGCCCGCGGATGGACCGGCTCTGCCGCGAGAAGGCGCGCAAGCGTGGTTGGACGCCCGAGCAGGTGCGCGAGGAATACCTGCAAGAGATGGCGCTGCGCCGCGTGACGACTGCGCGCAACATCGCGGACGCCGTCGTCTTCCTCACCTCCGACGCCTCGCAAAACATGACCGGCCAGTCGATCACCGTCGACGGTGGCTGGGATGTGTAGTCAGCTCGGAGGGTGATGCACCCATTCGAGTACGCGGCGCCTGAAACACTCGACGACGCGCTGTCGCTCCTGCGCGAGCACGGCGACGAGGCGAAGGTTCTCTCGGGCGGTCAGAGCCTCATCCCGATCCTGCACTATCGGCTCGCCCGTCCTCGCGTCGTGATCGACATCAACGCGTTGCCGCTGGGCGACATCGCCGTGCGCGACGGCCGCATCGGCATCGGCGCGCTCGTTCGCTATCACCGGCTCGAAGAGTCGGCCGAGCTCGCGCGGCACTGTCCGGTGCTGGCCGAGGCGGCACGGCTGATCGGCAACGTGCGCGTGCGCACGCTCGGCACGCTCGGCGGCAGTCTCGCGCATGCAGACCCGGCGGCGGAGCTGCCGGCGGTCATGACGGCGCTCGACGCGCGACTCGGCGTCGCATCGGCGTCGGGCCGGCGCACGGTCGCCGCCCGCGATTTCTTCACGGGCCCGCTCACCACCGTGCTCGCGGCCGACGAGATCGTGACCGGCGTCGAGGTGCCCGCGATGTCGGCGCATGGCTGGGCCGTCGAGGAGCTGTCGCGCCGCGCGGGCGATTTCGCGATCGTGGCCGTCGTCGCGCTCATCGGCCTCGATCGGCGTGGTCACGTGGACGACGCGCGCGTGGCCTTCGGCGGTGTCGGCGATCGTCCCGTCCATGCGGGCGCGGCCGAGGACGCGCTGCGCGGCCGCGAGCCCACCGCCGAAGTCCTGGCGCGCGCCGCCCAGGCCGCACGCGACACGCTCGCTCCACCTACCGATGCCTTCGTCTCCGGCGCCTATCGACGTCACGTGGCCGGTGTGCTGTGCCGGCGGGCACTCACCCGCGCTGTCGAGCGGGCGCGGCGATGATCGCGCGGCTGGTGCTCAACGGGAGACCGCGCGAGGTGGACGTGCGTCCCAATCAGACGTTGCTCGAGCTGCTGCGCGACACGCTCGGCATCTTCGACGTCAAGGAAGGCTGCGACGAGGGCGTGTGCGGCGTATGCACGGTGTTGCTCGATGGCCGCCCGGCCTCATCGTGCCTCGTGCTCGCCGCCGGCTTGCGTGGCCGCGCCGTGCTGACGCTGCGCGGGCTCGAGCGCGACGGCGGCCTGCATCCGTTGCAGGAGGCGTTCATCCGCCACGGCGCCGTGCAGTGCGGCTTCTGCACGCCGGGCATGCTGCTCACGACGCTCGCCTTCCTCGAGCGCGAGCCGCATCCCGATCGTGAGGCCATTCGCGCGGCGTTGGAGGGCAACCTCTGTCGCTGCACGGGGTACACCAAGATCGTCGACGCCGTCGAGGCGTACGTTCGCGCGCATGACTGACGCGGTCGCCACGCGGGAGGGGCTGCGCGTCGTCGGCCAGCCCATCGTGCGCCATGACGCGCGCGACAAGGTCGCGGCGGCGACGGCGTACGCCGCCGACTGGGCGATGCCTGGCATGCTCCACGGCGTCGTCCTGCGCTCGCCCTACCCGTCGGCGCGCATCGTGCGCCTGGACACCGCGAAGGCCGAAGCGATGCCCGGCGTCGCGGTCGTGTTGACGGCCAAGGACGTACCGCGCAACACGCTGTCGACCGACGTGCCGGGACAGACCACCGCCGTCGGTCCGCTGCGCGCGACGCTGCACGTGCTGGCAGAGGAGCGCGTCCGCCACCAGGGGGAGCCCGTCGCCCTGCTCGCTGCCGAGACGCTGGAGCAAGCGCACGCCGCCCTCGAGGCCATTGAGGTCGAGTACGACGAAATGCGGGGCGTCTTCTCGCCGGACGAGGCGCTGGCTTCGGGCGCCCCTGCGGTGCATGGCTCGGGCAATCTGCTCGCGCAGTGGCGCATCGCGCGCGGCGACGTCGCGGCGGCGTTCCGCGATGCCGCCGTCGTCGTCGAGGGCGAATATGCGACGCAGATGGTCGATGCTGCGTATCTCGAGCCCGAGTCGGGCGTGGCGTGGATCGATTCCGACGGCGTGATCACGATTCGCCTGTCCACGCAGGTCATCGAGCACTTCCGCGACGTGGCCGAGGTGCTGCAGGTCCCGCAGAACCGCGTGCGTGTCATCGGCACATACCTCGGCGGTGGTTTCGGCGGCAAGGAGGACGTGACGGTCGAGGCGTACCTGGGATTGCTCGCGCTCAAGACCGGCCGGCCGGTGAAGATGGTGTGGACGCGGCACGAGTCACTGCTGTCGCGCGCCAAGCGCCATCCCTATCGTCTGCGCTATCGCACCGGCGCCAATGCGCGCGGCGAGATCATAGCCCAGCAGATCGAGCTGCTCGCGGACGCAGGCGCCTATGCGTATCTCTCGGCGCTCGTGCTGCTCTACTCCACCGTGACCGCCGCGGGCCCATATCGCTCGCCGGCCGTCGAAGTGAACGCGCGCGTCGCCTACACCAACAACCCGCCGACCAGCGCGATGCGCGGGTTCGGCGCGATGCAGACCGTCTTCGCGTACGAGTCGCAGATGGACCGCGTGGCGCGCGCGCTCGGCATCGATCCCGTGACGATCCGCCGGCTGAACGCGCTGCGCCGCGGCGACATGCTGCCGGTGGGCCAGGTCATCGAGACGCACGTCGCCATCCCGGAGCTGGCCGAGCGCGCCTGGGCCGCGCTCGGCCCGCCGGCGACACCGCGCTCCGCGCAGCTGCGCGTGGGCCGCGGGCTGGCGTGCAATCTGCAGCCGTACGGGCGCATCGTGTGGCTGCACGACTGGGCGAGCGCGTGGCTCGGTTTCGAAATGGACGGCAGCCTCGTCGTGCGTTGCGGCTGTCCCGACGTGGGCGGCGGCCAGGCGTCCTCGCTCTGTCAGATCGCTGCCGAGGTGCTCGGCGTGTCGCTGGCGCGCATCTCGGTGCACGTGTCGGACAGCGCGCTGACGCCGCTGGCCGGCACGACGACGGCCAGTCGGCAGCTGTACATGTCGGGTAACGCGGTCCTCAAGACAGCGCACGAGCTGCGAGCACAGCTGCTCGGGGTCGCCGCAACGATTCTCGGTGTCGACGCGGACACGCTCGACATGAACGACGATCACGTGGTGACCGCCGATGGTCGCACGCTGCCGATGTCGCGGCTCCTGTCGGAGTGTGCACGCGCCAGCGTGCCGCGCAGCCATCTGGGCGTGTATCACGCGCCGGCGGGCGAGCCGGTGGATCTCGCCCGGGGCTCGGGGAAGGTGTTCCCCGACTACACGTTCGGCGCCCACGCTGCCGAAGTGGAGGTCGACATCGAGACCGGTGTCGTGCGCGTGCTCCGCTTCGCCGCCGCGCACGACGTCGGACGCGCCATCAATCCGCAATCGGTAGAAGGGCAGATCCAGGGTGGCGCCGTGCAGGGACTCGGCTACGGACTGATGGAAGAAGTCGTCCTCGAGCACGGGATCAATCTCACGACGTCGTTCGCAACGTATCTGATTCCGACCGCAGCCGATGTTCCGGACGTGCGCGCCGTCGTCGTCGAATCCGGCGAAGGACTCGGACCATTCAACGCGCGCGGCATCGGTGAGCCGCCCATCGGGCCACCGGCGGCGGCCATCGCCAACGCGATCGAGCACGCGACCGGTGTGCGCATCACGCGGCTGCCGATCACCGCGGAGCGCGTCGCGCGGGGGCTCGGCCTGCTCGACTAACGCCGGGCGGCGCGTCGCCTCCAGCGACGGCCCGTTGACGCTCGACACACATCAGCGTTGCGCCTGTGACACGCGACACGCTGGCATTCCGCGAATTTCGGCGCCTGCGCGGCGCGGCATCGGGCTTGCTGTGACCGGTCCGAGTCGTTGTCACTTTAGGTAGGAAACCGATTCCGTTGGGTAGGAAACCGATTACGCAGGGGGCGCGCGCGTGGATTCGTCGTATCACCTGGTCGATCGATTCCTGCGTCAGCATGTCGGATTCATCTGCACGGACTGTCTCGCGGCCGCGGTCGGCGTGCCGCCCAGCCAGGTGAGCATGGCGACGCAACGGCTGCGACAGAACATTGCATTTTCCTCGAAGGTCGGCGTGTGCTCGCAATGCTCCGCCGAGCGCACCGTGATCCGGGCCGCATGAATACGTCATTGTCGCGGCAGCTCGGCGCAGCGTTCGCTCTGTTCCGCCGTCGGCGCCTGCTTCTCACGTCCGTCCAGGAGCGGTTCATGGAGAGTTACCAGTTCGCCTACTTCGGGCGAGATATCCAGTCGCTCGAGAACGCCATCGCCGCGTGGTGCTCCGAACGGAAGTGTCGGCTGGAGACCACGGAGCTCGACGAAGGCGCCACCTTCCGGATCTCGGGTCCCGACGCCACCGTCCGCGAAGCGATGCAGATGGTGCGCGTCTGGATGCTTCGAACGCGCTAGCCTGCCGGGCCGTTACTCGATGCTGAAGTGGGCCTCGGTCGTCCGCCCGCTGAGGCCATTGATCGGCAGAATATCTTGTGGACACGCCGAGAACGCGACGATCAGGTCCATGTCGGCCCTGAACAGTGCCCAGCTGCCCGGCGCCGACACGGGCTCGCCCCACGTCAGTCGGCCGTCGGGCGTCCACGGGATGTTCATGAACAAATTCAGCGACGGCGGCGTCGCCGGAATCTTGACCCCCAGCTCGGCGAGTCCGGCGTGCAGGTTGTCGCGACAGTTGTCGTGATAGTCTTTCACGCCGAGCAATCCATAGCGATCGGGGTCGCACGGCGCCATCAGCGTGTCGTGCGCGCATCCCGACGTGTCCTCGACCAGCGTGAGGATCGGACGCCGTCGATTGGTGACGAACGAGTCGCCGACGGCGGCCGCGAGCTTGAGGAACCAGGCGCGGCTCGCCTCCATGGCCATCCACTCGGTCGGGTCGTGGGCATTGAACGCCCACGCGTCGACGACTTGCGTGCCGTGCGTGTTCACCACGCGCACGTGCTGTCCCGCACGCACGCGCGCGGCCTTGCCGCGCCGGGCCGGAATCGTGACGAGGCTCACAGGCTCTTCAGCCCGTGCCCGCCACGATAGTCCGACGGCGCCGGCGACGTCCATCCCACGAGCAGCTCCGGCGCCGGCTGCCAGATCTCGATGCCGAGCGGCCGGCAGATGTCCGTGCGATCGCCGCCGCTCGTGCCCCACACCGGCGCCGACATATCTCCGTGCGGGCAGTTCGACAGCGCGGCGAGCACGTCGAGCTCGGCGAAGAACTCGATGAAGTCGCCGGCCTTCGCGGGGCTCGGCTTGGTGAAGTAGCGGCCGTCCGCCGTGAGCCCGGTGACCTGGAAGACGTTGAGCACGTCGTGAACGTCGAGCTCGGTGAGGTGATGTGGCGCGACCGCGCGCACGAGATTGCTGTGGCAGCAGACATCCAGCTCTTCGCCATTGAGGAGCTTGTGCACGTACGGGTCGCAGCGCGTCCCGAGCAGGTCGTGGCAGCCTGCGCCGTCCTCGTCGCGCCCGTACTGGACCGTGTCTGCCGTAATCGTGAGCATCGGCCGAAGGTAGGGCAGGCACGACCAGAGGCGATCGAACGTCGAGACGTGCGCCTGGTGAAGCTGGCGAGACCGCGAGGCCCAGAAGCGTTCTCGCGGGTTGCTCAAATTCCAGACATTGAGATCCGCCACCTGGGGGCCTTCGATCGCAAGGATGCGAAAGATCTGGCCCGCGCGCACGGGCCAGGCGCGTCCTGAGCGGCGCGGAATCACGAAGCGGTCGACGAGGGTGCGCTTGGCGCCGGCCTCGCCGAGCCGCCCGTAAAACCGGCGGTCCACCTCGAGCGCCGAGCCGGGCTTCGCCTGATAGATCACGTGCGGTCGTGCCATCGCCTCACCTCATTGACAAGGAGCGAGCGAGCATAGTCTCATACGCGGCATCGCGCACGAGCGTCGATCGCCATCGCCGAGCTCGGAGGACTAGCCATGAGAGTCTCACGGATCGTTGCAGTCGCCACCGTCCTCGTCTGCGTCATCGCCGCCGGCGGCAATGTCGCCGCCCAGCAGTGTCCGAAGGGCAAGCTGCGTCTGTACACGTCGTGGCCGATGCAGGGCGCGATGCTGCCGGAAGGCACGGGCATGAAGAACGGCGTCGATCTCGCCGTGTCCGAGGTCAACGGTGTGGTCGCGGGCTATTGTCTCGAGGTCGTGAATCTGGACGACGCGTCCCCGCAGACCGGCAAGTGGGACGGCGCCGTCGAAGCGGAGAACGCCAACAAGGCCGTTGCCGATCCGCAGGCGATCGTCTACATCGGCACGTACAACTCGGGCGCCGCCAAAGTCTCGATCCCGATCACCAACCGCGCTCACATGGCGCAGGTGACGCCGGCCAACACGTATCCCGGCCTGACGAAGAAGCGCGGCGCCGCGCCCGGTGAGCCCGACATCTATCGTCCGGGCGGCTTCGTGAACTATTTCCGCCCGATTCCGGCCGACGACATCCAGGGCGCCGTCGGCGCGAAGTGGGCCAAGCGCATGGGCGCCAAGAAGGTCTTCGTCCTCAACGATCAGGAGCTCTACGGCAAAGGCATCGCGGACGTCTTCGAGGCCACCGCCAAAAAGATCGGCCTGCCCGTCGTCGCCAACGAGGGCATCGACTGGAAGCAGCCCGATCAGAAGCCCGTGCTCACCAAGATCCGCGCCTCGGGGGCCGACCTCGTCTATCTCGGGGGCGTCATCGAGACGGGCGCGCA
>DAIRVP010000058.1:0-29972 GCA_036802765.1 Candidatus Rokuibacteriota bacterium
CGCGCGTGAAGTACATCGCGAGCTTGCCGCGGCCCTCGCGCAGGAAGTGCGGCAGCAGGAACGACATCTCGAAGAACGCGAGCGGGTACTCCTTCGGCATCAAGAGCTCGCTCCACACCTTGCCCGGAGGCGGCATCATCGGCGGCGCCGGGATCGCCTTGTTCCAGGCGCTCGGCGCCGTGCCGCCCGGTGTGGAAACGGCACCCATCAACACGACGAGGAGCTCGAGCGCGCGCGCGACCTGCCAGCCACCGAGGTTGCCCGCGGCCGTGTTGCGCCAGATGTGCGTGGCGAGCGCGCCGCCCGCGTCGCCGACCGCGCGGGCGACCTCGACGATCGTCGAGGTCGGCACGCCGCTCTCCTCCGCAGCGTACTCGGGCGTGTACGGCGCATAGAGCTCGTCGAGCGCCGTGTGGAACGCGTCCATCGTCACCGGCAGATCGGGACGCTCCTCGCGCAGGTACTCGTCCCAGTTCGTCCACTTCTCGACGAAGGCACGGTCGTAGCGACGCTCGCGCACGAGCAGGCGCGCGATGGCGAGCAGGATCGCGGCCTCGGTCCCCGGCCAGGGCGACAGCCAATAGTCGGCCATCGACGCCGTGTTCGACAGCCGCGAGTCGATGACGGCGATCTTGGCGCCGCGCATCTTCGCCTCGATGATGCGCTGCGCGTGCGGATTGAAGTAGTGCCCGGTTTCGAGATGCGATGAGAGCAGCAGGATGAACCGCGCGTTCGCGTGATCGGGTGAGGGCCGGTCCATCCCGTGCCAGAACGCGTAGCCCGCACGCGCGCTGGCCGAGCAGACATTGGTGTGGCTGTTGTGGCCGTCGATTCCCCACGCATGAAACACGCGCTGCAGGTACACGAGCTCGTGGCCGGGCCGTCCGAGGTGATACATGATTTCCTTCGGCCGACCCTCGACGAGGGCTTTGCGAATGCGTCCGGCGATGTCATCGAGCGCCTCGTCCCACGTCACGCGCTGCCACTGACCGCTGCCACGCGCGCCGCTGCGGCGCATCGGATAGAGGATCCGCTCCGGATCCTGCACCTGGTTCAGCGTCGCCGGTCCCTTTGCGCAGTTGCGGCCGCGACTGCCCGGGTGCACGGGATTGCCCTCGAACTTCTGGATCCGCAGCGTGTCCTTGTCGACGTAGGCGAGCAGCCCGCACGCCGCTTCGCAATTGAAGCAGATCGTCGGGATCAGCTCGTAACGCCGCGGCACCTTCCGCGGCCACGCGACCGGGTCGAACTCCTGCCAGTCGTCCCAGCGCTCGACGGGTGGGTAAGCGGCGAGACCGCCGTCGCGCGGCGTGAGATCTCGCGCGACGGGATGCAGCGGCTCGCTGTTTAGCGGCGTCATCGCTGTGCTCGCGTGCCGGTGACAATTCCGCGACCGACGGGTGCGGGCTGCGACGTCGCCGAGAGCGCCGTATGGCGAGCCGTGTCGCCGCACGAAGCACAGGACGGGACGAGCGAGACGACGGCGGATCGCGCGAACGGCGATGTCGCAGCCCTCACCGGTCCGTCGCAGGCTTGTCCGCGGCGCATCAGCTCAACGGAACCGACTGGCCAGCCTTGACCCACAAGTCCTCCCACAGCCACAGTCCCGCGAGCGCCAAGACGGCGCCGACGACCGTGAGCGCCGTCGAATCGGCGATGACCGCCGCGCTGAGCGCCGCGAGCGGCGCGAGGGTGCCGCCGATCACGACGCCTCCCCAAAACCGCCGACCGTACGCGCCGCGCGTGAGCAGCCGCGCGGCCAGTGCGGCGTCGCGGATGGCGTGACGACTGAGCACTTCGCACAGAATCAGCGCGCCGTGCGCGAGGACCGCAACAAACAACAGCGGCACCAATACGTCGTCGACCCGCACGGCTGGATGCGGCACCCCGTCGCGCACGAGGAGTGTGCCGGGCCATGCCAGCGACGCCAGCAGCAACGCCGCGGCGCCGGCGACGATGGCGGCAACGACGAGATGCGGCAGCACGAGCGGGCTCTGCCAGAAATCGCGGCCTTCCGCCTGACCGAAGAGCAGCGCGCTGTAGCCCGCGGTCGCGAGGGCGAGCAGCGCGACCGGCATGCGCACGCCATCGGCAGGGTAATGCCCGGCGAGACCCGCGGCGAGCCACGCGCTGGCGGCGGCGCCGAACGCGATGAGGATCCAGGCCCCCCACACGAGCCATGAGCGCCAGTTCGGCTTGAACAAGATGTAGAGGAAGCGCTCGGGCCGCTTGAGATCGACGACGAGCAGCGCCGTCGTGAGTAAGACGAAGAGCAGGCTGATCGCGGGCGCGGTGATGGACAGCGTCGTGCCCCACCACGACGATCCGGAGACGGCGGCCACGAGCAGCGCTCCCGCGGCGATCGACTTCGTCCACAGATAGGCGCTCACCTTGGGGCCCCACGGCCGCGGCACGTGCGGCGCGTCGTACACGGGCCGCGCCAGCGCCGGTGTGGCGTGTCCGTCCTCCTGCAGCGCGGCGACCATGCCGACGAGATCGGCCTCATCGGCCGGACGCTGCCCCCAGAGATACGTTGGCGCCGGCCGCTGCAACGTCGGGGACAGCGCCGATGAGTCGGCGCCGACGTAGTACACCTTCGGCCGCGTGCCCTGCTCGGGCTTGCGCACCTCGACCTGCTCGCGCGCCACGAGCCGCGCGATCTCCGTCCGAGGATCGTCGAGGTCGCCGGCCACGATCGCGCGCTCAGGACAGACGATGACGCACGCGGGCTCGAGGCCGACCTCCAGCCGATGCGCGCAGTAGTGGCATTTGGCGGCGGTGTTCGTGTTCGGATCGATGTAGAGGGCGTCGTACGGACAGCCCTGCATGCACGACTTGCAGCCGATGCAGCGCGCGCCGTCGAAGTCGACGATGCCATCGGCGCGCCGATAGAGCGCGACGGTCGGACAGATGGTGACGCACGGCGCGTCGTCGCAGTGATTGCAGCGGAGCACCGAGAAGTAGCGCCGCGTGTGGGGCCAGGTGCCCTTCTCGACATACTTGACCCACGTGCGGAAGGTCCCCAAGGGCACCTGGTTTTCTTCCTTGCACGCCACCGTGCACGCATGACAGCCGATGCACTTGCGGTGGTCGATCACGAAACCGTAGCGCAGGGCTCCCTCCGTTACTCGAACAACACGTGCCACCAGACACGCACGCCGGTGATCACGATCACGACAAACAGTATGCCCTTGAGCGCCGGTCCGGCCAGTCGGCGGCTGGCCAGCGCGCCGAGTTGCGCGCCGGGCACCGCGCCGAGCGCGACCACGAGCGCCGGCACGAGCGGAACCTGTCCGGTGACGAGCTTGCCGAGCACGCCGGCGGTTGCCGCCAGCGCCGTTATGGCGAGCGAGCTGCCGATGCTCACGCGGATCGGCACGCCGACGACCACGAGCAGCAGCGGCATCAGGAGAAACGCGCCACCCGCACCGACCGCGCCGGCGGCGAGTCCGACGCCGCCACCGATGCTGGCGGTCAGGGACCGGCTGTACTCACGCTCTTCGCCCGTGGCCGTCACATCCGGCGGCGGCGGCGGCACGAACATGAGCGCGAACGCCGTTGTCACCATCAGCGCGAACACGAAGATCAGCCACGAATCGCGCATCCATCCTGAGGCCACTGCGCCGGCGAGGGAGCCCGCGGCCATGGCGAGACCGCCCGCCGCGGCCAGACGCCGATTCACCGCCCGGTGCCGTCCATGCGCGACGACGCCGGAGGCGGCGGCGACGAAGACCTGCACCATCGTGATCGCCGCGACCGCCTTCACGTCGAGCTCACCGACGCCGAGTAATGGCGGGACATAGAGCAGCAGCGGGATCATGACGATCGCGCCGCCAACGCCGGTGAGCCCCGACACGAAGGCTCCGATCACGCCGAGCACGAAAAGGATGCTGCCGAAGAGGAGCGACACGAGACGAGCGGCCTACCTCCCGAGACTCGAGTAGTAGGCGGCCAGGTCGGCAAGGGTCGCGTCGTCGAGACCCTTCATCACCGCCTTGACCGCCGCGAGATTGGCGTCGCCCGGGCTGCGCTTCTCCGCCTTGAACAGCTTCATCTGGTTCAACAGATAGCCCGGTGGCTGGCCGGCGAGAGGCGGCGCGCCTTTCGTCTCGTCGCCGCGCCCGTCCGCGCCGTGACAACCCGCGCACTGAGACGCGACGCCACGGCCGTTGACGCTCGCTGCGCGCTGGACGCCGAGCGGCGACGGCTCGCGAGGCTGCGCGGCGAAGTACGCGGCGATGTCGTCGACGCCGAGCGTTTGCACCATTTTCGAAAACGGCTCCATCTCCGCCGACGGGCGCCGGCCGGCCGCGTAATCCGCGATCGCCTTCTTGAAGTACCACGTCGGCATGCCGGCGAGCACGGGCACGGCGTCGGCGCGCGACGCGCCGGCGCGACCGTGACACGCACTGCACGAAAACGCCTTCGTGAATCCCGGCGTGTCGGCCGGACCCGCTTCGACCGCGCCCGCCGCAACGACAGCGGCGATCAACATGGCCGCAACGACACAAGCTCGCATGGCGGCGGTCCCCTTATGCAAGGATGTCCGACCAGATGCTGGTGGCCCAGGCCGTCGCGTGCTGCGCGTAGAGCGTGGACTGGCCAGGTGTGAGCTTTTGCTCGATCTGCACCACCTTGCCGTTCTCGATGCGATAGGCGTTGATGACGGCCATCGCCTCGGTGTTGCTCACCCACGAATAGCAGGTGTTGATCGGCGGCATCTCGGGCGCCGGCCGGCCGTTGAGCAGACTCACAACGACGGTGGCGGCGATCTTTCCCATGCTGTTGGCCACCGTGCCGGACTTCGGCGCCGGAATGCCGATCGTCGCGTCGCCGACCACGTGAACGTCCTTGGCTTTTACCGATTCGTACGTGACGTGATTCACCTCGCACCAGCGCTTGTCGGCGCCCACGAGGTCCGCCTGCACGGCGATGGCGCCTGCGCGCTGGGGCGGAATCACGTTCACGACGTCGTAACGCACCTTGTCGCCGAAATCGGTGGTCACCTCTCGCGCGCTCGGATCCACCTTCGTGACCTTGCTGGAGGCTCGATACTCGAGATTCGGGTACGCCTGCCACGCCGCGCGGAACAGCGCCGGCTTGCTGATGACGTTCTGGTTGGCGTCGAGCACGAGCAGCTTTGCGCGCGGCTTATGCGTCTTCAGATACCACGCCACCTGGCAGGCCCGCTCGTACGGGCCGGGCGGGCACCGATACGCTGCCGGCGGGATCGACAGCACGAACACGCCTCCGTCCGGCATCTCCTTGAGCTGTCGCGCCAGCGCCACCGTCTGCGGTCCGGCCTTCCACGCGTGCAGCACGCGATCGCCGGCCTCGGTCAAGCCGTCGATCTGCTCCGCCTGGAAATCGATGCCGGGCGCGACGATCACCCGATCGTAAGTGAGAAAGCCGCTGCCGACCCGCACGCGCCGCGCATCGGGCTCGAGCGCCGTCGCGGTGTCGTGCATGATCCGAACGCCATGCTGCTCGCGCAGAGCGCCGTAGTTGAAGGTCAGGCTGCCGATCGAGCGCACAGCACTCAGCACCAGATTCGAGAACGGGCACGAGACGAAGCGTTTGTTCGGCTCGAGCATGATGACTTCGATCGACGGATCCTGCATGCGGACGTACTTCGCCGCGGTAGCGCCGCCCCAGCCGCCGCCGATGACGACGACGCGGCGTCCCTTGCGGTTGGGCGCGAGATCGTTCGGCGAGCTCGTGGCGGTGGGCGCGTCACCTCTGCTCGCGCAGCCGGCGAAGCCCGCGACGGCGACGGCGGTTCCCGACGCTCGCAGGAATTCCCGGCGCGTAATCCGTGCCATGACGTCCCCCCCTGGACTGCCACGGTCGCTAGACGGCGACGGTAAGGTACAGCGGTTCAATCCGGCGCGGCGAACTTTCTCGTGTCCTCGTTCCACGTCGCGGCCATCGCCCACGCGCCCGCGACCGCGATGACGAGCAGCACCGCCGCGCCCCAGCCGAGTAGAGACGGCAGGAAGACAGCGACGCCGAGTTTTCCGAGCGCGCCCGCGAGCACGAGTCGGGCGATCGAGGCACCGAGCGCGAAACACAGGACGGCGGCCCAGAGCTTCACCTGGCCCTCGCCCGCGCGCCAGATCGAGCCGGCGCCACATCCACCGGCGACCGTCATGCCGATGCCGAACAGCACACCGCCCAGCAATCCGCCGACGCCGGCGGCGGCGAAGACCCAATCGCCCTTGTCCTTGAGATCGGTGAACTTGAGGATCGCGAAGCCGAGCGTGCTCACCACGAGCGCCAGCGCGGCGGCACGCGTGTGCTCCGCGTCCCCGGTCATGAACGGCTCGCGGAACGCGCGTACGAGGCAGAAGCGTGAGCGCTGAAAGATCACGCCGAACGCGCCGCCGAAGAGCAGAAAGATTCCGCGCTGCGGATGGCCGGCCGCGGCGTAGACAAACGGGGCCGCGACGAGCAGCAGCAGCAGCAGCACGCCCACGAGCGGCTGGCGACTCGCGTCGCGGTGCGCGCGCGCCCACGTGCGTCCGCGGCTGCTCGACCAGCTCGGACGGTGCGTGGTCTCCCATAGCAGATAGCGCAGCCCGAGAAACGCTCCGATGCCGAGCCCCACCATCATCGCGAAGCCGGCGAGGCTCAGTGCGCTCACGGCGGAAAAGAACCCGCCGATGTTGCAGCCGAAGGCCAGCGTCGCCCCCACGCCCATGAAGGCGCCGCCCGCGGCGCCCTTGATGAGCTCGCCGCGCGCGGGCACGCGGATGGCGAATTCACGCGCGCACAGGGCGCCGGCCGCGCCGCCGAGCAGCACGCCCAGGTTGAGCAGCGAGCCCGAATAGAGCCACGGCGGCAGCAGATCCGGACGGTGCAGGATCCCGACCCCGGTCAGCGCCCAGTCCCCCCAGTTCCGCAGCCCGTCGGAGGCGGTCCACGGGCGATCGAACGCGAAGAGGAACACGTTGACGGTGGCGACGAGAATGGCCGCACCCCACACGGGCCACGCGCGGCCGACCAGGACGTCCCACTGCGCGCGCAGCGCGGACGCCATCAGCGCCTACGCTTTGGTGACGCCGTAACCTGCCTTGAGCCACGCAGCCATGCCGCCCGTGACGTTGAGCCACGGGCCCGGCACGCGCCGCTTCAGCGCGCTGATCGTGGTGCTCGAGCGCAGACCGCCCGCGCAGACGACCGCCTTTGGCCGATCCGCGGGCAGCTCGCCGGCACGCCGAACGGCCTCGAACATCGGCACGTGCAGCGCGCCGGCCACGTGTCCCTCGTGCCACTCGAACGGCTCGCGCACGTCGATTACGATCGCGTCGCCGCTCTCGAGCAGCGTGTGCAGGTCCCACGCGCTGATCTGCTGCACCGTCTCCACGGGAAGGTTTGCATCGCGCCAGTCGATCATGCCCCAGTGCAGGTGGCCGACGACGTCGTCGATGCCGACACGCGAGAGCGCCTGCACCGCGCGATCGACGTCGGACGGCGCGTTCGCCAGCACCACGACGCGCTCGCCCGGCGTGAGGAACCCGGCGACACGTTCAGCGAACTGCGGGCCATCGATCCAGACGTTGAGCGCGCCAGCGGGATGCCCTTCGCCGTGCGTGCCCGGCTCGCGAAGATCCAGGATGACCGCGCCGGCCCGCGCGGCCTCCCATCCTTCGCGCGCGCTCATCGGCCGCGGCTTGGCCACGGTCAGCGGCAAGAGCCCACGGTTCTTCGCCACGATCGTCTCGAACGCCGCAGGCTTCGGTGGAATGCCGGCCATGATGAAGTCCACGAAGCGCGCCTTGTCGTCGAAGCGGAACGCCGGGTTGAACCGGCGCTCGAAGCCGATCGTCGACGCGGACTTGGCGCTCATCGCGCCACCGCCGCACGCGCTGCCCGCCCCGTGCGCGGGATAGACCTCGATCCCGTCGGGCAGCGGTAGCAGCACGCGGTGCAGCGTCTGCCACAGATCCTCGGCCGCCGACGCGCCGCCGAGATCGGGGCGACCGACCGAGCCGACGAACAGCGTGTCGCCGGTGAGCATGAACCACGGCTCGCCGCCGCGCGCGTGATCGGTCACGAGCAGGCAGATCGAGTCCGGCGTGTGACCCGGTGTGTGGCGCACCTGGAGCTCGACATTGCCCACGCGGATGGCGTCGCCGTCGCTGACCGTCTCGTGTGGAAACGCGGCGCCGGCCGCGCGATGGACGCGGATCGTCGCCTTGGTGGCGGCGGCGAGATCCCGATTGCCCGAGATGTGGTCGGCGTGCGTGTGGGTCTCGACCACGTCGGTGATCGTGAGACCTTTCTTTCTGGCGAGGCGGAGATACTCGTGCACCCGGTCGCGACCGGGATCGACGATGACGGCTCGCCCGGCCTGGGCGCAGCCGATCAGGTACGACAAGCAGCCGGACTCTTCGTTCAGGAGCTGCTGGAAGATCATGCAGCGTCCATTCTAGTGCGCCCGGCTAGTGCTTATCGGCCTTTTCCTTCTCGGCCTTGACCTCCTTCACCACCTTGTCGGCGATGAACGAGGGCACTTCCTCGTAGTGCGAAAACTCCATGGCGTAGCCGCCGCGTCCGCCCGTCATGCTGCGCAGGCTCGATTCGTACGTCAGCATCTCGGCCATCGGTGCCTGCGCGCGCACGACCGCGGTCTCGCCGGCGGGCTCCATGCCGATGATGCGGCCGCGCCGCGAGTTGAGGTCGCCGATGATGTCGCCGGTCACCTCGGCCGGCGTCGTGACTTCGACGTTCATCACCGGCTCGAGCAGGATCGGACGCGCGTCCATGAAGACTTTCTGCAGACCCATCGAGGCCGCGATCTGGAACGCCATGTCCGACGAGTCGACGTCGTGATACGAGCCGTCGTAGAGCGTGACTTTCATGTCGACGACCGGATAGCCGGCGAGAATGCCCTTCTTCATGCAGTCGCGCACACCCTTCTCCACGGACGGGATGAAGTTGCGCGGCACTGCGCCGCCGAAGATGTCGTCGACGAACTCGAAGCCGCCGCCGCGCGTCAGCGGCTCCACGCGCAGCCACGTGTCACCATACTGTCCGCGCCCGCCCGTCTGCTTCTTGTACTTGCCCTGGCCCTCCGCGCGGCCCTTTACCGTTTCCTTGTAGGGAATGCGCGGCGGTAGCAGCGTGACGTCGACGTTGTACTTGCGCTTCATCCGCTCGACGGTCATCTCCACGTGCATGCTGCCCACGCCGGAGATGAGCAGCTGCTTCGTCTCCGGATCGAACTGGTGATGAACGGTCGGATCTTCTTCCTCGATGCGCGACAGCGCGTTGGAGATCTTGTCCTCGTCGCCGCGCGTCTTGGGCTGGATGGCGAAGTTGATGGACGGCTCGGGGAACGTGATGCGCGACACCTCGAAGGGGTGCGCCTCGTCGCAGAGCGTGTCGCCGGTGAGCGTCTCCTTCAGCTTCTGGGCGACGCCGATCTCGCCGGGGCCGAGCTCGCCGACCGGCTTTTGCGTCTTGCCCTGCAGCCACGCCACGTGACCCATGCGCTCGCGGGCTCCGCGGCTCGGATTCAGCAGCGTCGAGTCGGCGCGCACCGTGCCAGTCATCACGCGGAAGAGCGAGAGCTTGCCGATGTGCGGGTCCTGCAGGGTCTTGAACACGAGGGCGACGGGCGACTGTTTGGCGTCGACCGCTCGCGTCGCCGTCTGCTTGGCCTTGACGTCGGTGCCCGAGATCTCGCCGCGATCGGCCGGCGACGGGAACTCCTGCACGATCATGTCCAGGAGGGGGTGGCTGCCGACGGCCTTGGTGGCGCACGCGCAGAGCACCGGCACGATCTTGCCCTCGCCGATACCGCTCTTGAGCGCCTTCAGCATCGAGGCCTCGTCGAGCGCGCCTTCCTCCAGATACTTGGCGAGCAGGTCGTCGTCCGTCTCCGCAGCCGCCTCCACGAGCTTTTCGCGCCACTCGCGGGCGCGATCGGCAAGGTCGGCCGGCACCTCGGTCTCTGACGACTTGCCGTCGGCGTACACGAACGCTTTCATCTTCGCGAGATCGACGTAGCCCTTGAAGCCGGACTCCTCCCCGACGGGAATGTGCAGCGGCACGATGCGGCCCTTGAGACGCCGCGTGAGCGAGTCGAGCGTGCGGAAGAAATCGGCCCGTTCGCGATCGAGTCGGTTGACGATGACGGCGCGCGGCAGCTCGTACTCGCTGGCGAACTTCCAGACCTTCTCCGTCTGAACCTGCACACCCGCGACGGCATCGACGATCACGAGCGCGGCCTCGACGACACGCAGGCCGGCGCGCGCGTCGGCGATGAAATCCCCGTAGCCGGGCGTGTCGATGAAGTTGAGGCGATGGCCCTTCCAGTCGCAGTACGCCACGGAGGTGTTGATCGAGATTTTTCGCTTGATCTCGTCCGGGTCGAAGTCCGTCGTCGTGCTGCCGTCGTCGACACGGCCGAGCCGCGTGACGGCGCTAGCGGTGAACAGCAGCGCTTCGACGAGGGAGGTCTTGCCAACGCCGCCGTGGCCAACGACCCCGACGTTGCGGATCTTTCCGATCTCGATCGCCATAAGACCGGCCTCCTGGAGCGAGCGGTGCTCGGTAGAGGGCCGATGCTACCACATTGTGACGATGCCTCAGACGCCGAGGGCGCCGCGTACCGCGGCCACGACGTCGTCGTCGGAGCCGACGAGATCGACGGGCGCACGCAGCGGCGGCGGATCGTACTTGATGCCCGCTCCCGTGAGCACGAGCACCACGCGCGCATCGGCGGTCACCGCGCCGCGCTCTTTGAGCTGCGCCAGCGCCGCCACGAGCGCCGCGCCTTCTGGCGACGTCCACATGCCTTCGAGGCGCGCGAGCAGGCGCTGTGCGTCTTCGATGACGCGCTCGCTCACGGCGACTGCATCGCCGCGAGTGTCGCGCAAAATTTTCAACATCTGGCGCCCGGCGAACGGCGACGGCACGCGCAGGCCGGCCGCATGCGTGGTGGGGTTGTCCCAAGGCGTCGTCATATCGGCGCCCTCATGGAACGCCTTCACGATCGGCGCACAACCCTCGGCTTGCACGGCGATCACGCGCGGCAGCGCGCCGCTGAGCCAGCCCATCGCGCGCAGCTCTTCGTAGCCCTTTGGAATCCCGACGAGGCCGGTGCCGCCGCCCGTCGGATAGAAGAGGACGTCCGGCATCGTCCAGCCGAGCTGCTCGGCCAGCTCGAGCCCCATGGTTTTCTTACCCTCGAGACGATACGGCTCCTTGAGCGTGGAGAGATCGAACCAGCCGATCTGCGGCGCGACCTTCGCGACGACCTTGCCGGCGGTGGCGATCGAGCCCTCGATGGTGAACACCGTGGCGCAGCCGATGGCGGCCTCCGCGATCGCGGCGGGCGGCGTACCGCGCGGCACGATCACCGCGCACGGCAGCCCACAGCGCGCGGCGTACACGGCGGCGGCGCCGCCGGCGTTACCCGCGGACGGAATGACGAAGCCGCGCGCACCCTGCCCCCGCGCTTTCGTGATCGCCATGCCAAGACCGCGCGCCTTGAACGATCCGGTCGGGTTCTGACCTTCGTCCTTTCCCCACAGCTGCCGAAGACCAAGATGCGCGGCCAAGCGCGGCAGGGAGATGAGCGGCGTTCCTCCCTC
Source organism: Candidatus Rokuibacteriota bacterium (assembly GCA_036802765.1). Taxonomy (GTDB): domain Bacteria; phylum Methylomirabilota; class Methylomirabilia; order Rokubacteriales; family CSP1-6; genus AR12. The sequence continues at coordinate 11,604 of DAIRVP010000058.1, forward strand.
ACCCAGCGTTACCGGCTCTTCGCCGTCGTCCAGCGGCGTCAGCTCGCGGAAGCGATACATCCCGGGCGGCCGCGCGCGCAGCGCGTCCTTCGTGACGCTGACTTTGACGCGGTCGAGGTCGTAGCGCACGGCCAGCATCTGGCCGCATCGCTCGCACACGCTCAGCACGCGCTTGGCGTCGTGATGGTGACCGCAGATCGTGCACTCGACGTGGGTGACGAAGCTCATGGCCAGGAGTGTATCGCGAAGGCGTTACGCCATCACCTGGCCGCCGTTGACGTCGAGCGTCGCGCCGTTCACGAAGCTCGCGGCGTCGGAAGCGAGGAACAGAATCGCTTCGGCGATCTCCATCGGCTCGCCGAGCCGACGCAGGGGAATCGTCTGCGCGAGCGCGCGACTCTCCTCGGCCGTGCGGAGCGCTTTCACGCGCTCGGTGGCCGTCGTGCCGGGCGCGATCGCGTTGACCGTGATGCCGTCAGGACCGACCTCCAGCGCGAGGTGGCGCGTGAAGCCGACGACGCCGGCTTTGGCCGCGGCGTAGTGCGACGTCACGCGCACCGCGCCGCCCCGCGCGACGACGGACGCCACGTTGACGATGCGGCCGGCCCGCTGGCGCTTCATCACGGGCAGCACTGCGCGCGAGCAGACGAACGCCGAGGTGAGGTTGGAGCGCAGGATGGACGCCCACTCGTCGTCGGTGATGTCCTCGGTGGCCCGGATCGCCGCGAAGCCACCGGCGTTGTTGACGAGCACGTCGATGCGCTGCCAGCGGTCGATCACGGCATCGATAACGGCCCGCATCTGATCCGGCGCCGCGGCATCGGCGGCGAAGCCGACAACGTCCGCGCCCGTGTCGCGTAGCCGCTTGACAGTCGCATCCACGCCTGGAGCGTCGACGTCCAGCACTGCGAGCCGCGCGCCCTCGCGGGTGAACGCCTCCGCGGTGACGGCGCCGATGCCACGCGCGGCGCCGGTGACGATGACGACGCGTCCCTCGAATCGCATGCTCGACCTCCCCGCTCGCGCGTCAGTGTAAGCCCTTGCGGCCGCTCGCCGATGGTGGTGTGATCGCCACCTTCGCGGCGTCCACGATCGTGTCGGGGTCACGAACGTCCGGCGGCCGGCATCGGCAAGGGGCACGATATGTCGCTCAAAGGTAAGCACGCGCTCATCACCGGAGGATCGCGGGGCATCGGTCGCGGCATCGCGCTCAAGCTCGCGGAGAGTGGCGCGCGAGTCGCCGTCCACTATTACGCCAACGAGGCGGCCGCCAAGGACACGCTCGAGCGCGTCCGCAAGCACGGCGCCGACGGATTCCTCGTGCAGGCCGACGTCTCGCGCGTGGAGGACGTCCGGCGGATGTTCGCGGAGGTGAAGCAACGCTTCGGCACCCTCGACGTCTTCGTCGCCAACGCGCGTCCCGAGGCGGCGAAGTTCTATCAGAAGCCGATGGAGATCACGCTCGAGGCCTGGGACCACGCGATGGACTCACAGGCCAAAGCGTTTCTTGTCGGCGTGCGCGAGGCCGCGGATCTGATGGGCCAGGGCGGACGCATCGTCGCCATCACGTACGCGCCGGGCGGCCAGCGCGGCACCTGGCAGCCGTGGGTGGCCATGGGCTCGGCCAAGGCAGCGCTCGAGTCGCTCGTCCGCTACTTCGCCGTGGCGCTGGCGCCGCGCGGTATCACCGTCAACTCCGTCAGCCCGGGTCTGACCGACGATAGCGTGCTGCAGAGCTTCGGCGACGTCGCAGTGGACGTCGCGCGCAAATGGCACGGTGGCGGCTGGACGCCGATGGGCCGCATGGGCACGCCCTCCGACATCGGCAACGTCGTCGGCCTGCTGTGTTCCCCCGACGCGGCGTGGATCACCGGTCAGCTCATCTACGCTGACGGCGGCGCGTCGCTCGTCGACACGCTGCTACCGCTGGAAATTCAGCGCGGCTAAGTGGGGATCGAGGAGCGCCCCGGCTCCGCCGGGGCGCTTCCGAGCGTTGGGGGTCTGGGGGGCCGTCGAGGCCCCCCAGTTAGACAGCCGCGATCACGCGGTTGGCTAGCACACCGATCCGCTCGACCTCGGCCTCGATCTTGTCCCCCTTCTTGAGGAACTTGCCGAGGGCGGCGCCGACGCCCTCGGGCGTGCCGGTCGCGATCACGTCGCCGGCCAGCAGCGTGAAGCCCTGCGAGAGCACCGCGATGCACTCGTCCACGGGAAAGATCATCTTCGAGGTGTGGCTCGACTGACGCGTCTCGCCGTTCACCCGCAACGTGATGTTCAGCGTTTGCGGGTCGGGGATCTCGTCGGCCGTCACCAGTACGGGACCCATCGGACAGAACGTGTCGAGCGACTTGCCCTTGAACCACTGGCCGTGGCGCTTCTGCAGATCGCGCGCGGTCACGTCGTTGACGATCGTGTACCCGAACACATGCGACAGCGCGTGCTCGCGCGGGATGTCGCGGCCCATCGTCCCGATGACGGCAGTCAGCTCGACTTCGTAATCCAGCTCCTGCGTCACGGCGTGGTGGACGATCTTGCCGCCCGGCGCCAGCACGCACTCCGGCGCCTTCGTGAAGTACACGGGATGCGGCGGCGCCTCGGCGCCGCGCTCGGCGGCGTGCTCCTTGTAATTGCGCCCCAAGCAGAACACGTTCCGCGCAGGCCGCGGGATCGGCGCTTCGAGCCGCGCCTTGTCCGCCGGCAGGCCAAGCTTTCGCTCGACGAGGGCTCCGACACCGTCGCGCTTGAGGATCGCTTCGCCATGCGCCAGCGCTTCACGCGCAGCGGTCAGGCCGTCCGCCCCGCGCGCGATCACATCGAGCATCGTCTTCGGGAAGCCGCCACGGCCGTGCCGCACCGTGCCGCGCTCGCGCGCGAGATCTGCGGCCAACGCGCCGAGGTCGAGGGCGGCCTCGCCGACCAGCGCCCCCACGCGCGGCTTCGACGAGCCTCTGCGAAATGTGATCAGACGCATGTCAGCGCTCCTTCAGCAGCACGACCAGGACGCGTGCTGGTTTCTTCGACTCGTTGACGGAATAGTGAATCGTGTTCTTGGCGGCGTACTCGATCTCGCCACGGCGGACGACCTGCTTGCTCCGGCCCTTGGTCACCACCGTGAACTCGCCGTCGAGGACGTAGGCAAACTCGTCGGCGACCGCGGCATGCTCCTCACCCTTGAACCCCGGCGGAAACACGAACTCGTAGACGGCGACGCGGTCGTTGTCGAGCAGCTTTTTCTCGCCGACGTCCTGGGTCGTCGCGGACGAGGGCGCCAACAGGACGAGCACGATCACGGGCATGAGCAGACGCTTCATGAGGGACTCCATGATAGAGGGGCGCCACGGGTTCCCCGAGGCGCCCCGAACGCCTGGGGTGTGGGGGCCATGTCGGGGCCCCCACGTTCAATCCGATCGACTGTCGCGCTCCATAATAGAGGGGCGCGACGGGTTTCCCGGCGCGCCCCGAACCCTGGGGGTGTGGGGGCCATTTCGGGGCCCCCACGTTCAGTCAGATCGACTGGCGCATCGCGGTGCGCTCGGGAAGCGCCATGCCGCGCTCCTGTGCCATCCGCTCGAGCTCCTGGGGAATCGCGAACCGGACATCCTCCTCCACGACGTGCACCTCGCGGACACTGACGTCACGCCCGCGCAGCGCGTCCACCGCCTGCGCGACGAGCATCTCGGGGGTCGAGGCGCCGGCGGTGATGCCGACGCGAGTCACGCCAGCCAGCCACTCCGGCCGGATGTCGCTGACGTCGTTGATGAGGTGTGCATGCGTCCCCGCCATCTTCGCGACTTCGACGAGGCGATTGGCGTTCGACGAGTTGGCGGCGCCGATGACGAGCAGAACCTCCACATCGCCAGCCAGGCGCTTCACGGCGGCCTGACGGTTCTGGGTCGCATAGCAGATGTCGTCACGCGATGGCCCGACGATGCGCGGGAACTTGCGGCGCAGCGCGTCGATGACGTCGCGCGTGTCGTCGACGGACAGCGTCGTCTGCGTGAGGTACGCGATCTTGTCGGGATTGGGGACTTCCAGCGCGTCCACTTCCGCGGCGCTGTCGATGACGACGATGCGGTCGGGCGCCTCGCCCAGCGTGCCGATCACCTCGTCGTGGTCCTCGTGACCGATCAGGACGATCGAGTAGCCCTCGCGCGCATACCGCACCGCTTCGAGATGCACCTTGGTGACGAGCGGACAGGTGGCGTCGATCACGCGCAGGCCCCGCCGCTGAGCGTCGTCGCGTACCGCCGGCGAGATCCCGTGCGCGCTGAAGATCACCGTCGCGTCGTCGGGCACCTCGGACAGCTCGTCGACGAACGTCGCTCCCTTGGCGCGCAGCGACTCGACGACGTGGCGATTGTGCACGATCTCGCGGCGCACGTAGACGGGCGGCCGGCACACGGACAGCGCCAGCTCGACGATGTCGATCGCGCGCTCGACGCCGGCGCAAAACCCGCGCGGGCCGGCGAGAAGGATCTCGGAGATCGGAACGGTGCTCACGCGCTCCTCATGGGAAGTAAAACGAAAGGCCGCCCACCACGACGTTGGCTTCGAAGCCACGGTTGGGCTGACTGGTATTGCCGTTCGAGACGTGTTGGTAGCGATAACCCGCGTACAACGCCGTCTTGTCGGAAACGAACACCGACGCGCCGACGCCGGCGAAGAGCAGGAAGGCGAACGCCGACCTGATCTCGGGGATGTCGAGGTCGGTGCCGCCCGCGGACCCGGCGAGCTCCACATACGGAACGAAACGGCCGAGCGAGAGGAAGTGGTAACGCCCAACGGCGCTCAGGCCGGCCCAGAACGCCTGCTTGGGGGTCGTGTAGTGCTGATAGAGCGGCTCGAGACCGACCTCCAGCGCGCCGTACCAGAAGTGACCACGGCCCAGCGGCTCGAACGGCAGCAGACTGAAGCGAGCGCCGACGTCGTAGAACTCCAGCCAGGTCACGCGGCTCTTGTTCTCGAGATTGAACTGCCAGCCGTACGCGCCTTCGGGGGAAATCACGAACGTGCCCTTCTTGAACGTTTCCTCGGCATCGAAGGCCCACGCGGGCGCCGCCGCTGCCAGAAGCAACGCGAGCGTCGCGGTGATCCAGCGAATCGGCTTCGTCATGGCTCGATCAGCACCTTCAACGCGTCGCCTTTCTGCATCAAATCGAGCGCCGCGTGGACGCCGTCCAGTCGCATCCGGTGGGTCACGAGCCCATCCGGCGTCACGGCGCCGGATTCGAGCGCTTCCACGGCCTGCCGGATGAGCTCGGGCGTGTGGTGGAACGCGCCGACGAGCGTGAGCTCTTCATAATGCGCCCGGCGTGTGTCCACCTGCACCGAAGTCCCGGGCGCGCAGCCTCCAAAGAATACCACGCTTCCTCCGCGGCTCACGGCGGCGATGGCCCGTTCCCATGCCTCGGGACGACCTGTGGCGTCGATCGTGACGTCGGGTCCGCGTCCGTCCGTGAGTGCGCGCAGCTCCGCCACCACGTCCGCGACCGCCGTCGCATCGACGCACTCCCCGATGCCGAGCGCGCGCACACGATCGAGCCGCCAGCCGGCCTTGCCGACGAGGATGACGCGACACTTGCGCGCCGCCGCCACCAGTCCGAGCAAGCATCCAAGCGGTCCGTGGCCGAACACCGCCACCGTTTGCCCGGGCTCGACGCGAGCGCGTTCGATGCCCAGCATCGCGCATGCCAGCGGCTCGGCGAACGCCGCGCGCGCGGCAGGCGCGTTGTGCAAACGCACGACGTTCTTTTGGACGAGCCGCGGCGGCAGCGCGATGAACTCACCATAGGCGCCGTTGACGAACAGCAGGTCTTCGCACAGGTTCGGCCGCTGCGCGAGGCACATCCGACACTCGCCGCACGGCGCGGAGTTGGCGGCGGCCACGCGGTCGCCCTCACGCACGCCAGTGACGCCGGCGCCGATCGAGGTGACGGTGCCCGCGAACTCGTGGCCGAACACAGTCGGCACGTAAGGGATCATCACCGGGTGGCCGCGGCGCCGGACTTTGACGTCGGTGCCGCACGTCAGTGCCGCATCGACGCGTAGCACGATCTCGCCTCGCGCCGGCTCCGGCACCGGCAGCACCTCGTCGCGAAGGTCGCCGGGGCCATGGAAGACGACGGCGCGCATCGTCGTCATGGCGTCACGTACACCTTCAACGCCTGCCGACGACGCATGAGATCGACGCCTTCCGCCAGCCGCTCCAGCGGCATGCGATGGCTGACGAGGCCTTCGACGTCCACTTTGCCGGCCGCAATGAGCCAGAACGCGCGCGCGAGGGTGGCCGGAGACGACGAATACGTCGTGGTGATGGTGAGCTCGCGATGGTAGAGCTTCTCGAGCGCCACCGGCAGCGCTTCGCCCCCTCCGCCCGCGAAATAGTGCAGCGTGCCGCCGTCCCGCACGGCGTCGACGGCCCACGGCAGCACGCCGGCGGCGCCGCCGGTGATCATCACGTGATCGGCGCCCCGGCCGCCGGACGCCTGACGCGCCAGCGCCATTGCCTCCGCGGGTATCGCCGCCGCGCCACCGAAGCGGCGCGCGAGCTCCACGCGGGCGGTGTCCTGATCGACGCCGATCACGGCCGCGCCCGCGCGCGCAAAGAGCTGCACGAAGAGACAGCCGATCGAGCCGAGACCGACGACGATCGCCGTGTCGCCGGGCTGCACGCGCGCGCGCTCGACCGCGCGCAGACAGCACGCCAGCGGCTCGACGAACGAGGCTTCTTCGTCGCTGAGGTGGTCGGGCACGCGAAACGTCGCCGCCCGCACGTTTGCCGCGGGAACGCGGACGAATTCGGCAAACCCGCCGGGATCGAGATTCGATTCCTTGAAGGCCCGGCACATGGACTCGCTGGCGCGGCGGCAGTAATGGCATTCCCCGCACGGCACGTGATGCGCAGCGACCACGCGGTCGCCCGCGGCGAAGCCGCGCGCGCCCTCACCGACCTCGACCACGTCGCCGACCACCTCGTGGCCGAGGACGGCCGGTGCGCGGGCGGCCGCATCCGCCAGCTTGGCGATGTCCGAGCCGCAAAGTCCGCAGCCGCGCAGGCGCAGCAGCAGCTCACCCGCGCCGGCCTTGGGCCGCGGAAGATCGGCCGGCGCCAGACGCCCACCACTCGACAGGAGCATGGCTCTCACGCCACGCGCCCGGTCATAGGCTCGCCTCGGACGGCGGGGCCCCAGCCCCGCGACGTCCTGCGGCTCGCACTCCCAAGACTCCGTTCATCCAGCAGCGGAACGCGATGGCGGCCTTGCGTCGCGCCGACAGCGTCACGCGCTCGTCGAACACGCGAAAGCGCCGCGCCTCGATCTCCTGGAGCAGCGCGAAGTAGATCCGCCCCATGATCTCGGCGGGCACGAGCGAGCGTGCGTCGGCCACGGGAAACGCGGCCCACGCCCTCGCGTAGTGCTCCCGCGCGCGTGCGGCCTGGAACGCCATGAGCCGAACGAAGGCGTCGCTCCAGCGGCCGGCGCGCAGGTCGTCGGGTTTTACACCGAAGCTGCGCAGATCGTGCTGCGGCACATAGATGCGGCCGGTGCGCGCGTCGGCGCCGACGTCACGGATAATGTTCGTGAGCTGCAGCGCCGTCCCGAGGCTCACGGCATAGTCGCGCGCGCGCGGATCCGTGTAGCCGAAGATCTCGATACAGCACAGGCCCACGGCCGAGGCGACGCGATAGCAGTACGGAAGCAGCTCGTCGAACGTCTCGTAGGTCGACCGCTGCAGATCCATCTCGCAGCCCTCGACGATCGCCTCCAGCGCCGCGCGCGGCAACGTGAAGCGGCGCACGGCGGCGGCCAGCTGCCGCGCGATCGGATGCTCGGGCACGGCGCCGTCTTCGTAGCAGCGCGCGATGTCGCGGCGCCATGCGGCGAGCCCATCGCGCTGCGCGGCGGCATCGCTGCCGAGATCTGCGATGTCGTCCACCGTGCGACAGAACGCGTAGACGGCGTACAGCGCCTCGCGCCGCGCACGCGGAAGGGCGAGGAACGCATAGTAGAAGTTCGAGCGGCTCTTGCGGGTGACGCGTGATGAGAGCCCGACGAGGCTCACGTGGCCGCCGTCGCCGCGGGCGTGGCCACTCGTGCGTAGCCGTGCGCGGCAAACCAGCGAACAGCGTCGCCCAGCGCCTCGCGTGGGTCGGTCTGCGGAAGCCCGAGCTCCCGGATCGCTTTGGCCGGGGAAAAATACATCCGTTTTTTCGCCATGCGCACCGCGGTGAGCGGCACCGCGGGCGGCCGCCCCGTCAGGCGCGCCACTGCCTCCGTGCACACTGCGCCGCACCAGGCGACCGCGTACGGCACGCGCAGTCGCGGACCCGGCCGCCCCGTCATCTCGGAGAGAAGACGACCGATCTCCGCGAGCGACAGGTTGCCGCGCGCGTGTCCGAGGATGTAGCGCTCGCCGATGCGCCCGCGCTCGGCGGCCAACAGATGACCGCGGGCAACGTCGCGCACGTGCACGATGTTGAGCCCCGTGTCCACCGTGGCGAACATCCGCCCGCGCATGAAGTCCACGATCATCTTTCCTGTCGGCGTCGGCTTGACGTCCCAGGGGCCGATCGGCGCCGAGGGATTCACGATGACGATCGGAAGACCGCGCCCTGCGAGCTCGACCGCCACCCGCTCGGCAAGAAACTTGGACGCCTTGTACGGGCCGACCATATCGGCCAGTGAGACGGGCGTGTCCTCGGTGCCGGGCGTGCCATCCGCCGGAATACCCAACGCGCCGACCGTCGACGTATAGACGATGCGGCGCACACCGGCTTCGCCTGCTGCTTCGAGGATGGCGCGCGTCCCGTCGACGTTGACGCGATGCAGCTCGCCCGGATCGCGCGCCCAGAGCCGATAGTCGGCCGCAACGTGATGGAGCGTGTCGGCGCCCTTCACCGCGCGCGCGAGCGAGGCGCGATCGAGCAGGTCACCTTCGACGATCTCGACGGTCACACCCTCGAGAGCCCGCCGATCGCCGCCACGGCGCGCGAGCACGCGGACGGACGCGCCGAGCGCCACGAGCTCGCGCACGAGGTTGGCGCCTACGAAGCCGGTGCCGCCGGTCACGAGCACCGCCGTCATCAGGCCCTCGCCACCTTCGCCAACGCACCCGCGACGCTCTTGAGCGCCGCTTCCGTCCCGGCGCGAAGCTCCAGCAGATCGCCCAGCGCGGTCGCGCGCGACAACGCCGCGGCCACTGCACGCAACGGATGGACGCGACCGTCTTCGCCGACCGCCGCTGCGAGCGCCGCCGGAATGCCGTGCTCGGCATCGTCGGAAACCGCGCGCACCACGGCCGCGGGCACGCCGCACTCACGCGCCCACGTCAGGATTGTCGCCGACTCCATGTCCACCGCGTGCGCGCCCGTCTCCATCCACAGCCGCGCCTTCTGCGCCGCGGACTCGACGACGTCGGCGACGGTGAGCAGCGCGCCGGACGCAGTCAGGCGCGGCAGCGTGGCGGTGGGCCAGCGCGCGCCGTCGGGGCCGAGCACGACGGTCGGGACGACGAGCGCACCCACAGACAGCGCGGGATCCAGCGCGCCGCACGCGCCGGCCGAGATGACGAGCTCGGGAGAGCGCCATGCCGTCGCCCGCTCGGCCAGGCGCGCGCCTCGCAACCCGATCGCGGCGAGCTCGAGGACACCGGCCGAGAAATGAGGAAACGTCGCGCCGGGCACGCGCGCCAGACCGAGCTGGCGAGCGAGTCCGCGCGCCTCGACGTCGATCGCGGTGAGAACGAGGACGCGGGTCACGCGCCCCGCGCGGGACCAGCCGCCTTCGCCGCCTCCCGGCTGCGGAGCCAGGCGGCGTACGAGTTGCCCGCGGCCGTGTCACGGCCGGTAAAGCGGATGGAGCGGATGTCCGCGTAGGGAATGCTGATCGGATCGCCACCGGCGGCGGCGAAAACTTGCACGAAGGGACGCGGGCCGTCGGCGTTGCGATTGAACAGGTAGCCCACCAGCTCGGCGCCGTCGTCCCGCACGAGGGTCACGTCGCCGCGATAGTCGAACGCGCGCTCGATGACCTCAGCGAGACGTTCGCCTTCGACTGGGCCGGAGTCCCAACCCTCGAGCGTGTGCTCGTCCGACGCCATCAGAGTCGGCCCGTAAGGGTCGCCTCGACGGTCGCCTTGAAGCCCTTCCACGACGCGAAGGCGGTGTTGATGGCGGTGGGCTCATAGCCGCAATGGACCATGCAGTCCTTGCACTTCTCATTGCCGCTCTTGTGGCCGTAGCCGTCCCAGTGCGTCGTCTCCATCAGCTCCTTGAAAGTGGAGGCGTAGCCTTCCTGGAGCAGATAGCACGGCCGCTGCCAGCCGAACATGTTGTACGTCGGATTGCCCCAGGGCGTGCACTCGAAGTCCCACTTGCCCATGAGGAACTGCAGGAACAATGGCGACTGGTTGAACTTCCAGTGCTTCTTGGGATTCGACAGCATCTTGCTGAAGAGCTCGTGCGTCTTCTGTCGGCGCAGGAAGTGCTCCTGGTCGGGCGCCTTCGAGTAACTGTAGCCGGGCGACAGCATCATGCCTTCGACGCCGAGGTCCATCATCTCGTCGAAGAACATCTGCATGCGAATGGCGGAGGCGCCGTCGAAGAGCGTGGTGTTCGTGGTGACGCGGAATCCACGACGCAGCGCTTCGCGGATACCCTCCACCGCCTGGTCGTAGACGCCGTCGCGACACACTGCCTCGTCGTGCTCCTCGCGCAGCCCATCCATGTGGACGCTGAACGAGAGGTACTTCGACGGCGTGAACAACCCCTCCTCCAGCTTCTCCTTGAGGAGGATCGCGTTGGTGCAGAGGTAGACGTACTTGCGCCGCTTCACGAGCTCGGCGACGAGCGGGCCGATTTCGGGGTACATGAGCGGCTCGCCGCCAGGAATGCTGACCATCGGCGCGCCACACTCCTCGACGGCGGCCAAACACTGCTCGACCGTGAGGTGCTTGCGAAGGATGTGCCCTGGATACTGGATCTTGCCGCAGCCAGCGCACGCGAGGTTGCAGCGGAACAGCGGCTCGAGCATCAGCACCAGCGGATAGCGGCGATTTCGACGCAGACGTTGCTTGAGAACGTACGTGGCGACCGTCCACATCTGCGACAGCGGAACGCTCATACCTTCTGGCTCTCCATGCCCGGCCTCAGGGCCGGCCGTCGATGCACAGCGTACAGCACCGCGGCGGTGGTGACGTGCAGCAGTACACCGAGGCCCAGCAGGAGCCACTCACGGATCCACGCCGTCACCACAAAGTTGAACGCCAGCACCGCGTAGTATAACGCTATTCCGGGCGCAGGCCGGCTTCCAGGGCCATTCCGCGTCATCAGCAAATAGCCGCCGACGGATGCGGTGCCGACGAGTGCCCACCCGATAAAGTTCGAAATCGGCACGCCGAAGTACACGCCCTCCTCGTGGTAATAGAAGACGCGCCCAAGGAACCATCGGTCACCGCGCACCGCGATCGGATCGATCACCACGTCGAGCAGCATCATGAGGATGCCGCTGGTCAACGCGAGCGACCAGCCTCCGGCGGCCTTGCCATTGAGGGCGACGCGAGCTAGGCAAAACGATGCATAGGCGAGAAACGTGAACGACAACGAGTCCATCAACGGCACGTTCGCGATGTAGATCTCCTGTCCACGCGTGCTGCCCGTGTAGTGGTAGAGGCCGAACGGCACGCCGATGCGCGTCGACAGAATTTCCGCCACCCAGACGAGCGGCAAGACCCAGGCGCCGAACACGAGTGTCCGCCGCCAGCCCAGATCGAGCGCTCCCGCGATGAGAAAACACGTCAGAAAGGCGAAGACGTACCACCGAAGCACAATGGTGCCGAGGAGGAGGTCCATGCTCGAAGTCGTCGTGCATGTTAACATTTCGTCGTGACGGCTCTGGACGAAGCGGTCGCGCGCGCCCAGCACCACCTCTTATCGCGCCAGGCGGCCGACGGCCACTGGGTCGGTGAGCTCGAGGCCGACCGAGCCCTGACTGCCGAAGCGCTTCTCCTGCACCGCCTCCTCGATCGCGTCGATATCGGTGTCGAGCGCCGCGCCGTGACGTTCCTGCGCCGCCGCCAAAACGAGGATGGCGGCTGGAGCCTCTTCGAAGGCGGCCCGTCCGATCTCTCCGCAACCATCAAGATCTATTTCGCGCTGAAGATGGCCGGCGTCGCGCCGGACGACGTTGTGATGCAGCGGGCGCGTGCCCGGGTTCGCGCAATGGGCGGCCCGGCGTCGGCCAACGTCTTTTGCAAGATCTTGCTGGCGCTCTTCGGGGAATACGACTGGAACGGCGTGCCGGCGATGCCGGTGGAGATCATGCTGCTGCCGCCGCCGTTCTTCCTGTTCAACATCTACGAGGTCTCGTACTGGTCGCGCACGGTCATCGTTCCACTGCTGATCATCATGGACCGCAAGCCGATTCGCTGGATGCCTCCCCAGCTGACGCTCGACGAGCTCTGGCCGCAGGGACGCGAGCAGACCAGCCTGCGCTTTCCGCGCGTTCCCGAGCCGTTCTCGTGGCGGGGCCTGTTCTGGAAATCGTTCTTCATCGCCGTCGACGACGGTCTGAAGATCTGGGAGCGGTTCTCGCCGCGACCGCTGCGCAAGCGCGCCATCGATGCGGCGCGCGAGTGGCTGGAAGAGCGCATGGCCGTGCCCGGCGGGCTCGGGGGTATCTACCCGGCCATGGCGAACTCGATCCTCGCGCTGCGTCTGCTCGGCTACCCGGACGATCATCCGTTGATTCTCGGCCAGCTCAAGGAGATCGATGCCCTGGCCGTCGAGCGCGGCGACGAGCTCTACTATCAGCCGTGCCCGTCACCGATATGGGACACGTCGCTCGCGGCCAACGCGCTGATCGAGAGCGACCTCCCGGTCGACCATCCCGCGCTCGTCAAGGCCGCCGAGTGGATGCTCGGCAAGCAGATCCTGTCCGTCGGTGACTGGCAAGTGAAGCGACCGCACGTGCAGCCGGGCGGGTGGGCCTTCCAGTACGGCAACGATTTCTATCCCGATCTCGACGACACCGCTATGGTGCTCATGGCGCTCGAGAAGATTCGCGGCGTCGAGCCCGACCGCGTGCGATTGGCCAAGGAGCGCGGAGTGGGCTGGTTTCTCGGGATGCAGAACGAGGACGGCGGCTGGGCGTCCTTCGACGCCGACAACGAGCGCCTGTATCTCAACAATATTCCGTTCGCCGACCATGGCGCGCTGCTCGATCCCTCGACCGAGGACCTCACCGGTCGCGGGCTCGAGCTGCTCGGCACGCTCGGTTACCCGCGCGATCTCGAGGCGGTCGATCGCGCCATCCACTTCATCCGCCGCTCACAGCGTCACGACGGGCCTTGGTATGGCCGTTGGGGCGTCAACTATATCTATGGGACGTGGTCGGTCCTGCGCGGGCTCGGTGCGATCGGCGTCGATCCCCGCCACGAGTACGTGCAGCGCGCCGTTCGCTGGCTGGTGCGCCGCCAGAATCGCGACGGGGGCTGGGGCGAGACCTGTGAGAGCTATGCCAAGCCGGAGCTGGCAGGCATCGGAGAGTCCCTGCCGAGCCAGACGGCGTGGGCCCTGCTAGGGCTGTTCGCCGTCGGGCACACCGGGGGGATGGCCGTCGAGCGCGGTGTCGAGTATCTCCTGCGCACCCAGCGCGCGGACGGCTCGTGGGACGATCCGTTCTGGAACGGCACCGGCTTCCCCCGCGTGTTCTATCTGAAGTACCACCTCTACGCGAATTACTTCCCCCTCTGGGCTCTCGGCGTGTATCGTCGCGCCCGGAGATGAGCGAGTCCGCCGTCCCCATCATCCTGCGCCCGTTCGATCTGCTCGGTGGGTGGACAATCTCGATCGTCGCCTCGCTCGGCCGGTTCGGCGCCTTTCTCGCCGCTGCGCTGGCCGCGATGGTGACCCCGCCGCTCAAGTTCTGGGCGTTCTTGGATCGTATCAACTTCATCGGCTTCCGCTCGCTGCTGATCATTGTATTGACCGGCGCCTTCACGGGCATGGTCCTCGGGCTGCAGATCTTCCTGACGCTCTCGCGGTTCGGCTCCGAGGCGTTCCTCGGTCCCGCGGTGGCGCTGTCATTGATCCGCGAGCTCGGCCCGGTGCTGGCCGCGCTCATGGTGACCGGGCGCGCGGGGTCCGCGCTGACCGCCGAGCTCGGCATCATGCGCATCACCGAGCAGATCGACGCCCTCGAGGTCATGGCGCTGAGCCCCATGCGGTACCTGGTGGCCCCGTCGATCTTCGCCGGAATCATCGCCTTCCCGCTCATGACCGCGATGTTCGACGTCATCGGCATCTTCGGCGGCTATCTGGTCGGCGTGGAGCTTCTCGGGCTGTCGCCCGGCACCTACTTCGGCGAGATGCAGACGTTCGTCGACCTGGCCGACATCGGGCTCGGGTTCTGGAAATCCGTCTCGTTCGGCGTGATCGTCACCTGGGTGTGCGCGTACAAGGGCTTTCACGTCGGCCACGGCGCCGAAGGGGTGGCGCGCGCAACCACGCAAGCGGTCGTGCTGTCGTCGGTGCTGATCCTGGTCTGGGACTACTTCATCGGGTCGATCTGGTGATAAAAGTCGTAGGCCTGACCAAACGCTTCGGCTCGCAGCCGGTCCTGCGCGGCATCGATCTCGAAATCCCGACGGGCTCCATCACCGTGATCATCGGGCGGAGCGGCGGCGGCAAGTCGGTCTTCCTCAAGCACCTCATCGGCTTACTCCAGCCTGACGCCGGGCGCGTGCTCGTGGATGGCCAGGAGGTCACACGGCTGTCGGGTGACGCCCTCGACGCGATCCGCCGCCGGTACGGCGTCGTGTTCCAGGGCGGCGCGCTGTTCGACTCGATGCGCTGCGCCGACAACGTCGCCTTCCCGCTGCGCGAGAAGGTACGCCTGCCGAGAGCCGAGATCGCCAAACGCGTGGAATCGGCGCTGGCGCAGGTCGGCCTCGAGGGCGTCGGCCAGAAGTACCCGGCCGAGGTCTCGGGCGGTATGCGCAAGCGCGTCGCGATCGCGCGGGCCCTGGTGACCGAGCCGGAGATCGTGTTCTTCGACGAGCCGACCACCGGCCTCGATCCGGTGCTCGTCAACACGATCCATCATCTGATCCTCGACCTGCACCGCCGCCACCGTTTCACGGCCGTCATGGTCAGCCATGAGATCCCGGAGATCTTCGAGATCGCCGACAGAGTGGCCATGCTTCACGAGGGTCGTATCGTGGAGGTAGGGCCACCGGCGCAGCTGCAGGCTTCGCAGAACCGGGTCGTCCAGAAGTTCATCCGCGGGGAGCCGGAGGGAACTTGATGGAGCGCACACGGGTCAACATTGCAGTCGGGCTGTTCATGGTGATCGGCATCGTGGCCCTGGCGTATCTGTCAATCCAGCTGGGCCGCGTGTCGTTCCTCGGCAGCCGGGGCTACTCGGTGACGGTCGACTTCCCGTCCGTCGGAGGACTCAAGGCCGGCTCGACCGTGGAGATCGCGGGCGTCGAGATCGGGCGGGTGGAGACCATCGGCCTCGACAACTACCAGGCCCGCGTGAAGTTGCGCGTCAACAAGGGCGTCAAACTCCAAGAAGATTCGATCGCGTCGATCAAGACCAAAGGGCTCATCGGCGAGAAATATGTGCGGATCAGCCCCGGGGGATCGGACAAGATCATTCCGCCGGGCGGCAAGATTCGCGAGGTGGAGGCGCCCGTCGACTTCGAAGAGCTGCTGTCGAAATACATTTTCGGCAAGGTGTGATGCCGGAAGCACCGGGAGGCCGGATGATGAGAACGCTGCTCACGATCGCGATGGCTCTCACGCTGGTCACGGCCCTCGCCGTGCCGCCGGCGAGCGCCGGCGGGCCGACGGACCAGCTGAAGGCGCAGGTTGATCGCGTGCTCAAGCTCATGGAAGACCCCGCGCTGAAGGACAAGCCCAAGGACAAGCGCGTCGCCGTACGCAAGGTCGCCGACGATATCTTCGACTTCGGTGAGACGGCCAAGCGCTCGCTGGGCCGGCACTGGGCGGACCGTACGCAAGCCGAGCGCGACGAGTTCGTGAAGCTCTTCGGCGACCTCCTCGAGCGCTCATACATCTCCAAAATCGAGCTGTATGGCGGCGAGAAGATCCAGTACACAGGCGACAAGATCGAGGGCGACCAGGCCTCGGTGATGAGCAAGCTGTTGACCAAGACCAACACCGAGGTTCCCATCGAGTACCGGATGCTCAAGAAGGGCGAGCGCTGGCTGGTCTACGATGTGATCATCGAGGGCGTAAGCCTCATCTCGAATTACCGCACGCAGTTCAACAAGATCATCCAGACGTCGTCGTACGCCGAGCTCGTGAAGAAGATGAAGTCGCGGCAGGAAGAGATGAGCTCTTCGACCGCGTCGGCGCGAGCGAGCTGAACGGGACGCTGTGACGGCGATCATCCTCGTGGCCGGCGTCGCACGGCGGCTGGCGCCGCTCACCGACAACACGCACAAGGCGCTGCTGCCGGTGGGCGGGCGGCCCATCCTGGCACGCATGCTCGACGCGCTCGCGTGGGCCGGCGTGCGGCGCGCCGTCCTGGTGGTCGGACACTGCGCCGATCAGGTTCGGCAGGTCGCCGGCGAGCGCGTCGGGCGGATGGCGATCGACTATGTCGTCAATCCCGAATACACGCGCGGCTCGGTGCTGTCGCTCTACGCGGCGCGCCACTACCTGCGCGAGCCCGCGCTGGTGATGGACGCCGACGTGCTGTTCCCGCGGGAGTTTCTGCGGCGGCTGCTGGCGACGCCTGCCCCGAGCGCGCTGCTGCTCGATCGGGGCTTCGCCGACACCGGTGAGGAGGTCAAGATCTACACCCGCGGCGAGCGTGTGATCGCGCTCGGCAAGAAAGTCGTGCCGGAGGCATGGGACGTGATCGGCGAGGGCGTCGGCTTCTTCAAATGCGGCGCGGAGGCGGGGCCGGCCTTCGTCCGCTTCCTCGAGCGCGTCATCGAAGAGAGTCAGGGACTCAGCGAGTACGAGGACGCCCTCCATATGCTGGTCGGCACGCATCACGTGGGCTGGGTGGATGTGACTGGCCTGCGCTGGACCGAGATCGACTTCGCCGAAGATTTGCGCCTCGCCGAGGCGGACGTGCTGCCGCACGTCGTCCGGCAGGACGGCGCGTGATCGGCCGCGCCGCCGTCTACTTTTCGAACGCCGACGACGTGACCGCCGCTCAGGTGACGGTCGCGCATCGGCCGCTCGGGTTCCGCGCGATCTTGGCCGCGGTCCGCGCCGGTGCGCGCACCGTTTACGTTCCGTTGGCATTACGGGATACGGCCGTCGGCGCCGCTGTCGGCGCCTCCCCCAGGGCACGCGACGCCGTGGTCTGGCTCAAAGATGGTGACCTTCCCGAAGCGGGGCCACTGCTCCTGGTGCCGGCCGCTGTGCTCATCCCTGTGGAGGCGCTCCGCTCGCTCGTCGACGCAGCGCCCGGCGGCGCCGTGGCAGCGGCGGCGGCGGTCGACGCGCCGGCGCTCACGGTCGCGGCAGACGTCGCCGAGCGGCTCGGCGGCGACCTCGCCGCTGGTGGCCTGGTCGGCCCTGAGCTCGGCCGCCTTGGCGTCCGGCCCACGATCGACGCGAACGCCCTGGCGGCGCGCGATGCCGTGGGCCGCGCCGAGGCAGATCGGCGCCTGCGCGCGGCGCTCGGCAGCGCGATCGATTCGCGGCTCGACGTGCATGTCCACCGCCGCTTTTCGCGCTACGTCACGCGCGCGGCCATCGCCGGCGGCGTGACACCCAACGCGATCACGCTGACCAGCTTCGCCCTTGGCCTCGCCTCGGTGTGGTGCTTCTGGCGCGCCAGCGCCGTGAGCGCGCTCGCGGGGCTCCTCATTTATTACGTCGCCGTGGTCCTCGACCATGCCGACGGTGAGGTGGCGCGGCTCACGCTGACCGAGTCGCGCATGGGCGAATGGCTCGACGCCGTGGCCGACACCGTCGTCCACACGCTCAGCGTCGTGGCGATGGGCGTGACGTGCCAGGCGCTGACCGGGACGGGCGGCCAGCTCGGGCTCATCGGCGCCGCGGGCATCATGGCCAGCGCATTCGTCGCCAAGTGGTGGCCGCCACGCGGCACGGGTGGGATGAGCGGCGCTGTTGAGGATTTCGGCTCGCGCGACGGTTTCTACGCGCTGCTACTGATCTTCCTCGGTCTGCGCGCGTTCGCGCCGTGGGCGCTGCCGATTCTCATGATCGTCGTGATGCTCGGCTCGCACGCCTACTGGGTCGTGCGCTCCGCGGTCGCGCTGCTCGGCCGCGGCTAGCGGCTCTCGATACGGCGACCCGCCACGCCGCGAGCACGTGGCACTGCTCGCACCGAGGATGGCTCGCCTGTACGCCGTTCGCTC
>DAIRVP010000059.1:0-1676 GCA_036802765.1 Candidatus Rokuibacteriota bacterium
AAGCCGCGCGCTTCATCTGGCTCTGCAACGCGTTCAACATCCCGCTCGTGTACCTCGCCGACGTCGCCGGCTTCATGGTCGGCAGCAAGGTGGAGCGCGAGGGGATCATCCGCCACGGCGCCAAGATGGTGTTCGCGACGTCACAGGCGACGGTGCCGAAGATTTCCGTCATCGTGCGCAAGTGCTATGGCGCAGGCCTCTACGCGATGTGCGGTCCCGCGTTCGAGCCCGACGCGACGCTGTCGCTGCCGCAGGGCCAGATCGCGATCATGGGACCCGAGCCCGCGGTCAACGCGGTCTATTACAACAAGATCATGGAGCTGCCGGAGAGCGAGCGCGCGGCGTGGGTCAAGGCGAAGCGCGATGAGTACGCGCAGGACGTGGATATCTACAAGCTCGCCTCGGAGATGCTCGTCGACGACATCGTGCCGGGCTCGAGCCTGCGCGCAGAGCTGGTCAAGCGGCTGACGTACGCCGAGAGCAAGGCGCACGAGTTTCCTCAGCGCCGCAACGGCGTGTTTCCCGTTTAGCATGTCGAGCGTCTGCTGGCTCGAAGATCGCGACGACCGCCTGGCCCGGGCCCGCACGCTCGCGCCGACCGATCCCGACGCTGCGTTGGCGCTCGTGCAGTCGGTGTTGGCCGAGGTGCCCGACGATCCCGAGGCGCGGCGCACGAAAGGTGCGGTGCTCGTCGACGTCGCGGATGCCGAGCGTGATCCCACACGCGCGGTGGCGTTCTACGCCGAGGCCATCGCGCTGCTCGAGCGTGGCGGATGCCCCGCCGATCCGGATCTCGCCGCCGCGCAGCGCGGCCACGCGGCCGCGCTGCGCCAGCGAGATTCCGCGGCTTAGAAGTTCAGCTCTTCCGGCAGCGGCCCGTTGATCGGCACCTCGAACAGCACCCCGGCCGGAGGCGGACCGTCGGGGTCCACGGTAACCGCCCCATCCGACGCCAGAAAGATCGCCATCTGGGTCTGCGCCTGGAGACCTGGCGTGATCCCGACGCCGAACGTCAAAAACGTATGGGGATTGGAACCCGGCAGATTGAGGTCGTTCCGGAAAAACGTGGCGCGATCGGCGAGGTCGCCCGCGCGGATGAGCGCCGTGGCCGTCGGGTTCGGGACCGTGCGGTCGCCCTTGGCGAATTGAATGATCACCGGCGTGCCGTCGCCGGCGAGCGGGCTGTTCCTGATGTGTGGCGCGTACGCGTTGGGATTGCCCGACTGCGACACCCACTCCGTGTCGTCGACATTCTTCTGGATGGCGCTGGCACCGTCGACGACGTCGATGAGGATCGGCTTGTTGCGCAGCGGGATGTTCTCGGTGAAGCCGAAAGACCCACCGTTGAGGAGCGAAGGCGTCCGTGCTCCGAGCGCCAGCGCGACAAGGCCGCGGAAGGACGGCGACAGCCGCGCGATCTCGACGATCGGCCCACCCGGAACGTTCAGCACTCCGGCACGGATATCGGGCTCCACGCCGAGCAGGATGCCGCCGTAGATGCCACCGAACGACTGCCCGGCGTAGTAGATGCGCGTCGTGCTCAGGCCCGGGATGCCGCCGGTCTGGATGAGCCGAACGAGCTGCATGATGTCCACGGTCGTTTGCCGCAGACCGTCGCGGTTGCCGATGAGCGGCGCGACGGCGCTCGAGCCCTCGGTCGAGTCGATGTTGCCGTC
>DAIRVP010000059.1:1776-11809 GCA_036802765.1 Candidatus Rokuibacteriota bacterium
CCGACGGCGGCCGGGTTGAGCAGCGACAGGTTGAACGACGGTGTCGCGAACGTCGCCGTCCCGATCTGCCGCTTCCACACGATCGACGTGATCGTGGCCCGCGCGAAGCTGCCGTGCATGACGGCCGGCGCCGGCGTCTGCGCCTTGATCTGAGCGCGGATCTTCTGCAGCACCGCGGTGGCGCTCTGCGTGGTGAAGATGCTGACCCCCGCCAGCGTGTCTGGGTCGAGCCCGAGCGCGTCCAGCGCGTCGAGCAACTCCTTGCGATAAGCCTTGAGCGCGGGGTCCTTCGTTTGGCCGAAGTTGAGATCGTGCTGGAACGTCGTTTTGGCGAGCGGATTGCCCGCTGCATCGCGGATCCCTCGCGTGATGACCAGCAAGTAGCGCGTATGCTGGTCGAGCTGCGCGTCGGACTCCACATGCAGCGTGTTCGCGGCCGGTTCCCAGACCGCCTGATTGATGCCGACGACCTTGCCGGCGCCCGTGCCGTCCGTCGTGCTCCCGAGGGACACGAGGTAGACGTTGGCGCTGCTGATCGAGGCGGGATCGATGGCGTCGGTGAACGCGATCGAGATCCGCGGCTGCAGATTGAAGCCATCCAGCGTGTTCAGGACGGTGTTGTCGGCGCAGTCGCTTGGATGACTCGCGCAATCGGGGCTCGGTAGGTTCACGCGCAGCCCGGTGAGATGCGAGGGATCCGGCGTGGTGTAGACGTCACTTGGAAACGGGGTTCCGAGGACCTCCACCGCAGCGGCGGACACGACGCTCGGGAGCAGCAGCAGGACGGCGAGCACGAAAGGAAGACGGCGGAACGATGTCATCGGCGTGTCCTCCAGCGGGGAGTGCACTACCTCGCACAGTCGCTACCGACGAGCGCGGAGGAGATAGCACGCGCGGCGACACCGTGTCAAACGATGTCCGCCATTGTTCTTCGCTGACGCGCGGCGGCGAGATGTCAAATCTCGCCGCCGCACGATGTCGCCGGCCCGCGTGGCGGCCAGGCGCGTGACAGGCCGCTAAGGCCGCAGCGCGAAGAACTGATTGAACGGGTTCTGGATGGGCAGTTTCTCGACGTGTGAGAAGCCGATGTCCTGCGCAAGAATACGAACGCCGCGTTCGCCGATGACCGTTCCGAGGCCTTCACCGCGGTGCGCGAGTGACACGGTCATGCAGTGCAGCGGGCTGACGCACTGGAAGGTCTTGCCCACGGGATTGCGGTTTTCCAGCGGGTTGTCCGAGGCGTTCGGCTCCGACCACACGAACACGCCGTCGTCGGCGAGGCTCCCGCGAATCGCGCGGAGCGTCGCTTTGGGATCGACCATGTCGTGGATACAGTCGAACGCGCAGACGAGCCCGAAGCGTCGGTCGCGAGGCAGCAGGTGCGCCGGCTCGGCGCGCCACTCGACGTTGTGCACGCCGCGCTCGGCCGCCACGCGTCGAGCGCGGAAGATCGAGCCTGCGTCGTAATCGATGCCGACGAATCGCGAGGCCGGGAACGCCGCGGCCATGGTCATCGTCGACAGGCCGTAGCCGCAGCCGACGTCGAGCACGTCGATACCTGCCTTGAGCCGCTCAGGCAGGCCGGGCACCGTCGGCAGCCACTCCTGCACGAGAAAGTTGACGTAGCCAGGGCCGAAGAATCGCGCGATGCCCTCCGGCACCTCGGGACCGATCTCTGAGTATGGAATCCCGCCGCCGTCCCGGAAAACGCGGACGAGTTTCTCCGTGTTCGCGACCGTCGGCGCCGTGAACTGCAGGGCGCCGCCTGCGGACATCGGGCTGGTGTCGTCGGCGAGCACACAGGCCTGTTCGGCCGTCATGAGATATCGGGCGGAGACGGGATCGTAATCGAGATACTCCGCGGCGACCATCGCCTTCAGCCATTCCCGAACGTATCGCTCGTTGAGTCGCGTCTTTGCGGCAAGTTGCTCGCTGGTCAACGGCCCCGCACCCTTCATGGCGCGGAACAGGCCCAGCCGGTCGCCGATGTGACCGAGCGCCATGCTGAACGACGCTCCCATGTCACTGACAATACGAAATGCCAGCGCCTCGACCTTCTGCTGGTCCATGAGCCCTCCCGGATCAGTGCGTGTCGTGCACAGGTTCGAGTCTCGTCGACGCGAGCGTGCAGAGCATCCGCGATGCCACAGTCGATCGCCTCGTTGGCGGAGAATTGGCGCGATCGTGACTTCGTCGGCGTGGAATTGCGCCCGAGCACCGCGCCCACGGCACGGGCAAGATTCCGGCGTCTTGCGGTGACGAATCAAGGAGCGGACTGCAGGCCGAGCGCTTCAGCAGCGCTCGATTCGGCAAAGCGTCAGCGAGAAGAGCTGCTCAGCCGCCGAGCTTGCGACGTGTCGCGGTGAGCTGGCGTGCGATGGGCTCGGGCAACCGCGAGCCGAACTGACCGTAGAACTCGTCGAGGTCGGCGAGCGCCTGGAGCCATTCGCCGCGGTCGACCCGCAGCGCCTCGTCCAGTTGCGCGCGAGAGATCGCCGCTCCCTCGGTGTCGAGGGCATCGCGTGTGGGAATCCAGCCGATCGACGTTTCCTGAGCACGTCCGCCGCCGCGCACGCGCTCGACGATCCACTTGAGCACGCGGACGTTGTCGCCGTAGCCCGGCCAGAGGAACTTGCCGTTGGCGTCGCGCCGGAACCAGTTGACGCGGAAGATGCGTGGCGGCTTCGCCGCGCGTGGGCCGGTCGCGAGCCAGTGCGCGAAGTAGTCGCCCATGTTGTAGCCGCAGAACGGCAGCATTGCCATCGGGTCGCGGCGCACCACGCCGACCTGACCCGTGATAGCCGCCGTCGTCTCCGTGCTCATCGCCGAGCCGAGGAAGACGCCGTGCGCCCAGTCGAACGCCTCGAACACGAGGGGAATCACCGTCGTGCGCCGCGAGCCGAAGACGAACGCGGAGATCGGGACGCCGTGCGGCTCTTCCCAATTCGGCGCGATCGACGGGCACTGCTGGGCGAGCACGGTGAAGCGCGAGTTCGGATGCGCGGCGGGCGTGCCGGGCTTCCACGGCCGCCCCTGCCAGTCCGACAGGTCGGATGGTGGCTGCGGTGTGAGGCCTTCCCACCACGGCTCGCCGGAAGCGGTGAGCGCGACGTTGGTGAAGATCGTGTTGCTCTTCACCATGGCCGTCGCGTTCGGGTTCGTCTTCGGGCTGGTGTTGGGCGCCACGCCGAAGAACCCGCGCTCGGGGTTGATGGCCCGCAGCTGGCCCGCCGCATCGACGTGAATCCACGCGATGTCGTCGCCGACCGTCCACACCCGCCAGCCCGGAAGCGAAGAGACCGCCATGGCCAGATTCGTCTTGCCCGATGCGCTGGGCATCGCGGCCGCGATGTACGTCACCTCGCCCTGCGGATCCTCCACGCCGATGATGAGCATGTGCTCGGCGAGCCAGCCTTCCTGGCGAGCCTGCCACGAGCCGAGCCGCAGCGCGTGGCACTTCTTGCCGAGCAGCGCGTTACCGCCGTAACCGGAGCCGACGCTCCAGATCAGCTTTTCTTCGGGGAAGTGCAGAATCAGTCGTCGATCGGGCGAGAGATCGCCGAGCGAATGCAGACCGGCGATGAAGTCGTCGTCTCGTCGCATCGCCTTGATCGCCACATCGCCGACCCGCGCCATGATGTGCATGCTGGCCACGACGTACGCGCTGTCGGTCACCATGATGCCCGTGCGGCTCATGGCCGAGCCGGCGGGACCCATGAGATACGGAATCACGTACATCGTGCGCTCGCGCATCGCGCCCTTGAAGTACTCGGCCGCCTTGGCCTTGGCCTCCGCCGGAGCCATCCAGTTGTTCGTGGCGCCCGCGTCCTCACGCGTGCGCGCGCAGATGAACGTCAGCTGCTCGGTGCGCGCCACGTCGGAGGGATGGCTGCGGTGCAGATAGCAGTTGGGATAGGTCCGGGCGTTGAGCGGCAGCAGCGTGCCGTCGCGCAGCATCGCCTCGACGAGGCGGTCGTATTCCTGCTTCGAGCCGTCGCACCACACGACGTTCGACGGCCGCGTCATGCTCGCGGCGCCGTCGACCCACTGCTCAGCCACGCTGGTCACGCTCATGGACGAACTCCTGGCTCGATGAAGATTCGCCCCCCCAGTGATTTCGATTGTCCGTGCGCCATCACGCCGTGTCAAACAACTTCTTGCCGGTGAGTAAATTTCTTGCAGCATGCTAGCATCCGCCCGTGGCGCGCGCCTTGTTGGCAGTCCGGTACCTCACGATCGTTCCCGTCTCGCGCCGCGGCCACGCCGGCCTCGAGGACCTCGGTGGTGCAGCCCCATGGTTTCCCGTCGTCGGCTTCGGCCTTGGGCTGGCTCTCGCGGCGGTCGACGCCGTCACCATCCGGGTGTTTCCTGCGCTCGTTGCTGCAGTCTTGACCGTCACGGCATGGAAGCTGCTAACAGGCGGTTTGCATCTCGACGGCCTGGCGGACTGTCTGGACGGGCTCGCAGGCCACGATCCGGCCCAGCGCCGCGCCATCATGAGCGATAGCCGCATCGGCGCCTTCGGCACCATCGGCCTCGTGTTGTTGCTGATGCTCGAGCTCGCCGCCCTCGCCGAGTTGCCGCTCGCCATGCGGTGGCGCGCGCTGGTGACCGCTCCCGTGATCGCCCGGGCGACGCCGGCGGTGCTCGGTCGGCTGTTTCGACCCGCGCGCGCGGAGGGGCAGGGCGCGCGCTTTTGCGCGGGCCTCGGTCGGGCTGGCACTGTGGTCGCTGTCGCGGTGGCCGTCGTCGTCGCCGTCGGCGTGCTCGGAACGCTGGGCCTCGCTGCGCTCGTCCTCGGCATCGCCGCCGCCGTCATGTTCGGTTTGTTTCTCGCGCGGCGCATCGGGGGCATCACGGGCGACGTGCTTGGCGCGGGCGTGGAGCTGACCGAGCTCGCTGCTCTGTTGACGGTATCCGCGTGGACGCACACGCGACCGTGATCTATCTTCTGCGCCACGGCGAAGTGGCGCAGGCCGATCCGCGGCGCTTCATCGGCCACCTCGACGTGCCGCTGTCCGCGCACGGCGAGGCTCAGTGTCACGCGCAGGCGCGCCGGCTCAGTGGCGCGACGATCGCGGCGCTGTACACGAGTGATCTCACGCGCGCGCGGCGGAGCGGCGAGATCATCGGCCGTCCTCACGGCCTCACTCCGACGCTCGTGCCCGATCTCCGCGAGATGGCCATGGGACGCTGGGAAGGCTTGACCGCCGATCAGATTCGTCAACGCGAGCCCGACGCGTTCGAAGACTGGATGGCGCGCATCGGCGAGTTTCCGTTCCCGGAAGGCGAGAGCGTGCCGGATCTCGTGGCGCGCGCGGGACCCGCCTTCGACGCCATCGTCGCGAGGGCCGCGGGCGCGGCCGTTGCCATCGTCGCGCACGGCGGCACCAATCGAGCGCTGCTCTGTCGAACCCTCGGTCTGCCGCTCGCGCGGCTGCTCGCGCTCGGCCAGGACTACGGCGCGCTCACAGTGCTCGAGCGCCGCCACGACGCGTGGGCGCTACGCCGGCTCAACGAGCGGCCGATGCTATGATCCCGGCGCGATGAGCCCGCCCGGCCCCGACGCGTTGCTGGCGATGTATGCCTCGATGCTGCGCGTGCGGCTCTTCGAGGAGCGCGCGCGCGAGCTGTTTCAAAACGGTCGCATCCCGGGCTTTCTGCACACGTCGGTGGGCCAGGAGGCTGTTGCCGTCGGCGTTGCGGCCGCGCTGCGCCACGACGATTATGTTCTGTCGACGCATCGCGGTCACGGGCACCTGATCGCCAAGGGCGGATCGCTGCGCGGGCTGATGGCCGAGTTGTACGGCAAGGCAAACGGCATCTGCCACGGCAAGGGCGGCACGATGCACATCGCCGACGTCTCGGTCGGGTACCTCGGCGCGAATGGAGTCCTGGCTTCCGGCTGTGTCGTTGCGCCGGGCGTCGGGATGTCGATCAAGCGCCGTCGGTCGAGTCAGATCGTCGTCACGTTCTTCGGCGACGGCGCCGCCAATCGCGGGCCGTTTCACGAGGGCGTCAACCTCGCCGCGCTCTGGAAGCTGCCCGTCGTATTCGTGTGTGAGAACAACCGCTGGGCGTCGTCCACCGCGCACGCGCTCTCGACGGCGGGCGGCTCCATCGCGGCCCGCGGCGCCGGCTACGGCATTCCGGGCGAGCGTGTCGACGGCAACGACGTGCTGGCCGTTCACGACGCAGTGACGCGTGCGGCGGAGCGCGCGCGTGGCGGCGACGGGCCGTCGCTGATCGAGGCGCACACGATCCGCTGGGTCGGTCATTTCGAGGGCGACGCCCAGGCGTATCGCGGCAAGGACGAAGTCGCCGAGGGACGACAGCGCGATCCGATCGCGCGCCTCGAGCGGCTCCTGATCGAGCGGCGTCTGCTTGACGCGGCACAGGCGGCGCGCGTCCGCGAATCCGTCGTGGCAGAGATCGAGGACGCGATCACCTATGCCGAAGCGAGTCCGTTGCCGCGGCCGGAAGACGCGCTCACGGATCTGTTCGCGCACTACCCATGGCGCGATTAGACTTCGGCGATGCGCTGAACCTGGCGCTCCGTGAGGAGATGCGACGCGATGCTCGCGTGTACTGTATCGGCGAAGACATCGTCCTGGGCCTGCCGTTCGGCGTCACCAAAGGGCTGATCGACGAGTTCGGTCCCGAGCGTGTCCTTAACGCGCCCATCTCCGAAGCCGCCATCGTCGGCTCGGCCTTCGGGGCTGCCGTCACCGGCCTCGTGCCCGTCGTCGACATGCACTTCGCGGATTTCGTGACGTGCGCGATGGACGAGGTCGCCAACCAGATCGCCAAGTCGCGCTACATGTTCGGCGGTCAGCTCGACTGTCCGTTGACGCTGCGCATGCCATACGGCATCGGGAAGTCGGGCGGCGGCCATCACTCCAACTCTGTCGAGGCGTGGTTCGTGAATCTGCCGGGGCTGAAGGTCGCGATTCCGTCCACGCCTGCCGATGCGCGCGGCCTGCTCAAGACCGCCATCCGCGATCCCGATCCGGTGCTCGTGTTCGAGCACCGCGGACTCTATCGTCTCGTCGGCGAGGTGCCCAACGCCGAGACACTCGTGCCACTCGGCGTCGCCGAGGTGAAGCGGCGGGGGCGCGACGTGACCGTCATCGCCACCGCGCGCATGGTGCACGAGAGCCTCGAGGCCGCGCGCAGGCTCGCCGACGAAGGCATCGAGGTCGAGGTCGTCGATCCCCGCACGCTGGTGCCGCTCGATCGTGACGGCCTGGCCGCATCGGTGCGACGCACGCACCGCGTCGTCGTGGCCGAGGAGGGGCCCATGCGGGGCTCGGCCGGAGCCTGGTTGGCGTGGGTCGTCATGGAGGACTGCTTTGACGATCTCGACGCGCCGATCGCGCGCGTGGCCGCGCCCAACGTGCCGATCCCGTTCAGCCCTCCACTCGAGTCGTTCGTGATGACGACCGCGGACGACGTCGTCGCGGCCGTCCGGCAGGTCGTCAAGTAACCGTCCGGCAGGTCGTCGAGTAATCGACGTGCGGTACTATTCGCGCGTCGGCGGCCCGCGGGGCTGCAGAAGGAGTCGCGCATGAAGGTCGCCGTTCTGTCGTTCGCGTTGATGTTCGCCCTGCTGACGACCGCCGTCGCCCAACCGACGGAGCAGCCGCGCACGGGCGGCGTGCTGCGCGTGGCGATGATCGGCGAGCCGCCGACGCTCGACCTGCACACCACGACGGCTGTGATCGTGCAACAGATCACCTGGCATGTTTACGAGACGCTGTTCACGTACGACCGTCAGTACAACGCGATCCCGCTGCTCGTGGACACGCACACGGTCACCGACAACGGCCGCACCTATCTGTTCCGCCTGCGCCGCGGCGTGAAGTTTCACAACGGCAAGGAAATGACGGCGGCCGACGTCGTCGCGTCCCTCAAGCGATGGGGACGGCTCGCCACGCCGGGCAAGCAGTTCTGGAAGAACGTCGAGGGCGTCGAGGCGAAGGATCCCTACACGGTGGCGATGTACCTCAAGGACTCGTCCGGTGCGCTGTTGATGGGCCTGGCGCGACCGAACAACGGCGCGGTGATCTATCCGAAGGAGATCGTAGACGCCGCCGGCGATAACGCCGTGAAGGAGTACATCGGCACCGGCCCCTATCGATTCGTCGAGCACAAGCCCGACCGCCACGTCCGCCTCGCGCGCTTCAAGGAATACGCCGCACGCACGGACGCGCCGGAAGGCTTCGGCGGCCGCCGCACGGCTAACGTGGACGAGATTCTCTTCGTTCCGGTGCCCGACGTCGCGGTACGGCTGGCCGGCGTGGAGACCGGCGAGTATCAGATCGCGATGCAGATCCAGCAGGATCAATACGATCGGGTCAAGACGATGCCCGGCGTCGTGGCGGGTCTCATCAAGCCGGAAGGCTGGAGCACCGCTGTGCCCAACCACAAGCAAGGGCTCATGAGCGACAAACGGATTCGCCAGGCGTTCCAGGCCGCGCTCGACATGGAGCCGATCATGGCCGCCGGCTTCGGCAACAAGGCCTTCTATCGCCTCGATCCGGGTCTGTCGTTTCCCGAGCAGCCGCAGTGGCATTCGCGCGCGTCCGCCGACCTCTACAACCAGAAGAACCCCGCGAAAGCCAAGAAGCTGTTGCAGGAAGCCGGCTACGCGGGCCAGCCCGTCCGCTGGATCACGACCAAGGAATACCAGTGGATGTACAAGAACGCACTCGTTGCCAAGCAACAGCTGGAGGCCGCCGGCTTCAAGATCGACCTTCAGGTGGTGGACTGGGCGACGCTCGTGCAGCGCCGAAACAAGCCCGAGGCGTGGGACGTGTTCTCGACGGGCATCACGTTCAATCCCGAGCCGGCCTTCAGCACCGCCGCCAGCTGCGGCTGGCCGGGCTGGTGGTGTCACGAGGACAAGGAGCAGTGGATGGAGGCGCTCGCCCGGGAGACCGATCCGCGAAAGCGGCGGGCGATGTGGGAGAAGGTGCAGCAGATCTTTTACGAGGATGTCGGGCGCGTGAAGTTCGGCGATTTCTTCGGCCTCACCGCGGTTCGCAAGGAAGTGCGCGGATACCATCCGACGAACGAGTCGAGTCTCTGGAACGTCTGGCTGTCCCGGTGACGCCGCGCGCGTGAAGACGTACATCGTTCGTCGGCTGCTGGCGCTGATTCCCGTGGCGGTGGTCGTCGCCACGGTCGCCTTTGTGCTGATCCATATCGCACCCGGCGATCCGGCCTCCATCATCGCCGGACCCGACGCGAGCCCCGACGACGTCGCGCGCCTCCAGCGGCAGCTCGGTCTCGACGCGCCGTTTCACGTGCAGCTCTTCCGCTGGTATGGTCGTCTCGCGCGTGGGGACCTCGGCCAGTCGATCTTTCTGCGCCGTCCGGTGCTCGAAGCGATCGTGGACCGCGCCGAGCCGACCATTCTGTTGACGACCTACGCGATCATCATCGCCGTGCTGTTCGGTGTCCCGGCGGGCGTCCTCGCGGCGCGCCATCACGACGGGACGACCGATCAAGCGCTCATGGCCGCCGCGCTCATCGGCATCTCGATTCCGAATTTTCTGCTCGGTCTGCTCCTCATCCTGTTCTTTTCCGTGCAGCTCGGGTGGTTTCCTGTGGCCGGGTACTCGCCGCTCGAGTACGGCTGGCTCCGTACGCTACGGTCGCTGACGCTGCCCGCGTTCGCGCTGGGCGTCGTGCAGTCGGCGCTCATCGCGCGCATCGCGCGCTCGGCCATGCTCGATGTCCTGCGCGAGCAGTTCATCGTCGCCGGGCGCGCCAAGGGGCTCGGGGAGCGCGCGGTCGTCTACAAGCACGCGCTCAAGAACGCGATGATCCCGACGGTGACCGTCATCGGAATCTCGCTGGCCATTCTCATCTCGGGGTCCGTGATCGTGGAGCAGGTGTTCAACATCCCCGGGCTGGGACGCCTGATCATCTCGGCCGTCCTTCGCCGCGACTATCCGGTCATTCAGGGCGTCGTGATCTGTATCGCCGGCATCTACATGCTCGTGAACCTCGCGGTCGACCTGTCCTA
>DAIRVP010000059.1:11909-29364 GCA_036802765.1 Candidatus Rokuibacteriota bacterium
GCGTCCTGGCCTTACCGCGGCCGGCCGAGCCGACGCGGCGCCGCGCGCTCTGGCTGTCGCGGCTGGTGCGCCGCCGCGCGACCGTCATCGGCCTCGTGCTGTTGACGATCACCGCGGTGATCGGCGCGCTCGCGCCGGTGATCGCCGGGGACCCGCTGCGCATGGAAGTCTCGGCGCGGTTGACCGCGCCGGGCGCCGCGCACTGGTTCGGCACCGACGACGTGGGGCGTGACGTGTGGAGCCGCGTCGTGTACGGCGCACGGCTGTCGCTCCTCGTCGGCGCTGCCGTCGTGCTGCTCGCGTTCGCGGTCGGCCTCGTGTGTGGGCTTGCGGCGGGGTACTGGCGACGCCTCGACAATCCCGTGATGCGCGTCATGGACGGGTTGATGGCGTTCCCTGCGATCATCCTCGCCATCGCGCTGATGGCATCGCTGGGCCCGAGCGTCATCAACGTCATCGTCGCGATCGGTGTGGTGTATGCGCCGCGCGTGGCGCGTATCGTGCGCGGCTCGGTGTTGGTGATTCGTGAGACCGCGTATGTGGAGGCGGCACGCGCACTCGGTGTGCCCGACCTCGTCATCGTCGCGCGCCACGTGCTGCCGAACTGCCTGTCGCCTGTGATCGTGCAAGGCTCGTTCGTCTTCGCCGCCGCGGTGCTCACGGAGGCCGCGTTGTCGTTTCTCGGTGTCGGGGTGCCGCCCTACGTGCCGTCGTGGGGCAACATCCTGGCCGAGGGGCGACTTTATCTTCAGCAGGCGCCGTGGCTCGTGCTCTATCCTGGCGCCGCGATCATGCTCACGATCTTTGGTCTGAACCTGCTCGGCGACGGACTGCGCGACCTGCTCGACCCGCGATTGCGCGGCCTCGTTCGCGAGCGCTCCTGATGGCAGTCTGAAAGGAACCCGCCATGCCGCCTCATCGTCACGCCTATCGTCCGACCGTCATGGGCCGCCGCGGTGTCGTTACCTCAGCTCATCCGCTCGCGTCGATGGCGGGCATCGAGATCCTGCTGGCCGGTGGCAACGCCGTGGACGCCGCCGTCGCCGTGGGCTCGACGCTCAACGTCGTCGAGCCGTTCATGTCGGGCGCCGGCGGCATCGGGCTCATGCTGATCTCGCGTGGCGGCGAACGCAACGTGCTCGATTTCATCGGTCACGCGCCGCGCGCCGCCGACGCCGCGCGATGCACGGAGGATGAGCTCGCGGGCGGTCCCAAGTCGTGTGCGACGCCCGGCAATCTCGGCGGATGGCTCGCAGCGCTGGAGCGCTTCGGCAGCATGGATCGCGCGCGCGTGCTCGCGCCGGCGATTGGCCACGCCGAACGGGGCGTACCGCTGACGTTCAAGAACGTCGAGTTCTTCGACGCCGCGCGGGCGACGCTGGGCCGCTCGAAGGAGGCGGAGCGACTCTACCTCGGCAACGGTGGTCCGCGCGCCGGCCGTGTGGTGACGTACAAGGAGCTGGCGTCCACCTTCCGCCAGGTCGCGGAGGGAGGTGCGGAGGTCTTCTACCGCGGACCGATCGCGAAGGTCATTGCGCAGGCAGTGCGCGAAGCGGGAGGCTGGCTCGCCGAAGACGACCTTGCGGCGTTCGCGCCGGAATGGCGCACGCCGGCGACGATCACGTATCGCGGGCAGCGCATCTACTCGATGCCGCCCCCGTTCTCGGCCTTCCAGATGCTAGAGACGCTGAACATCTTGGAAGGCCATGAGCTGGCTGTCTGGGGGCACAACTCCGTCGAGTACCTCCATCACTTCATCGAGGCCGTCAAGCTAGCCTCGGCCGACCGTCTCGCCTACGCGTATGGCGACAACGTACCGATCGACGGGCTCTTGTCCAAGAAGTATGCGGACAGTCAGCGCGCGCGGATCGACGCCAAGCGCGCCGCGGTCAGCGAGGGCGAGCGTCACAGCGCCGAGCGTCTGCCGAACCAGATCGCCGAGGGCCATCCCGCGAAATTTGCCGACGAGCACACCACGCACTTCGCCTGCGCCGACGCCAGCGGCACCGTCGTCTCGGTCACCCAGACCCTCGGCATGCCGTTCGGCTCGGGTTTCGCGATTCCAGGCACGGGCCTCGTGCTGAACAACATCCTGAAGTGGATGGATCGCGATCCGGCCTCGCCGAACGTGGTGCGGCCCGGCCGTAAGGCCGGCACGATGATGTCGCCGACCCAAGTCTTCCGTGACGGAAAATTTTTTCTGTCGATCGGTACGCCGGGCTCGTACGGAATTCTGCAAACGACGACCCAGATGCTTCTCAACGTCCTCGAGTTCGGGATGAACGTTCAGGAGGCGATCGAGGCGCCGCGCGTACGGGTCTACCGCGACCGCCTCGTCGACGCCGAGACGCGAATCCCGAGCGCCGTGAGGGACGGGTTGGCCGCGCACGGCCACCAGATGAACGAGATCGGGGACTGGTCGTGGATCGTCGGCGGCGGCCAGGGCCTCATGCGCGACGCCGAGTCCGACGCGCTCATGGCGGGGGCAGATCCACGCCGCGACGGTTACGCGCTAGCGATATAGAGACGCGCCACGGGTTCCCCGCGGCGCGGCGAACGCTGGGTATTGGGGGGCCATTTCCGGGCCCCCCATCTTCATAACCGCGGCAGCAGCCAGTCGAGGAGCGAGCCGGGTCCGTAAAGCGAGAGCGTGTGCGCGAATTGCAGGAGCACGAGGAGGCCGCCGAGCACGAGACTGATTAGCGTCGCGACGCGCGCGTTACGTTTCCATCCGGCGCCGATCCCCGCGTGTTCGAGAGCCAGGGTGCGCGGCGCGCGGCGGGACGCGCCGATGCGCCGGAGCTCGTTCGCGCGACGTCTCTCATCGACAGTCAGTCGGTTCATCCTGGAACGCCTCCGCTCTGTTGCGAGTGCAAGAGGGTTGCCACGACGTCGACAGCGTGACTTCAGGGCGCTGGCGGCCCCGCAGTCTTTTGCGTTGAAGCGGCCCACCGCTGCGGCGGTATCGCGCGCATGATCTCGGTTGCCGTGCGATCGGCGGCGTCGCGAACAGCGCGGAGCAGCGCGGCGTGCGAGATGCGGTTGTAGGCGCGGCCGGCCGGTGACGCGAGAAAATCGACGTACGCCTTCAGCTCGGCGTCCGTCAGCGGGCTGTACACGTACAGCATGTGCGTGAGCGCCATGTTGGCCATGTCCATCTCCCCCCGCATCTCCTCGACGCGGCGCTCGACGACGCCGGTGCGTATGCGACGGTCGGCTGCGGCGGCGGTCGCAGCCGCGCGTGCACCGCTCCGAAAAATCACCAGCACGACGTCCGTTGTGTCGGTGCTCAGACCGGTGACCCAGTCGAGTCGTTGAAGGAGCTCGAGACGAGCGGGCGCCGCCGGTGATGTCTTCAGCCGCGCGGCGAACGCGACGGCGGCAGGCGCTGCCTCCGGCTTCGACGCGGCGATCTCCAGCTCGGTGACGCGTCGACCGAGTGGCGAGCGGAACCATGCGGCCATCGCATCGAGCTGCTCGCGCTCGACACGCCGGCCCAGCTCATCGTGAATGGCGAGGTAGAAGCGCTCGGGCGCGAAGTGCTGCTCGATGATGCGGGCGACGCGGGCGGCGTCGCGCGCGTCGAGCTGGTGGCGACGGGGGAGCAGGTACCCTGCGCCGAGCTGGCTCGCGAGGCCCGCCAGCTGCGCGCGTGCGCCCGACAACTCGAGAATTTCGTCGACGGTCGCGGGTGCGGTGGACACGCCGTTCTCGGCGCTCGAGGACGGACCGATGGTCGCGGCGCCCGCCGTCACCGCCGGCAAGGGCTCGCGGCCGGGCGTCTCGGTCCCGACGACTCCATCCTGCGGCGGCCGGTCGCTGTACACGACAGTCGAGCCTTCGACCCAGCGATAGATTTCGCCCGCGTGCGCGGGGGCGGCCAGGGCCACCAGCACCACGAGCACGACGACGTTCTTCATGCCGTCTCCGTCAATCCTGGTTCCAGCCGAGGATCGTCCGGGGATCGGGCGTCGGCGGCAGCGCCGCCCCCGGACCCCAGCGCTGGAACTTCGTGAAGAAATCGGCCGGCGCTTTTGCGACGTCCGGCCCGCAGCAGGCGCGTGCGAAGCGGAGAGCGAGCTCGGTCTGCGTGCGATAGCCCTCGAAGTCGCTCCGTGCGTAGAGCGCGCGCGCGAGCGCGAATCGCCCGCCGAGATCGTCCGGGAAGAGCTCGACGGTTCTCGCCAACGCGCGCCCCGCGTCTTCCCAGCGCTCGGCCTCGAGCAAGAGACGTCCGAGGTTGTGCCAGGTACGCCAGGACTCGGAATCCGCCTCGATGCCCCGCTGCAGCCAGCGCAGCGCCGCGTCGCGGTCGCCATCATCCAGGGCCAGCCGTGCCTTGTACGAGTACGGGCGGGCAAACGCGGGCGACAGCCTCAGGATTTCGTCGAAGAGGCGCGCGGCGCCATCCGCGTCGCCGTCACGCAGATAACGCTGCTTGGCAATCATGAACAGCGACTCTGCGCGCTTGGCCACGGGGCGCTCGCCGCCGAGGCGAATACGCATGAAGCGACGTCCGGACTCCTTATTGGCGGGGATGGGCGTGACGCGCGTGCCTTCTTCGACCATGAGCCGGCCCAGCCGCATGTAGCCCTCATCGGTCAGCCACTGCCCGTACCACCAGATGCAGTCCGCCGAATCCGGCTGGCCGAGCGCGGCGAGTCGAAAGGCCTTGAATACGTCGTCGTCGGAGGAGCCCTTGCCCCGCTTCTTCGCGTTCGCCTCCGTGCAGTAATCGCGGCCCGGTTCGACGATGCCATGCCCGCGGGCGAGACGGCGGGCGCCGGCGAGATCACCCTTTTCCATCATGATGTCGATCTGCAGCTGGACGAACTGTTCGAGCGCGGGGCTCTGCTGGAGGAGTGGCTTCTGCAGAAATGCCGGCGCGTAGCGGAAGAAGAGCTGCGCCGTCCTGGGCTGGGTGGCGAGGATGGCGTCGAGCTCGCGCAGCGCGCGATCGTAGTCGCCGACGCGCGTGGAGAACAACGCCAGGCGATAGCGCGTGGTGTTGTCGTCGGGTGCCAGGCCCTGGGCTTGCGCGTACGCCTGCGAGGCCTCATCGAACTCGCCCATGAACTCCGCCATCCCGCCGCGAGCCAGCTGTGCGGGCAGCGAGCGCGGCGCCGCCTCGGCCGCGCGACGCGCCGTCTCGAGCGCGTCCTGGTAGCGGCCCTGGTTGTACGCCGCCCGCGCGCGCTCGACCAGCGCTGCGGGGGAGTCGCCGAGCGCCGCCACGCGGCGCTGGGCCACGCTCGTGGACGCCGACAGCGCGAGGACCACTACGACGATCGCGGCGATGATGCGTCCCGTCATGCGGCTCCTCATCGAGCCGACGACGGCGTCGGCCCGCTGCGCACGTCGGCGCCGTAACGGGAGTTCAGCCAGCTGCGCTCCGCCTGCAGGTTCGGATCGAGCCGGACCGCGAGCTTCAGCTCGCGCTCGGCCTCGGGCTCGTGTCCGAGCTCGATGAGCGTCCAGCCCACACTGGCGTGCAGCCGTGCGTCGTTCGGACTGATCGCCAGGGCCTGGCGATACGCGAGCAGCGCATCACGCCAGCGCTTGAGGTTCGCGTTGGCGACGCCGTAGCTGTAGAGCGCGCGCCAGTGATCGGGATTGACCGCGAGCGCCCGCCCGAGCCACACACGCGCCTGCTCGAAATCTCCGCGCGCCATGTAGAGGCGACCGATGTTGTGATAGGGCCACGAAAAGCGCGGATCGGCGTCGATCGACTTCTGAAACACGACGAGCGCCTCGTCGGCGGCATCGTGCACGTGCTGCAGCCGCGAGGCGGCGATGTTGAGCGCCTCCGCCAGCCGAGGCACGTCGTGGTCGGGCAGGCGATAGCGGAGCATCCATTGGGCGTTCTGCCGTGTCTCCACCTGTGGTGAGCGAGCAACGCGCTCGAGCAGCATCAGACGCGCGAGCCGCGCGCCGCCGCCGTCGGCGACGTTTACAGCAGTGGCCAGGACACAGTCGGCGCGCTCGGGCTGCGTGAGCATCGCCAGCAGCGCCGAGGTCTCCTCATCGATCGGCAGCGAGTGCCGGCCGCAATACTCCACGTCCGGGCGGACCCAGCCGCGCTCGCGGGCGAACTTCAGCGCTTCGTCGTAGCGCCCTTCCTCGACGAGGAGACGAAAGATTCCGCGCGGCACGACGTCGCGGGAGCCCTCGAAGGACGCGCCGTACGCCTCGCGCGATCCGGACACGCACGCCTGCCAGAGGCGTTCGGGATTCGTCCAATTCGCGGGCACGCACCACAGGAAGTTCACCACGGCCGCGCGCGCGCCGAGGACGGCATGCTGCCGCCACGGTCCGGAGGCGTTCTGCAGCGTCTGAATGGCGATGTCGACCCGCCCCAGCCGCTCGGCGGCGACGCCGACACGCAAGTTGGCCTCCGGCGACGGCGCGATCGCGGCCGCGCGCTGGAAGGCTGCCAGCGCCTCCTCATACTCACCGAGCATCTGGGCGACCTCGCCGCGGGCGACGTGCGCTGCGGGGAGGTCAGGCGCCGCGACTGCTGCCTCTCGGTAGTGCGCTATCGCGTCGCGGAAGGCGCGGCGGTTCTTCGCGGCGTTGCCCGTGGCCATCTCGCGGCTGGCACGCGCGGGGCCGCTGCATGCCGGCAAGACGCGGTCGAGCATGACGATGGAGCCCAGCGTTCCGCACGCTCCCGCGCGCAGCTGAGCAACGGGAACACCCGCGACGAGAAGGAGTGAGACGAAGAGAGCACCGCCGAGGAACAGGACGACCAGAACCCGCACGCCGTAGCGCGCTGCCGCTCGTCGAGCCATTGTTCCGTCCCCCCGGTGAGCGAAAACCCACCTGGAACCATAGTGGCGTTTTCGGCGCGCCGGGTGCGAGCAAAATCGTGCTGACGGAGCGAACCTTGCGGGAAATCAGGCCGAAGACGCGATCAGCGGCGCTTGAACCGAATGGCTCCGTACATCGCTTCCGCCGAGGAATTGGTGTCGTTGGAGTCGACAGCGATCGACAGCACGGCGGGGTCGTCGGGCGCCTCGCCGTAGATCTTCCTGAAGTCCTCGACGACGTTGCGCTGCTCGGTGACCCAGCGATTGAGGTCGGCCGAGCCGGAGTGGACCACGATGTAGGTCACCATGCCGGTCTTCTCGCTCTTGCAGATCGTGCCGACGGGCTGCGTCGTGTCCCACACGTATCCGATGATCCGCGAGCGCACGGACTCGGGGAACCGCGGCCACAGAACGAAGATTTGTCCCGCCTGATCGTCGGTTGCTTTCTTGCACGAGTTGCCATTCTTCGGCAGGACGATCGATTTCCACTCCCATTCCAGAATCGGCGTGTCCTTCAGCTGAACCTTGCCTTTGATTTCGCGGTTGATCGTGGAGCTGTCGTTGACGCTTTTCATGGACAGCGCGCGATGCCCGTCGTCGTCGACGACCTTGATGTTCTGATAGTTGGGCGTCCCCCAATTCTGAGGCTTCCAGTCGCCGGGCAAGCCCGTGGTGCCGACCTTGTAGCCCTTCCAGTCTTCGATCACGACGTCATCGGCGGCCGCCGCGAGACCGGCGACGACGAGCACGGCGAACAGGATGCTGAGCGTGCGAGACCGCATTGAGCTCCTCACGGACGCATGCCGCGGGTCTTTGGACCCAGGCGCGTGGCTTCGTTGTCGTACGCGAGCGCGATCCAGTCGGTGAGCAGCGGCCGCGTGTCGCGCGGGTCGATGATTTCCTCGATGTTGAACGCTTCCGCGGTACGGAACGGGCTGCGGTAGACGTTGAGGCGCGCCTCGATCGCTCGGAGCAGCGCCGCGCGGTCGGGAGCGGCGTCCAGTTCGCGCTTGTATGCCGCCTCGATGCCGCCTTCGAGCGGCAGCGAGCCCCAATCCGCCGACGGCCAGGCATACCGTAGGTTGAGCGCCTGGACGTTGGCGTGCCCGGCGCCGGCAACGCCGAAGACCCGGCGTACGATGATCGTAATCCACGGCACCGTGGCTTGATACACCGCCTGCAAAGCACGCACGCCCTTGCGGATCGTCCCGTCCTTTTCCGCCTGGGTGCCGATCAGGAATCCCGGGTTGTCGACGAAATTGACGACGGGCAGATGAAACGTGTCGCACAGGTCGACCATCCGCGTCATCTTTTCCGATCCGGCGGCGGTGAGCGCGCCTCCGGCGTGCATCGGATCGTTGGCCAACACACCGATCGGATACCCGTCGAGCCGCGCGAGGCCTGCCACCAGCGAGGGGCCGTGCTTCGCGCCGATCTCGAGGAACGAGTCGCGATCGACGACGTGCGCGAGCAGGGCACGCACGTCGTACGGACGACGTCGGTTGCGCGGGATGATCGACACAAGCGCCTCGGCACGACGACGCGGATCGTCGCTGGACGTCGCGCGCGGCGGCATCTCCCATACGTTGCGCGGCAGATAGCCGAGCACGCGGCGGATCTGGTCGAGCGCCTCGTCTTCGGAGTCCACGACGTTGTCGACGCTTCCGGCCTCGACCTGGATCTGAGAGCCGCCGAGGGATTCCTTGTCGATCGGCGTGCCGAAGGCCCGCTCGACCACGGGTGGTCCCGCCACGAACACCTGCGCGATGCCGCGCACCATCACCGAAAAATGCGAGCACGCCACTCGCGCGGCGCCCAGGCCCGCCACGGGACCGAGCGCGGCCGCGAGCACGGGAATCTCCGACATCGACGCGCTGATGATGTCCCACGCGGGATTGCCAGGGACATAGGTGCGCCCCGTGATCTCGTAGGTTTTCACGCTGCCGCCGCCTCCCGTGCCGTCGATCAGACGGACGATCGGGAGTCGCAACTCTCGGGCCATCCGCTCGCTGTACCCCTGCTTACCGCCGATCGACGCGTCGTTGGCGCCGCCGCGGATCGTGAAATCGTCGCCGCCCACGACCACGCGTCGGCCGTCGATGCGACCCGTCCCCATGACGAAGTTCGCCGGACGGATCGAGACGAGCTTGTCGCCGTCGTATGTTGCCGCGCCGGCCAGGGCTCCGGTTTCGTGGAAGGAGCCGGGATCCAGCAGTCGCTCGATGCGCTCACGAACGGTGAGACGGCCGGCCTTGTGCTGCCGTTCGACATTATCGGGGCCGCCCATCGCGCGCGCCAGCTCCTGGCGCCGCTTGAGCTCCTCGACCTCAGGGTCCCAGGTCATGTGCGCTCTCATGATACCGTCTGCACGTGGATTCGCTGAGGATCGACAAATGGTTGTGGGCCGCCCGCGTATTCAAGACTCGAAGTCTCGCCGCCGACGCTTGCGACGGCGGAAAGGTGGACCTCAACGATCAGTCGGCCAAACCGGCCAAGCCGGTCCGTCCCGGGGACTATATAAAGGTTACGCTGCCTCAGGGCCGTCGCCGCATCCTCAAGGTCGTCGGGCTCGACGAGCGCCGTGGCGCCGCCTCCCACGCCAGGCTGCTCTACGACGACCTGACACCGCCCGAGCCGCCGCGCCCGCGATGGTCCCGGCCGCCCTTTCGGCCTCCCGGCGCAGGCCGACCCACCAAGCGCGAGCGCCGCGCGCTCGATCGTCTGCGTGATCTGTGACCCGAGGAGATCGACATGAGCACTGAGAGCTACGACTGGCCCGCGCTCGTCGACGGTCTGAATCGCTATCTGCGTCTGCGCTCGATCCCGATCGGCATGAAGCTGTTCGAGACCGTGGAGGCGATGGAGGCCATACCGAAGATCCGCCGTCCCAAAGCGCGGCACACCACGGATCAGATCGTGGCGCAGGCGCGCCAGCTCGGGTGGACGGTGGGCATCACGATGGCGGACCTCATCGGTGCGCAGTGCGGTGCCGTCATCGGCCTGCATCCTCAAGATTCCGAGTGGCTGTCCGGAAAGCGGATGGCCGGTGTCTGGTTCAAGACGATCGAGGACGCCAGCGCGCACCAGCACGCGATGGACTGTGTGCCTCACGGGCGCTATCGCGCGATGGTGGTCGCGCCGCTCACGTCGGGTCGCTTGAACCCGCCGGACATCTGCCTGATCTACGGCACGCCCGGCCAGATGATTTTCTTCATCAACGGCTTGCAATGGAGCGGATATCGCAAGATGTCGTTCACGTCGGTCGGCGAGTCCGCGTGCGCGGACTCGTGGGGAAAGGCGCTGAAGACGGGCGAGCCGGCGCTGACGATCCCGTGTTATGCCGAGCGTCGCTACGGCGGTGTGGCCGATGACGAGCTGCTCATGGCCATCCCGCCTCGCTTCCTGCCGAAGGTGATCGAGGGCCTCGCCGCGCTCGACAAGAACGGGCTGCGGTATCCGATCCCGCCGTACGGCATCCAGGCGGACGCCGGCGCCGGTCTCGCGGTTTCGTACGCGGAGAAGGAAAAAGCCGCGAAGACGTAGTCGCTGGCACACGGCTCGCACCGGCGCGGCGCGGAGGTGCAGCATGCCAGAGAAGCGAACGCTCGAGCGTGCCCGGCGCGACCGTCGTCAGGGCAAGCGTCCCAGCACGGAGGCCGGCGAGTTCGTGCGCGAGGAAATCCATCACGTGCACGAGGGCAAGCACGGCGCACGATCGACGAAGCAGGCGATCGCGATCGGTTTGTCCAAGGCGCGGCGCGCCGGCGTCGATCTCCCGCCACCTCGTCGGGGTAAGACGTCGACGCGGCGGAGCGCCGAGTCCGCGTATCGCGCCGGTCAGCGCGGCAAGCGCCGCGGCTCGAGCCGGCGCTCGCGAGCCACGTTGCGGGCGCTCAAGCGCGAGCCGCGTAGCTCGGCCTCACGCGGCGCGCTGTCCCGTCAAGCCAAGACGGCGGCGAAGCGCCGCAAGACTTCCGCACGCCGCGCCGCCTGATCGTGTCGCCCGGGCGGTTGCGGTGCCCGCCGGTCATCTGATACCGTTCCGGCGTTGTTCGCGCCCGGGTGCCCGCGAGGGCCCCAGGGAAGGCGGTGCGAATCCGCCGCGACCCCGTCACTGTGATCGGGGACGAAACCCGCGAGAGCCACTGGCCGCGAGGTCGGGAAGGCGCGGGGAGTAGGACGATCCGAGAGTCAGGAGACCTGCCCGTGCGCGCAATTTTCGACTCCGGTCTTCGCGGGAGGACCCGGGCGTGGCTTCGACGACTCTCGTGCTCGGCGGTGCGCGTAGCGGCAAGAGCCGCTTTGCGCTCGACGCTCACTCGGCGCAAGCGCGGGTCGTATTCGTCGCGACCGCCGTCGCGGGCGACGCGGAGATGTGTGAGCGCATCGAGCGCCATCGCGCCGAACGTCCGCCGCACTGGCGAACCGTCGAGGAGCCCTCCGAGATCGTCGCTCGCGTGCGAGAGGCGAGCGTCGGCGCCGATGCCGTCGTCGTCGACTGTCTCACCGTGTGGGTCGCCAATCTCATGCTGCGTGGCGACCCGGACGAGCACGTGCTCAAGCAGGGCGACGAGCTGGCCGCCTTGCTGGCGCTACATCCCGCCGACGTGACGCTCATCTCCAACGAGGTGGGGCTCGGCGTTCATCCGTCAACCGAAGACGGACGACACTTCCGCGATCTGCTCGGCGCGGTGAACCAGCGGGTGGCGGGGGCCGT
Source organism: Candidatus Rokuibacteriota bacterium (assembly GCA_036802765.1). Taxonomy (GTDB): domain Bacteria; phylum Methylomirabilota; class Methylomirabilia; order Rokubacteriales; family CSP1-6; genus AR12. The sequence continues at coordinate 23,436 of DAIRVP010000059.1, forward strand.
CGATCGGGTCGTGCTGATGGTCGCCGGCATCCCTTTGATCCTCAAGGACACACGCGTATGACGAGCCTGCCCTCGCTCTGCGAGTCGATCACCGCGCCGAGGCCGGGCGCCACCGACGATGCCGTCCGGCATCTCGACACGCTCACGAAGCCACCGGGCAGCCTCGGCCGCCTCGAAGAGATCGCGGCGCGGCTCGTCGCGCTCACCGGGACCGCGCCGCGCATCGCGCGGCCCGTCATCTTCACGTTCGCCGCCGACCACGGCGTCGTGATGGAAGGCGTGAGTGCCTATCCGCAGTCCGTCACCGCCCAGATGGTCGAAAATTTTCTGCGCGGCGGCGCCGCGGTCAACGTCCTCGCGCGGGATTGCGGTGCGCGTGTCGTCGTCGCCGATTTCGGCGTCGCGAGCGTTTTGGGCGGAACCGACACGCTCGTCCGCTGCTCGCTTGGTGCCGGCACCGCGAACATGACGCGCGGGCCGGCCATGAGCCGCCATCAGGCAGAGACGGCGATCGAGCGCGGCGCCCAGTTGGCGGTCGAAGCGATCGACGGTGGGGCGGATCTCGTCGCCACCGGCGACATGGGCATCGGGAACACGACCGCCGCGAGCGCGATCACGGCGGCGATCACGGGCGCCGCTGCTGAGGCCGTCACCGGACGCGGCACCGGTGTCGACGACGAGGGCTGGCGCCGCAAGGTGGACGCCGTGCGGCGCGCGCTGGACGCCAATCGCCCCGATCGGCGCGACGGGATCGATGTCCTGGCGAAGGTGGGTGGGTTCGAGATCGGCGGTCTCGTCGGCGTCATCCTGGCCGGCGCCGCGCGTCGCGTCCCCGTTGTGCTCGACGGCTTCATCGCGGGGGCCGCCGCGCTCGTCGCGGCGACGCTCGCGCCGGCGTCGGTGCACGCGATGTTCGCGTCGCACCGCTCGGCCGAGCCCGGCCACGCTCACGCGCTGGCGCACCTCGGGCTCGCGCCGTATCTCGATCTTGGCCTGCGACTCGGCGAAGGTACGGGCGCCGCGCTCTTCGTGCATCTGGCTCGCGCTGCGATGCGTGTGTACACGGAGATGGCGACGTTCAAATCGGCCGGCGTGGACGGTCCGGCGTGACCCGCGTCCTCGTCGTGGCGGGAACGGCGAGCAGCGTGGGGAAGACCTCGATCACGCTCGGGCTGCTCGCCGCGCTACGGCGTCGCGGTCTCGTCGTGCAGCCGTTCAAGGTCGGCCCCGACTTCATCGATCCGGGGCTCCATGCGGTCGCAAGCGGCCGGGCGTCGTACAACCTCGACGGCTGGATGTGCGGGCGGGACGCGGTGCTCGACACCGTCGCCCGGCGGGCCGCCGATGCCGACGTCGCGATCGTCGAGGGCGTGATGGGCTGCTTCGACGGTGTCGACGCGACCAGCGACGCCGGCTCGACGGCTCAGGTCGCGAAATGGCTGGGCGCTCCTGTGGTGCTCGTCATCGACGCCAATGCGCAGGCGCGCAGCGCGGCCGCCACGGTGCTTGGCTTCGAGCGCTTCGACCCCGCGCTCAACGTGGCGGCGGTCATCGTCAACCGCGTCGGCGGCGAGGCGCACGCGCGCGCGGTGGCGGAAGCGATCCGAGGGACGTGCCGCGCCGTCCCAGTGGGCGCCATCCCGCGGGACGACGGGTCGGCCATGCCGGAGCGATATCTGGGACTCGTCACCGCCGCCGAAGGCGTGCTCGATGCGGCGCGCCTGGCGCGGATGGCCGACGTCGTCGAGCGGGGCGTCGATCTCGACCGGCTCCTCGGCCTCGCGTCGTCACGCGCCCTCGCCGTCACGCCCGCGTTCGTGTCGCGCCCGCGCGCGACGATCGGCGTCGCGCGTGATCGCGCGTTCCAGTTCTATTACGCGGAGAATCTCGAACGCCTGCGCGAGGCCGGCGCCGAGCTGATCGACTGGAGCCCGCTGGCCGACGACGAGCCACCCGATGTGGACGGCCTGTATTTCGGAGGCGGCTACCCCGAGCTGCACGCCCACCGGCTCGCCGACAACGCGACGCTGCGCAAGAGCATCCGCCGCTTCGTGCTCGACGAGCATCGGCCGGTGTATGCGGAGTGCGGGGGTCTGATGTATCTCGGGGAATCGCTCGAAGACGCTGACGGTCGCGTTCACGAGATGGTCGGCGTGCTGCCCGCGCGGGTCACGATGCGTCCGCCACGGATGTCTCTCGGGTACGTCGACGTCACGTTCACCGCCTCGACCCCGCTCGGATCCGCCGGCACCGTCGCGCGTGGTCAGGAATTTCACTTCTCGACGCTGTCGTCGGTGCCGGCCAGCGTGCCGCGCGCCTACAGCGTCGCCGTCCCGGGCGGCGCGCTGCGTGAGGAGGGCTTTCTCGTGGAGCGCGCGCTGATCAGCTACGTGCATCTGCACTTCGCGTCGAACCCGGCACTGGCGCGCAGCTTCGTGGACGCGTGTGCAGCGGCGCGACGATGACGCTCGCGCCATGTCTGATGGTGCAGGGAACCGCCTCTGGAGTCGGCAAGAGCCTGGTCGTGACCGCGCTCTGTCGGATCTTCGCGCGCGCGGGCTATCGCGTGGCGCCGTTCAAGGCGCAGAACATGTCGCTCAACGCCGCGGTCGCGGCCGACGGTGGTGAGATCGGTAGAGCCCAGGCCGTGCAGGCTGCGGCGGCAGGCCTCGAGCCGATCGTCGACATGAACCCGCTCTTGCTGAAGCCCGAGGCCGACAATCGGTCACAGGTCGTCGTGTGCGGCCGCGCGATGACGACGGTAGACTGGCACGGCTACACGCGGCTGGCGCCCACGCTGTGGCCGGTGATCGTCGACAGCCTCACGCGCCTGCGCCGCGCGCACGACCTCGTCGTGATCGAAGGTGCGGGCTCTCCGGCGGAAATCAATCTCGAGCGCGATCTCGTCAATATGCGGGTTGCGGCGGAGGCCGACGCGCCTGTCGTCCTGGTCGGCGACATCGATCGCGGCGGCGTCTTCGCCGCGCTCGTGGGCACGCTCGCACTGTTGGACCCGCGCGACCGGGCTCGGATCGCGGGCTTCGTCGTGAACCGATTCCGCGGCGATGCGAGCGTGCTGCGTCCCGGACTCGACATGCTCACCGCGCGCACTGGTGTGCCGGTCCTCGGTGTGATCCCGCACCTGGGCGCCGCGCCGATCCCCGACGAGGACTCGCTCGACCTCGAGCACACGAAGAGCGACCCAGCCGCGGACGCCGCCATCGTCGTCGCCGTGCCACGGCTGCCGCATATCGCTAACTTCGACGATCTCGAGCCGCTGGCGGCGGAGCCCGGCGTCGCCGTCCGGTTCGTGACGCGACCGGAGCAGATCGACGCCGCCGACGTCGTAATCCTGCCCGGCAGCAAGACGACCGTGGCCGATCTCGCCTGGCTCCGTGAGCGCCGGCTCGACGTCGCGATCGCCAACGCCGCCGTCGACGGCCGCATCGTCATCGGCGTCTGCGGCGGTTACCAGATGCTCGGCGAGCGCCTGGAGGATCCCGATCACGTCGAGTCGCGCGTGGACTCCGTGGTGGGGCTCGGCCTCCTGCCGGTCGTCACGACGTTCGCACGTGAAAAGACGACGCGACGTGTGCGCGCCCGGGTGCTTACGAGTGGCCTGCTGGACTCGGCGGCCGGCGCATCGGTCGAGGCGTACGAAATTCACTGCGGTCGGACGAGCGCGAGCGGCGGTGCGCCAGTCTTTGCGCTCGAGACGATGGACGGCGCCGTGCGCACGTACGACGGCACGCGGGCCGGCGATGTGATCGGCACGTACCTGCACGGGTGCTTTTCCAGTGGCCCGCTGCGGCGCGCGCTGTTGACCGTCGCCGCCTCGCGGCGCGGCTTCGCGTCCGACCCGCGCTGGGGCACAGATGTTCTCGCTGGTCGCTACGACCGGCTGGCGGATCGCGTGGCTGCGGTGCTCGATCTTGACGCGGTCGGACGGCTGGCGCGCTGTCCGCTCGGGGTGGTGGCGGCGTGATTCGCATCGTCACTGCGCTGCTGATGCTGGCCCTCGCGTCACCGGCCCAAGCACTCGTGCTGCGTGACATGCTGGGCCGCGAGATCGCGCTGCCCGGGCCGCCGGCGCGCATCGTGTCGCTGGTACCGAGCGTCACCGAGACAGCATTCGCGCTCGGCGGCGAGTCGCGCCTCGTCGGCGTGAGCGACTTCTGCGATTGGCCGCCCGCCGCGCGGGCGAAGCCGCACGTCGGCGGCATGATCAATCCCAGTCTCGAGACGATCGTCGCGCTCAAACCGGACGTCGTCGTCGGCACCGACGAGGGCAATCGCGAAGAGACGTTTCTGCAGTTGCGGCGACTGGGCGTTCCGGTCTACGTCGTTCACGCACGACGGGTCGCGGAGATGTATGACCTCATCGCGCGCGTCGGCGAGCTGACAGGCCGGCGCGAGGCGGTCGCGCCGCTGGTGACGAGCATGGAGCGGCGCATCGAGGCCGTCCGAGCGAGTGTGCGCGCGCTGCCGGCGCCGCGCGTGCTGTACGTGCTCTGGCCGGACCCGCTGCTCGTGCCCGGCCGGGACTCGCACCTGACCGAATTGATCGAGCTGGCGGGTGGTCGCTCGATCACGGCCGCCGAGCCGGTGAGCTACGTGCGCTTCAGCATCGAAGCGGCGGTGGCTCGTGCGCCCGAAGTGATCGTGCTGGCCGATCATTCGAGCGGGGCCTCCACCGCCGGCCGCGCGGCGCCCGAGAAGTGGCAGGCGCTCACCAGCGTGCCCGCGATCCGTGCCGGCCGTCTGTATTCCGTGGATCTCTCGATCCTGCATCGCTACGGGCCGCGCGTGCCGGAAGGCCTCGAGATCCTCGCGCGCATGATTCATCCGGAGGCCTTCCGGTGAACGACGCTCGCCGGCTCGCCGTCGCGCTCGCCGTGCTGGCGAGCGCGCTGGTCGCCATCGCGCTCGCGGCGCTGTTCGTCGGCAGCGCTGGGCTCTCGCCCGCGGCCGTCGCGCGAGCGCTGACGGGACGCGCGGAGCCGGCCTCGGTGGAGGCCATCGTCACGCTGAGCCTGCGTTTGCCTCGTGTCGCTGTCGCCATGCTCGCCGGCGCGGCGCTCGCGGTGGCGGGCGTCGGCTTTCAGGCGCTCACGCGCAATCCGCTCGCCGAGCCGTCGGTGCTCGGCGTGTCGAGCGGCGCGGCCTTCGGCGTCGTGCTCGCACAAATCATGGGCTTCGAGACGGGGCTCGTGGCCGCGCTCGGCATCGCGGTGTTCGCGTTCGCAGGCGCGCTGCTCGCCGCCGGCGTCGTCTATCTCGTCTCGACGGCGCCCGGCGGGCTCGCGGTCCAGACACTGCTGCTGGCCGGCGTCATCGTCGGGATTTTCTTCTCTGCCGCGATCACGGTGATCATCTCCGTCGTCGACTTCAACCGCCTCAGCGGCGTCATTCACTGGCTGCTCGGCAACCTCTCGCCGATTCCCGTCAGCTCACTCGGGCTGTTCGCTGCGCTGGCGGCCGCCGGCGTCTGGCTCATCCTCACGAGCGCGCGCGAGCTGAATCTCCTCGCGCTCGGCGAAGAGTCGGCGCGGCAGCTGGGCGTCGACGCCGAGCGGCTCAAGCGTCGCGTCTTCCTCGCGTCGGCGCTGCTGACCGGCACCGTCGTCGCGTTCACGGGGCCGATCGGATTCGTCGGCCTGATCGTGCCCCACGTGCTGCGAGCGCTGGTGGGGCAGGACAATCGTCTGCTGGTGCCGACGTCCGCGGTCGCCGGTGCGACGTTTCTGCTCGCCGCCGATACGCTCGCCCGCAACGTGGTCGCGCCCGCCGAGCTGTCGGTCGGCGTCATCACCGCGTTCTGTGGCGCGCCATTCTTCGTCTGGGTGCTGCGCGCGAGGAGTCGGCCGGCGTGACGGCAGAAGAACGCCGCCACTCCGCTTCTAGCGCGGGCCACCCACGGACCGAGCCG
>DAIRVP010000060.1:0-28947 GCA_036802765.1 Candidatus Rokuibacteriota bacterium
TGTCGGTCATCGGCGACAACCGGCCACGGCTCTACTGGGCCCAGGTGGCCGCGCAATGTCTGGGCGGCGTCTCGGTGCCGGTGTATCAGGATTCCATCGCAAAGGAGCTCGCCTACGTCTGGAATCACGCCGACGTCTCGGTGATCGTGGCCGAGGACCAGGAGCAGGTCGACAAGGTTGTCGCGCTACGTGATCAGCTGCCGTTGTTGCGCTACGTCATCTACGACGACGCGCGCGGCATGATGCATTACAAGCACGAGTGGCTCAAATCGTTCGCCGAGGTTCAGGCGCTGGGGCGTGAGCAGGCGCGTGCCCACGCCGGCGACTTCGAAGCCGCCATCGAGCAGGGGAAGGCCGACGACGTCGCCTTCGTCTGCTACACGTCGGGCACGACGGGCAACCCCAAGGGCGCGATGATCAGTCACGGCAACGCCATCGAGACGGCGAAGATGGCCAGGGGCGCCGAGGAGTTTCGCGTCGACGACGAGTACCTCGCCTACCTGCCGATGGCGTGGATGGGCGATGCCTTCTACACGCTCGTCATGAGCCTCGCCGTCGGCTTTCCGTGCAACTGCCCCGAGAGTCCCGAGACCGTGCAGCGCGACCTGCGCGAGCTGGGTCCAACGCTGATCCTCGCGCCGCCGCGCATCTGGGAGAACATGCTGACCGGGGTCCAGGTCAAGGGCGCCGACGCGTCACCGCTCAAGCGGTGGGTATTCGATCGGTTTCGACGCGCCGCCGAGCGTGCCGAGATCCTGCGCAGCGAGGACAAGCCGGTCCCACCGGTGTTACGGCTGGCGTGCGCGCTAGGCGAATTCTTCGTCTACGGTCCGGTGCGTGATCAGCTCGGACTGCGTCGCGCGCGCTGGGCCCTGACCGGCGGTGCCCCGCTCGGGCCGGACACGTTCCGCTTCTTCCGCTCGATCGGTGTGAACCTCAAGCAGGTATACGGGTCGACGGAGACCACGGGCCTGGTCTCGCTGCAGCCGAGCCGCGAGGCGAATCCGACGACGGCCGGGCGGCCGTGCCCGGGTATCGAGGTGAAAATCGCCGACCGCGGTGAGGTGCTCGTCAAGGGTGCCGGCGTGTTCTGCGGTTATCTGAAGAACGACGAGGCGACGCGCGAGGTCATCGATCCCGAGGGCTGGTTCCATACCGGCGACGCCGGGTTCATCGATCCGCGCGGCCATCTCGTGATCATCGACCGCGCCAAGGACGTGGGCTCGCTCGCCGACGGCACGCCGTTCGCGCCGCAGTTCGTCGAGAACAAGCTGAAGTTCAGTCCCTACATCCGCGAGGCGGTCGCGTTCGGCGACCAGAAGCCCTTCGTGGTGGCGATGATCGCCATCGACAGCAATACCGTCGGCAACTGGGCCGAGCGCCGGAGCCTTGCGTATACGTCGTATATGGACCTCAGCCAGAAGCCGGAGGTCCGCGCGCTGATTCGCGACGAGATCCGCAAGTGCAACGAGACGCTGCCCGAGGCGGGCAAGGTGCGCCGCTTCCTGCTCCTGACGAAGGACCTGGAGGCCGACGACGCCGAGATGACGCGCACGCGGAAGGTGCGACGGCGCTTCGTGGCCGAGAAGTACGTCACCGTGATCGAGGCGTTCTACGGCGGGCGCGACGAAGTCGAGCTGGCCGCCACGATCACGTACGAAGACGGCCGGCAGGCCGTGCTGAAGTCGCGGGTACGAGTCGAGGACGCCGAGGAGACGGCCGCCCGTGTTTGACTGGGAATTCACGGCCCTGCTGCTGTCCAACGGCATCTTGATCGGGCTGATGTATTCGCTGATCGCGCTCGGCTTCGTCCTCGTCTACAAGGCGACGGACGCGATCAACTTCGCGCAGGGCGAGTTCGTCATGATCTCGGGCTTCGTCGCCGCCGGCGCCCTCATGGTCTGGGGCGCGCCCCTCTGGTTGTCGGTCGTGCTGGCGCTCGCGGGGATGATCATCCTCGGCTTCGCGCTCGAGCGCGTGATGCTGCGCAGACTGATCGGCCGTCCGATCATCGCCGTCGTCATGGCCACCATCGGACTCGCGTCGATCCTGCGCGGGATCGGACCGTTTACGATCTTCTCCGGCACCAAGCCGCTGCCGCTGCCCATTCGCGAGGAGCCTTTCCTCGTCGGGCCGCTGTTCATTCCACCGATCCAGCTGCTCGGCGCCGGCGTGAGCCTCGGCTTCCTGGCCGCGTTCGGCTGGTTCTTCCTGAAATCGCGCAAGGGCATCGCGATGCGCGCGGTGGCCGACAACCAGCAAGTGGCGCTGGCCATGGGCATCAACGTCGAACGCTACTTCGGCGTGGCGTGGGCGATGACGGGCATCGTCTCCGCGCTCGGCGGCATCCTGTGGGGCAATCTCCTCGGCGTCGACGTGAACCTGGCGCTCGTGGGGTTCAAGGTCTTCCCGGTGGTGATTCTCGGCGGGCTCGACTCCATTCCGGGCGCCATCCTCGGCGGGCTCATCGTCGGCGTCGTGGAAAATCTCGCCGCCGGCTACATCGATCCGTACGTCGGCGGGGGCACCAAGGACTTCGCGCCGTACGTGCTGATGATTGCCGCGCTGATGGTGCGGCCGTACGGCATTTTCGGCAAAAGGATCATCGAGAGGATATGACGACTCACATCGACACCGCGATGAGCGCGGCCGCCGGCGCGGGCCGGGGCCCCGTTCGAGCACGCAAATCGACAGTACGGCACCGCCTCGATATGGTGCGGTCATGATTCATAGAGAGTGCGGGGTTCTGAAGACGACGTATGAGGCGGACATGGCGCTGTACCGGCTGCCCATCGCGCGGTGGACAGTCGCGGCGCTCGGCATCCTCTTCTTTCTCGTGATCCCGTTCACGCTGCACGAATATTTCCTGTCGGTCGCGAACCTCGTGTGGATCGCCGTGATCGGCGCCCTCGGCCTCAACATCCTCGTCGGATACACGGGACAGGTGTCGATCGGCCACGGCGCGTTCATGTCGGTCGGCGCCTACACCGCGGCGAATCTGGCCAACCGTCTCGGCTCGCCGTGGCCGGTCAACCTGCTCGCGGGCGGCCTCATGGCGGCGCTGATCGGCGCCATCGTCGGCATTCCGTCGCTGCGCATCAAGGGTCTGTACCTCGCGATCGCCACGCTCGCGGGCCAGCTCATCATCGAGTGGACGATCAACCACGTGACATTCATCAGCGGCGGCGTGCAGGCCTCGATCGAGGTCGCGCGGCCGCGCCTCGGCCCGGTCGTGCTCAACACGCAGCGCGATATGTACTACTTCTTGCTGGTGTTCGTCGTGCTCGCCATCATCGGCACGATGAACCTGATGCGCACGCGCGTGGGCCGCGCATTCATCGCCATCCGCGATCAGGACATCGCGGCCGAGATCATCGGCATCAACATCTTTCGCTACAAGCTGCTCGCCTTCGCGATCTCCTCGTTCTACGCCGGCGTCACCGGCGTGCTGTACACGTACTTCCTCGGCATCGCCAACTACGAGCAGTTCCAGATCGGCGTCTCGATCGACTACCTGGCCATGATCATCATCGGCGGGCTGGGCTCGGTGCTGGGCTCGATCTTTGGCGCCGTCTTCGTCACCCTGCTGCCCATCGTCATCCGGTATGCGATGGAGGCATTCGGTGGCGTATTCTTCAACCAGCAGACCGTCCTGAACCTGATCCCGAACCTCCGTCTCATGCTGTTCGGCGCCCTCATCATCTTCTTCCTGATCGTGGAGCCCGAGGGCCTGAACCGTCTGTGGCGGAACATCCGCAATTACTTTCGTGTGTGGCCGTTCGCGTACTGAGTACGCGGAGAGGAGAGCAACATGAAGCGTTATCTGGCCGTTGCGGCAGCGCTGATGCTGGCGGCAAGCGGACTGCTCGCGACCGCGCCGTCTTCCGCCCAGTCCTCCAAGGGCGAGATCGTCATCGGCGTGCAGTGTGATCGAACCGGCGCGACCCAGATCGTCGGCACGGTGCTGTGCCCCGGCCTGCACGACTACGTCGCGCTCGTGAACTCCAAGGGCGGCGTCGAAGGGTACATGATCAAGGCGATCGAGATCGATCACGAGTACAAAGTGCCGCCCGGCGTCGAGGCCTACGAGCGCCACAAGAAGGAAGGCGCCGTCACGATGTCCATCTACGGCACGCCGCACATTTATGCGCTGGCCGCCAAGCTGACGGAAGACCGCATCCCCGGGACCTCGCCGGGCTTTGGCAGCGCCGCCGCTGCCGACGGTCAGCGCTATCCGTACATCTTCCCGATCGCCGCGACGTACTGGTCGCAGGCGGCAGCGGCCACGGATTTCGCCAAGAAGCAGCTCGGCGGAACGCTGAAGAGCAAGAAGATCGCCTACCTCTTCTACGACAACCCGGCCGGCCGTGAGCCGATCGAGGTGCTCGAGGATCTCGCTACCAAGGAGGGCTTCCAGCTCAAGACGTTCGCCGTGCCGCCGCCCGGCGTCGAGATGGGCGCGCAGGTGCTCGACATCGCGCAGCGCTACCGCGCCGATTTCGTGATCTCGCACCTGTTCGGCGGCGCGCCGTCGGTGTCGATCAAGGAGCTCAAGCGGGTCGGCTTCCCGCTCAAGAAGGTCATCGGCCTGGTGTGGGCCTCCGCCGAGGCCAACATCGAGGGCGCCGGCGGCTTCGGCGTCGCCGACGGTTACTACGTGATGCAGTTCGCCGGCGTGGGCACCGACTACCCGGTGCTGAACGAAATCCGGGAGATGTACAAGAAGCAGGGCAAGCCCGCGCCGAAGGAGATGGCGTCCACGGTGTTCTACAACCGCGGCGTGCTCATCGGCGCGCTGCACGTCGAGGCCATCCGCAACGCGCTGAAGGCCAAGCCGGACGGCAAGATCACCGGCGACGACGTCAAGAAGGGCTTCGAGAAGATCAACAACTTCACGCTCGGCGGCCTGGTGCCGCCGTTGAAGATCACGCCCCAGGACCACGAGGGCGGCGGTCTCGTGCAGATCTGGCAGGTGAAGGACAACAAGTTCGTGAAGGTCACCGACTGGTTCGCCGCATACCAGGACGTGGTGGCGAAGCACATCAAAGAGGCGGGCGCGAAGAAGTCGTGAGTGACCGGGGGCCGGGACCCGGCTGCGCCCCGCTCGACGAGGGGCTCGCCGGGCCCCGGCCCCCCGCTCACCCACGTCTTCTCAGCAACGACTTCGTATGCTGACGCTCAATAACATCGAGGTCATTTACGACAACGTGATCCTCGTCCTCAAGGGCGTGTCGCTGAACGTCCGCGAAGGCGGCATCACGACGCTGCTCGGCGCCAACGGTGCTGGCAAGACGACAACGCTCAAGGCCATCTCGGGCCTGCTGCCGTCCGAGCGCGGCGCCATCACGAAAGGCGCCATCGAGCTGTCCGGCCAGCGCATCGACCACCTCGCGCCGTACGACGTCGTGCGCCGCGGCGTGGTGCAGGTGTTCGAGGGCCGGCGCGTCTTCGAGCACCTGACGACCGAAGAAAATCTCGTGGCCGGCGGTCACGTACAGAGCGACCGCGCCCGGCTGCGTGACGGCATCCAGCGCGTGTACCAGTACTTTCCGCGGCTCGCGGATCGGCGTCGCGTGCAGTCCGGCTATCTGTCCGGCGGCGAGCAGCAGATGCTCGTCATCGGCCGCGCGCTGATGTCCACTCCGCGCGTCATCCTGCTCGATGAGCCGTCGCTGGGACTCGCGCCGATGCTCGTCGAAGAGATCTTCGAGATCGTGCAGCGCATGAACAGCCAGGAGAAACTCACGGTCCTCCTGGTGGAGCAGAACGCCACGCTCGCTCTGGCCATCGCCGAGCACGGCTACGTGATGGAAAACGGCCGCATCGTGCTCGAGGGATCGGCAGCAAGCCTGCGCGACAACGCCGACATCAAGGAGTTCTATCTCGGCCTCACCGAGGTCGGCGCCCGCAAGTCCTACCGCGACGTGAAGCACTACAAGCGCCGTAAACGCTGGCTCAGCTGAGCGTATGACAGAGGAGCGCCACGGCTTTGCCGGGGCGCTCCGAACGTTGCCGGGGAGTCCGAGGGGGCGTAGCCCCTTCGCTTAGAAAACATGGGGGCCATGTCGAGGCCCCCAAGGAGATCAGATGACACGGTTCGGAGTGTGGGGGACTCTGCTGCTCACCGTCCTGATGCTCGCCCTCACCGCGTGCGCTTCGACGAGCAGCAGTGAATCGACGCCCTCGCCATCGCTCTACCGTCGGCTCGGCGGGCGCGAGGGCATCGCCGGCGTCGTGGATGTGTTCGTGACCAATGCGACAGCCGATCCGCGGATCGGCCCCGCCTTCAAGGCGCTGCCGGCCGCCAAGGTCGGCCCGCTGAAGAGCAACATCGCCGATTTCCTCTGCGAGAACACCGGGGGCCCGTGCTCCTATCTCGGCCGCCCGATGAAGGAGGCGCACAAGGGACTCGGCCTGACGAAAGAAGACGTCGACGCGTGCAACGCCGCGCTCGCCAAGGCGCTCGATTCTTCGAACGTCGCGGCGGCGGACAAGGAGCAGGTGATGAAGCTGGTGCAGTCGCTGATGCCCGACATCGTCGGCCAGTAGGATGAAGGCGCCAGATCGGCGCGCGGGGTACTGGAATCGCGAGCGCGAGACGATGTCGGCCGGGGCGCGCGAGCGCTATCAGGCGAGCTGGCTGGCCTCGCTGCTCGAGCATGCGTGGACCCACGCCCCCGGCGTGCGCCGACGCCTCGAGGCAGCGGGACTGGCGCCGAAGGATTTCCGGTCGACGGACGATCTCGCACGGTTGCCGGTGATCCGAAAGAACGCGATGCCGGACTTGCAAAAGGCCGACCCGCCGTTCGGCGGCTTCTGCACCGTACCGGTCGCCAAGCTGCGGAAGATCTTCATGTCACCCGGACCGATCTTCGAGCCGATGGGACCGGAGCTCAGCGGCTTCCACGCGGAGACGGGACTCTTCGCCGGCGGCTTTCGTCCTGGGGACGTCGTCCTGAACACGTTTGCGTATGCGCTCACGCCGGCGGCGCACGAGCTGGACGAGTCGCTGAACCTGATCGGCTGCGCGGTGGTGCCGACGGGCGTCGGACAGACGGAGATTCAGGTGGGCGTGGCCAAGTCCGTCGGCGCCACGGGGTTCGTCGGCACGCCGTCGTTCCTGATGACGATCCTCGCGAAAGCGAAAGAGATGGGCGTCGGCCGACTGCCGTTCCAGGTTGCGCAGGTCGGCGCCGAGCCCTTCACGGAGTCGATGCGCAGAGAGCTGCAGGACGCGCACGGCATCATGGCGCGTCAGGGATTCGGTACCGCCGACACGGGGATGCTCGCCTACGAGTGCGCCGAGGCGAGCGGTATGCATCTGCTCGAAGATGCGATCACGCAGGTCTGCGATCCGACCACGGGCGAACCGTTGCCCAACGGACAGATCGGCGAGCTGGTGGCGACGGTGCACAACCGCACCTATCCGATGATCCGCTTCAGCTCCGGCGATCTGACCGTGATCACCGACGAGCCGTGCCGCTGCGGCCGCACGTCGGCCCGCATGCTCGGCTGGCGCGGCCGCGCCGACGAGGTCACGAAGGTGCGCGGCATCTTCGTCCATCCACGCCAGGTCGACGAGATCGTGGCACGGGTGAAAGGCGTCGAGCGCTTCCAGGTCGTCGTCGACCGCGAGGGCCATAACGACACACTCACGCTGCGTGTGCAGCTCGCGTCGGGCGTCGACGCGGCGTCGATCTCGCCGACGCTCGAGGCGGCGATCCGCGATGTCATGAAGCTGCGGGGCAGTGTCGCCGTCGTGCCGGCCGGGACGATCGCCGACAACGCGAAGAAGGTCTCGGATGAACGGAAGTGGGACTGATGCCGATCACCTATCACATCGATCGGGCGGCGGGGATCCTGTTCGTCTTCGCCGACGGCATGATCACCCAGGCCGAGCGCATCGGGGCCATGCGAGCCTGGATGAGTGACGAGGGTTATCGCCCGGGGCTCAAGACCATGTGCGACTTCTCCGCCGCCATCACGGTACCGAGCTCGGACGAGCTGATGCAGCTCGTCACGTTCGTGGAGGAGAACGCCACGCGCATCGGGCACAAGAAGCTCGCGGTGGTGACGGGCATGCCGCTCGGCTCCGCGGTCGCGCGTCAATTTCGAGCGCTGACCGCGGCCGGCCCGCTCGAGGTCGGCGTCTTCTGCAATCGCCACGAGGCGCGCGCGTGGCTTCACCAGGCGGGGGTTTAGCGGGCGGACGCCCGGATCTTGTCCTCCAGATACGAGGAGAAGTAGCCGCGGTAGCGGCGCTGCAGGCGCGGAATCGTCCAGTCGCGTCCGCTGAGCACGCCGCGGCAGCCGCGCGCGCCGCATCGGCACCGCGTGGGATCGCGCCGATTCTCCTCCATCGCCCAGTCGTACGTCAGCTCTTCACCGGCGCGAATGTCGCGGAGCGCGACGAACACGATCTGTCCACGGATGCCGAGATTGGGCGCGCACGAGTGGTTGATGAACATCTTGTTGCGTCGCACCTCCGCGGCCGCGCGTGCGCCGAAGAACACGCCGTCGGCGATCTGGATGTACGAGGCCGCGATGCGGCGCTTGATCTTCGCCAGCGTGCGTGCGTCGTAGACGTGCCCGCCCTTGATGGCGACGATCTCGCCCCGGCGGATTCGCCGCCGCGCGAACAGGCCCTTACCCTCGATCGGACTCGGACGCACGTGCGTCTTCGGTGACAGGTAGCTCGCCGGCATGGGTGCCATGGTAGCGCGGTCGACAGCGGTATACTCCCGGCCATGGGTGAACCCACACGCGCCTGGCCGAGCGATACGCTGACCCGCGTGCCGTTCTGGGTGTACCAGGACGACGCCAACTATCACGCCGAGCTTCGACGGATCTTCGAGGGCCCGACCTGGAACTACTTGTGTCTGGAATCCGACGTTACCGAGCCGGGCCAGTTCAGAACGACATTCATCGGCGAGATGCCGGTCGTGGTCGTTCGCGGGCAGGACGGCGGCGTGCATGCCTTCGAAAACCGCTGTGCGCATCGCGGCGCGCTGATCGCGATCGACGACGCGGGCCGCGTGAAGCACGCATTTCAGTGCGTGTATCACGCGTGGAGCTACGATCTGCGCGGCAATCTGATCGGCATCGCGTTCGAGAAGGGCAGCAACGGCCGCGGCGGGATGCCGGCAGAGTTCTGCAAGGCCGACCATGGCCCGCGCAAGCTGCGGACCACGACGCTGTGCGGCCTCGTCTTCGGCACGCTCGCCCCCGACACCCCACCGATCGAGGACTACCTGGGCAGCGAGATCCTCGGGCGGCTGCGGCGCGTAATGCGCAAGCCGGTGACCGTGCTCGGGCGTTTTACGCAGGCGCTGCCGAACAACTGGAAGCTCTACATCGAGAACGTGAAGGACACGTATCACGCGAGCCTGCTCCACGCCTTCTTCGGCACCTTCCGTATCACGCGTCTCACACAGGGCGGCGGCGTGCTGGTGAGTCCCGACGGCGCGCATCACGCCTCCTACACGATCGGCGTGCCGGAAGACGCCACGAGCGCCGCCTATCGCGAGCAAGGCATCCGCTCGGAGCTGGACGGCTTCCGACTGGCCGATGCGCGCCTGCTCGACAGCGAGGACGAGTTCGGCGACCGCATCCAGCTTCAGATCCTCACCGTGTTTCCCAATCTCGTGATCCAGCAGGTGCAGAACTCGCTGGCCATCCGCCAGGTGCTGCCGAAGGGCCTCGGCGCGATGGAGCTGCACTGGACGTACATCGGCTTCGCCGACGACACGGCGGATCTGCGCCAGCGGCGACTGCGCCAGGCGAACCTCGTCGGGCCGGCCGGCTATGTCTCCATGGAGGACGGCTGCGTCGGCGGATTCGTACAGCGCGGCGCCGCCGCGGCGAGCGACGAGCTCTCCGTCGTCAACATGGGCGGCGACGGGACCGAATCCATGGACACGCGTGCGACCGAAGCCTCGGTGCGCGGATTCTGGAAAGCCTACCGCCGCTACATGGGCTGCTGATGCTCGAGCGCGTCGTCAGCCTGAACGCCGACTACGCGCGCGCCATCGACGACGACCGGCTCGAGGACTGGCCGGGTTTCTTCACCGAGAAATGCCTCTACAAGGTGACGTCCGCCGACAACCACCGGCGCGGCCTCGAGGTCGGCGTGATCTACGCGGACAGCAACGGCATGCTGCGCGATCGCGTGGCGGCGCTGCGCGAGGCCAACATCTACGAGCGTCAGAGCTACCGCCACCTGGTCGGACTGCCGGCGATCGTCGGCCCAATCAATGAGGACGGCGAGGTGACACGCGCCGAGACGCCGTTCCTCGTCGTGCGCATCATGCGCGACGGCACGATGGATCTGTTCGCGACCGGCCGGTACCTCGACGCGCTGGTGGACGACGGCGGCGTGCTGCGGCTGCGCGAGCGTGTGGTCGTGTGCGACAGCGGCCGCTTCGACACCCTGCTCGCGATTCCGCTCTGACCCCACCCGCGGTTTACAAGCGACGAATTTTGGCAGGATAGCGGTAAGAACCTGACCGACCTCGGTAACCAAGCCGGAAATAAGATGCGTGGTCATGCGACCTTACAAGGTCGGTGCACAAGTTGCTTTGCCGGCTATGGGTGGCGACTCGAGCTTCCGACCCGGTGGTCTGTCACGATTGGGAGGCGTTGAAAGACGCCCTCCGGAAGGGGCGCACGTTCGCCTACGAGTTTGACGGGAAGGAGCTCCACATCTGGCGCGGCGACCCTACCGCTGGAGATCGCTGCCAATGCGGAGCGCGGGCCTGGTGGGCATAACGCGGCGATTGCCCGAGGGCGATTGCTCTATAGAAAGACGATGCTGCTCGGGCTTCCCGTCTTGATCATCTGGCCGGTCGGCTTGAGCTTGCCCGTTCCCTGATCGACGGTGAAGGCGACGATCGTGTCGCTGTTCTGGTTCGCGGCGTACAGGAACGCGCCCGACGGGTCCAGCGCGAAGAAGCGCGGCACGCGCCCCTGGGTCGACTCCCAGCCGACCGGCGTCAGGGTGCCCGTCGCGCCGTCGATGGCGAAGATCACGATGCTGTCGTGCCCGCGGTTGCTGCCGTACACGAAGCGTCCCGACGGCGCCACGACGATCTCAGACGTGGTGCTGGCGCTGGTGAACGACGGCGGCAGCGTCGTGATCGTCTGAAGCGGTACCAGCTCGCCGTGCTCCGTGTCGAACTTGAACGTGGTGATCGTCGAGTCGAGCTCGTTGATCTGGTAGAGGTACGGCTTGGTCGGATGAAAGTCCGCGTGGCGCGGCCCGGCGCCGGGCCGGCTTGCCACCGACGGCGGGTCGGCCGGCACCAGCTTTCCGCGGGTGGTGTCGAGTCGAAAGACGAAGGTCGTGTCGAGCCCCTTGTCGGGCACGACCACGAAGCGTCCGCGCGGATCGAAGACCACGTCGTGCGGGTGCGAGCTGCCCTGTTCCGTGCGATGCGGTCCCGGCTTGCCCTCGAGCGGCACCAGATCGGTCAGCGCACCGAGCGAGCCGTCGGCATTGATCGGCAGCACCGCGACGGTTCCGCTGGAATAGTTCGCAATCACCGCGAACTTGTTCGAGGCATCGATGCCGAGGCGCACCCCGTTGCGACCTTTCGTCGCCTGACGATTCGTCAGCGTCAGCCGGCCCGTCGCACGATCGATCGCAAAAGCCGTGGCCTCGTTGCCGTCACCGTGAGCGGCGAAGAGACGGCGCTGCTGGCGGTCGAGCGTGAGCCACGACGGGTTCACGATGTCCTTCACCAGCTGGATCTGTGTCCACTGCCCGGAGGCGGGGTCGATGCGGTAGACGCCGACGCCCTCGCCCTTTCCGTTGCGTTCCTTCGACGTGTAACAGCCGACGTAGGCGAACATTGGGGTCCTCCGCGTGGCGGCGCCTGGTGCGCCGGCCGCCGCACATCCACCGACCGCAATCGAGGCTGTGACGGCTGTGGCCCCGCGCAGCCAATCCCTGCGTGTCTGCATCGTCATCTCCGCGTGTCGTTCGTCAGGCGCCGGTGATACGCTCTCGAGCCTCGGTGGTTTCGCGCGCCCGGCCGATCGTACCAGTGAGGAGGCCATCATGACGATGCGCACCGTGTCGCGCCGACAGATGCTGGGTCTGGCTTTTGGTGCCGGAGGTCTCGCCGTCTCCGGACGCTTCGGTGCGGCCCTCGCCGAGGCGCTCAAGCGGACGCCGGGTGAGATCCTCGGTCCGTTCTATCCCGTGATCAAACGCGTTGACCAGGGGGCCGACCTCACCGTCATTCCTGGCAAGCCAGGACGCGCCACCGGTCAAGTGATCCATGTCATGGGCCGCGTCCTCAACGTCGAAGGCCAGCCTGTCCGCGGCGCGCGCGTCGAGCTGTGGCAGGCCAACTCGTATGGCCGCTACACGCACCCCAGCGACACGAACCCCGCGCCGCTTGATCCGAACTTCGAAGGCTTCGCCGTCCGGGACACGGACGCGGAGGGCCGATATCGTTTCAAGACGATCAAGCCGGGCGCCTATCCCGCGACCGCCGACTGGATGCGGCCGCCACATCTTCACTTCGAGGTGACGGGCAAGATCAACCGGCTCGTCACGCAGATGTATTTCCCGGGCGAGCCGCTGAACGACAAAGATATTTTGCTGCAGCAGCTGCGCAACAACCGCGACGGCGCCATCGCGAAGGTGCTGCCGCCGACGGCAGACGTCGAGCCCGATTCGCGCATCGTCGTCTGGGACATCGTGCTCGATAAAGGCTGAGCGGCTCAGGCGCGCGGGCGGCGTCTCCGCCACGCGCGGACCTCGCTGAGGTGATCGCGCTCGTGGCTCCAGCCCGGGGCCGGAAGCCAGTCGACGACCGGGTACGCGTGCGACGGGTCGCGCAACGACGCCGTTGGCAGGCGTCGGAACGCGCGAACGAGATCCGATCGCACGCGCGCCAGCCGGCGCAGCACCGTGCGCAGGTCGACGCGCCGCAGGCGGGCCACCGTCCGCGCGTTGAAGCGATCGGCGTAGGCCATGCTGTCGAACCATTTGATGCGGTCGGCACGCCCCCGGGCGATGAGCCGGAATCGGGCTGCGGTCTCCTCGTCGCAAGCGAGGAGATGGCCGAGCACGTCCTTGACCGACCAGTCGCCGATCGTCCGCGGCTGCAGCATTTCGGCCTCGGGCAGGCGGCGCACGAACGCGAGGGTCTCGCGACGCGAGCTCGTCATCTTCCTCGCGGCATCGCGCCGCCACGCGGCCGGCCCGCGCGATCGGCGTGTGGTCGCCGAGCGTCGCGCCGCCATCAGCGCCGGCTATTGAGGACGTAGAACGGTTTCATGTCGTCGGGTGTCAGCCAGGCGTTGTACCAGCGCTGCACGTACGGCTTCAGCCGCCGCAGCGTCTCCGCGTGCCGGCGCTGCGCGGGACCGATCGCGCGCGCCGCCTTGCGAATCTCCCGATAGAGCGCGTCGACGTCCAGCGTCGTCATCTTGCGGTTCTGCATGACCACGCGGCCGCCGACGATCGCGGTGTCGACGTCCTCGCCCATCGCGCGGTGCACGAACGCCTCGGCGATCGGCAGGTCCTCGATCATCCACGGATCGCGCAGCACACGATCGAGGTCGACCAGGATCATGTCGGCCTTCATCCCGGGCTGCAGCGCGCCGATCTGGCCGCCGAAACCCACGGCGCGCGCGCCGTTCAGCGTGCCCATGCGCAGCACGTCGTACGCGTCGAGCGCCGGCGTCGTCAGGTCGTAGTCGGGCACGCGGTGGAGCCGGTGCAGCATCCGCAGCTCCATCACCGCGTCCTCGTCGTCGTTGATCGTTTTGTCGTCGAGGCCCATCGCCACGTTGACGCCGCGCCGGTGCATCTCGTAGATCGGCGCCAGCCCGTTGCGCATGCCGAGGTTGCACGAGGGATGGCTGGTGATCGATGCGCGGCGTGTCGCGAGCCGGTCGATGTCCGCGTCGGTGACCCAGATGGCGTGACCGAGCGTGAGGTTCTCGTCGACGAGGCCGAGGTCGTCGAGCCACGCGATGGCGCTCTTGCCATACTTGCGGAACGAAAACGCGCGCTGCACTGGCGTCTGGACGCAATGCATGTGGATCGGGACCTTGCCCAGCCGGTCGGCCGTCTCTTTGGCCCGGATCAGGAACGACTCGGTAACCGCCTGCGCCCATGAGGGCGAGAGGAGCACGCGGGTGTCCTCGGATGCGAAGCGCCGGTGCAGGTGATCGAACAGCGCGAAGTACTCCTCCTCGATCCGCTTGCTGTCCAGGTGCACGAGCGGCTCGGCAAACGCCTTGAGGTCGGCGGGCAGCGTGTCGAGGAAGGCGGCGCCGTCCAACACGAGCTTGTCGATATTCCGCACGCCGGGCGCGAAGGCGACGCGAATGCCCGCGTCGAGATACGTGCGGATCGCCGTCTCGCAGCGGCGGCGCGCCGGCGGGCCGTCGGTGTCGAATCCCATGTGGTGGATCGTCGTGCAGCCGCTGCGAAGATGCCGCCAGGCGCCGAGCGCCGCCGTGAGCTCCGGCTCGAAGATCGGCATGAACGTCCAGTCGAGCAGGTTGTTTTCGAGATAGTCGTTCAGCACGCCTTTCTGGATCGGGCTCAGCGCACGGCCGTGGCTGTGCGCGTCGACCAGCCCGGGCATGAGCAGCTGGGTGCCGTCGCCGACCACGCGCGCGCGAGGGTGCGCGCGGCGCAGCGCGCGCCAGTCGCCGACGGCGGCGATGCGCGAGCCGGAGACGAGCACGGCCGCGTCGCTGTGGACGCCGGCCTCACGGTCGGCGGCGTCCGTGATGACCCAGCGGCCGCGAACCAGCAGCTCCACCGCGCTCATTCGAGCGCGGCGAGCTTTTCGATGATCGTCAGCGCCACGCTGGTGTCCTGATCGGCCAGCCCCGCCGCCATCGCCGCCTGCTGGTAACGCTGGGCGACGTTCGAGAAGCTGACCGGAACGTGCAGCTCTTTGGCGATGGTGTTGAACGTCTCGAGGTCTTTGTTCATCAAGAACACTTTGAAGCCCGGCGCGAAGTTGCGCGGCACGATCGCGGTTGGAATGCGCTCGAGTGCCTTGCTGCCGCCGCTGGAGGCCTTGACGACCTCGTAGATCGTCATCGGATCGAGGCCGGCCTTCCGGCCCAGCACGACGCCTTCCATCATGGCCAGCGAGTTCACGCACGCCATCATGTTGTTGATGGCCTTGACGGTGTTGCCCGCGCCGACGGGGCCGACGCTGAAGATATTCGGACCGATCGCGCGCAGCACGGGGCGCGCGCGCTCGAGCACGTCCGCGTCGCCACCCACCATCACCGCGAGCGTGGCCGCGCGCGCGCCGGTCACGCCGCCGCTGACCGGCGCCTCGAGGAAGTGCACGCCACGCGCCTTCGCACGGGGCTCGATCTTCCTCGGAGTCGACGGCAGGACGCTGCTGAGATCGATGAGAATCATCCCGGGCCGAGCGCGCTCGACCAGGCCGCCGGGCTCGAGGTAGAGCGCCTCCACGTCGGGAGACGCCGGCAGGCACGTCATCACGATCTCCGATCGCTCGATCACTTCCTGCGCGGAGGCCGCCTTCTGCGCGCCCGCGGACACGAGGTTGCTCATCGCCGCCGGGTTCTTGTCGAACACCGTCAACGGAAATGCCTTCAGCACGTTGCCGGCCATCGGATTGCCCATATTCCCGACGCCGATGAACCCTACGGAAGTCGCCATGTGTGGCCTCCTCGGCCGGGATGATACCGCACACGCGCAAGCGCGATGCCCACGGCGCGGGCACGTTGACACCTCCGCGCCGCTAGTAGAGGATGGGCCGCCGTGTTGCTCAGCAGCGTGTCCGCGATGATGGAGTGGGGCGTGCGTGGCGCGCCGTCGACGCGGCGGACCGCGTTGAGCTGGCGCGCGACCTCACTGCTCGCCTTCGTCGTGCTGTGGAGTCTTGCGGGCGGGCTCGTCGAAGCGACGCGGCCGTTCAATCCGCTGTTCCTGCCGGCGCCGTGGGTGGTGGTCGGCGCGCTGCTCGAGCTGGCGCGCAAAGGACAGCTCTGGATGCACGTCGCCGCGACGCTCGAGCGCGTCGCCGTCGGTTTCACCATCGGCGCTGTGCTGGCGCTCACGCTCGGCCTGCTCGCGGGCCAGATCCGCGCCGTGCGTAATGTCGTCGAGCCGGTGATCGAGCTG
Source organism: Candidatus Rokuibacteriota bacterium (assembly GCA_036802765.1). Lineage (GTDB taxonomy): Bacteria > Methylomirabilota > Methylomirabilia > Rokubacteriales > CSP1-6 > AR12. The sequence goes on from DAIRVP010000060.1 coordinate 16,139, forward strand.
CTGCGCCCGATCCCGCCGCTCGCCGTGCTGCCCCTCTTCATCGTGTGGGTCGGCATCGGCGAGGCGTCGAAAATCGGCTTCATCACGTACGCCACGTTCTTCCCGATGTTCGTGACCACCGTGCACGGCGTCACGCAGATCGACGGCCGGCTGCTGCGCGCCGCGCAGAGTCTCGGCGCACGGCCGCGTCATCTGTTCTTCCGCGTGATCCTGCCGGCGGCGCTGCCCGACGTGCTCACCGGACTACGCCTCGGCGTCGCGCTGTCGTTCTTTGTCATCGTCATCTCCGAGTTCGTCGGCGCCGAAAATGGCCTCGGCTACCTGATCAACGACGGCCGCAACTTCTTCCTCGTGCCCCAGATGCTGGGCGCGGCGATGCTGCTCGGGCTGCTCGGCTACGCGGGCAACGGGCTCGTGCGCGTGCTGGAGCGCCGCGTGCTCCGCTGGCAGCATCCGCGGTGAAGATCGACGTCCGCGGGCTGTCACGGACGTTTGTCGCCGCCGGCCGCGAGACGCCCGCCCTGCTGAGCATCGATCTGGAAGTCGCCGAGCACGAGTTCGTGTGCCTGCTCGGACCGTCCGGGTGCGGCAAGTCGACGCTGCTGAACATCGTCGCCGGATTCTTGCGGCCCTCCGCCGGCGAGGTCCGCGTCGGCGGCCGCCCGGTGACGGGACCCGGTGCCGACCGCGGCGTGGTCTTCCAGGAGTACGTGCTGTTTCCGTGGCTCACCGTCGCCGGCAACGTTGAGTTCGGTCTGCAGCTCAAGGGCGCGCCGGCGGCCGAGCGGCGCGCCGTCGTCGCGCGCTACCTGGAGCTCGTGGGCCTCGCCGCCCACGCGGAAAAGTTTCCCGTGCAGCTCTCGGGCGGGATGAAGCAGCGCGTGGCCATCGCGCGCGCGCTGGCCAACAATCCGGAGATCATCCTGATGGACGAGCCCTTCGGCGCGCTCGACGCGCAGACGCGTGAAGTCTTGCAGGACGAGCTCGGTCGGATCCAGCGGGTCGAGCACAAGACCGTGCTGTTTGTCACCCACTCAATCCGCGAGGCGGTCTATCTCGCCGATCGCATCGTGGTCATGACGTCGGCGCCGGGCCGGATCAAGCAGATCTTCACGATCAAGCTTCCAGAGATCCGCGACCGGTTCACGCCCGAATTCACGCACTACGAGAGCGAGATCACGCGCGTCGTCAAGGAAGAAGTCGCCAAGGTGCGCGAATGAGGCGCACGCGGCTGCTCTCACTGCTCGGCGTGCTCGTCGCATGGGCCGCGGTCTCGTACGGCAATCGCGCGGTCGGCGTCATGGCGCCGGCGCTGCTGCCGACGCCGGGTGAGGTCTTCGGTGTCTTCGCCGAGACGATGCGCGACGGCAGCCTGCCGCGACACGTCGGAACGTCGCTGGCGCGGGTCGGCGCGGGATTCGGGCTCGCCGCCGTGGCGGCGCTCGCACTCGGGTTGTTCGCCGCGCTCTGCGTGCCGGTCCGGCTCATGCTGGAGCCCATCATCGAGTTCGTGCGCCCGATCCCGCCGCTGGCGTTCCTGCCGATGTTTCTCGTCTGGTTCGGGCTCGGCGAGGCGTCCAAGGTCGCCTTCATCGGCTACACAACGTTCTTCCCGATGTTCGTCGCCATCGCCGCGGCGGTGATGCGCGTCGATACGACGCTGCTGCGGGCCGCAGCCAGTCTCGGCGCCGATCGGCTCGACCTGATCCGCCGCGTCATCGTGCCCGCGGCGCTGCCCGGCATCATCGTGGCCTTGCGGCTGGGCTTCGCCCTCGCGCTGTTCGTCATCGTCGGCGCGGAGTTCATGGGCGCCGACGCGGGCCTCGGCAACCTGATCATGGAGGGCCGGACGTTTTTCGTTCCGGCGCAAATCGTGATGGGAGCGCTGCTGCTCGGCCTGCTCGGGTCCCTCGTCAACGTGCTCCTGCTTGCCGCCGAGCGGCGCCTCTTCTGCTGGCGCGAAGCGGGCGCTTTGTCTTGATGGTAGTGCGAGCCGCAGGACGTCGCGGGGCTGGGGCCCCGCCGTCCGAGGCGAGCATATGAAATGACAGAAAGGAGCTCGCTCATGCGTGTCGTGATCGTCCTGATGGCCGCTCTTCTCGTGCTCGGCACGGCGGCGGACGCGCTCGCTCAGAAGCCCGAGGTCACGGAGGTCGACGCGTGGCTGGTGCGTGATCCGCAAATGTCGGCGCAGTTCGCGGTCGCCGACCAGCTCGGGTACTTCAAGCAGGAAGGGCTCAAGATCAACATCCGGTGGTACATCGCCGGCACCGATCTGCCGAGCATGTGGGGCGCCGGCAACATCCACCTCGGCACGGCGACGGCAACGATGGTGGTGCCGATCGCGGCGTCCGGGCAGCAGATCTACAACGTCGCGCCTCAGAGCGACATCGGCGGCGTGCAGCAGGTGATCCTGGGCAAGAAGGCGCAGGAGATCGTGAAGAGCCCGAAGGACTTCGAGAAGCTGAAGGTCGGCATGCCGAAGGGCGCCTCGGTCACCATGGCCATCCAGAGCTTCTGCAAGGCCAACGGCGTGGACTTCGCCAAGATCCAGTTCGTGAACCTCTCGCCGCCGGACGCGATCACGGCCCTGGCGAAGGGTGACATCGACGCAATGGCGGCGTGGGCGCCGTGGACGTTCCGCGCGATGAAGGAAGCAGGCGGCAAGCTGTACTTCACCGGTGCCAAGAGCAACATCCCGGGCAAAGAAGGCCCCGTCGACTGGCTGCAGGTGCACGCGGGCATCGTGGCCAGCGGCAAGATGCTCAGGGAGAACCCGAACACGCTCAAGGCGATCCTGCGCGCCACGCGCAAGGCGACGGATGCCATCAACAACGACCGCAACGCCGCCATCGACATCGTCGCGCGCGAGATGAAGCTCGACCGTGATTTGGCCCGCGAGATCATGACGTACAACGTCTACACGATGGAGATGAACCCGAACATCGTCAAGGGGATGGGCGACTTCGTCGACTTCCTCTACTCGCTCGATCGGATCAAGCAGAAGTTCCCACCCGAGCAAGTCTTCTACACGAAGCTGCTCGAGGAGGTGGACCCGGGGCTCGTGAAGTGGAAGTCGAAAACCGAGGTCAAGTGACGGCGTGAAGCTTCGACGGGCCGTCGTCGGCGATGAGCATACGCTCACGGCGCTGAACCGGTTCGTCCACGACATGCACCACGCGCGTCGCCCCGACTATTACAGGGCGACGCGCGTCGACGATGTGGCGGCCTGGTTTCGGGACCGACTCGAGAACCCGCTGCCGGCCGTCTGGATCGCAGAGGAGGACGGCGCCGCCGTCGGCTACGTCGTCGCATTTTTTTTCGACCGCCCGGACAATCCGTTCCGCCGGGCTCGCCGGTGGTGCGAGATCGATCAGATCGCGGTGGATCCGGCGTGGCGACGCCGCGGCGTCGGCCGAAGCCTGATGCGCGCGGCACTCGACGAGGCGCGTGCCCGCGGCTTTTCGGAGGTCGAGCTGTCGTCGTGGGCGTTCAACACCGACGCCCACGCGTTGTTTCGGAGCCTCGGCTTCGAGCCGCGCACGCTGACCTTCGAGCGGCGCGCGCCTTAGCGCGCGCGTTTTTCGGGGGCCGGCTTCTCGGGCGTCGCGGACTCGGCGGTGACGCAGTAGGCGCCGTTGGAGAACCCCTGCGGCTCGATCCCCAGCGCGTGATCGAACCGGGCGCGATAGTTCTCCCACGCGATCGTCGCTGTCAGCTCGATCATCTGCTCGTCGGTCAAGTGGCGGCGCACGTCGGCGAAGAGCGTGTCCGGCACGTCCACGGGTGTGGCCGTCATGCCGACGGCGTAGTCGAGAACGAGCCGCTCGAGCGCGGAAAACCGCGAGCTCGTGCGATAGTCCGCCAGCGCACGCAGCTGCGCGTCCGTGACTCCCGCCGCCCGGCCCAGTGCGGAGCCGATGTCCGTGCCGAAGGGACAGCCGACCAGCGAGGCCACCTTGACGACCACCAGGGTGCTGAGCCGCGCATCGAGCCTGGACGCCCGGCGGAACGCCCGTTCGAATCCCGTGTAGGCCGCGAACACCTCTGGGTGGTGCGCGGTCACCGCGACGGGAATCGGCAGGCGCCCGAATTTCCGCGTGGCGCTGTCGTAGACGGCTCGGACGTCTGGAGGCGCGAGCTGCGGCGGCACGGGAGCGATCCGACTCATGACTCCCTCCCTTACGTATTCTCTAGCACGACGCGTCGTCGCGACAGCCATGCAAACGTCACGAAGGCCGCGACACCCGCCGTGCCGACCGCGGTCGTCATCGGGCGCAAGGAACCGTCATAGGTATGACTCACGGCGATCGCGTAGAGCGCCGAGCCCGTGAGCTGCACGAAGCCCGCGCCGGCTGCCGCCAGCCCCGCCATGCGCGGGAAGGGACCAATGGCGCCTGCCATCGCATTGGGCAGCACCCAGCCGAGACCGAACGCGTAGCAGAACATCGGCCCGATGACCGTTGCCACCGAGCGCGCGCCCGCCCAGGCGAGCGCGGCCATGGCGGCGCCGGCGCATGCGGCGATGAGCGTGCCGCCGCGGATCATCGTATCGAGGCCGAGCCGAGGCCCGAGGCGGACCGAGACGAAGTTCCCCGCCATGAGTCCGCCCGCGACGGCGCCGAAGCAGACGCCGTAGACGGCAGGAGAGACACCGAGAATGGCGATCAAGGCGAACGACGAGCCCGTAATAAATGCGAACTGGCCGCTGAACGCGAGCGCGGCGGCGGCCACGTACGCAAGGTATCGCGGATGCCGGAGCAGCGCCGCGACACCGCCGCCGCCATTGCCCGCGCGCGCGCCTGCGTAGACGTTGGTCTCCGGGACGATGCCCCACGTCGTCAGCACGAACACGACACCGAACGCGCCCAGCACGACGAAGACTGCGCGCCAGCCGGCCAGCACGTGGACCCAGCCGCCGACGATCGGCGCGAGAATCGGGGTGAGGGCCTGCGCCGTCCCCATCGCGGCCAGCACACGGGCCGCCCGCTCGGGCTCATAGAGGTCGCGGACGATGGCGCGCGCGATCACGGGCCCGCTGCCGGCGCCCAACGCCTGAACGACGCGCGCCGCAATCAAGACCGTCATGGTGGGCGCGAACGCGCAGACCGTTCCCGCCACCGCGTAGAGTGCGAGGCCGGCGAGGAGCACCCGGCGGCGACCGACACGGTCCGAGAGCGGGCCCCAGCCCAGCTGCGACGCCGCCAGACCGGCCAGAAACAGCGTCACCGTGAGCTGCGCGGTCGCCGCGTCGGAGCCGAAGGCCGCCATCATGGCCGGCAGCGACGGCAAGAACATGTCGATCGACAGCGCGCCGAGGCCGACGATGGCCGTCAACAGCACCGGCACGGCGCGTGAGCGCTCTCGGGGCACGCGCGGCCATTGTATAGTCGGAGCACCGCGGGGAGGTCCGATGAAGGTCTTCAACGAGCAGCACGACATGTTTCGCGCGACCGTGCGGTCCTTCGTCGACAAGGAGGTCACGCCGCACGTCGAGGCGTGGGAAGCCGCCGGTCGCATGCCGAAGACGATCTTCCGGCGCATGGGCGAGCTGGGCTTCCTCGGCCTCGAATACGACGAAAAGTACGGCGGTGCCGGCGCCGACGTGATGATGAGCGCGGTGCTCCACGAGGAGTGCGGCCGCTCGCGCTCGGGCTCGTTCGCGATGGCCGTCGGCGTGCACTGCGATATGGCCTCGCCGCACCTGTACTGGACCGGCAGCGAAGCGCTGAAGGACAAGTATCTTCCCGCCATCTGCCGCGGCGAGGCGATGACGGCGATCGCCGTCACCGAGCCCGGCGGCGGCAGCGACGTCGCCGCGATCCGCACGCGCGCCGTGAAGGATGGTCGGCACTACGTCATCAACGGCTCGAAGATGTTCATCACCAACGGAGCGATGGCGGATGTCTACTTCGTCGCCGCGCGCGTGGAGGCCGGCACCGGCGACAAGCGCCACCGCGGTATCTCGATGTTCCTGGTGGAGCGCGAGACGCCCGGATTCGGCGTGAGCCGTACGCTCGACAAGATGGGCATGCGCGCCTCCGACACCGCGGAGCTGTCGTTTTCGGATATGCGCGTTCCCGCCGAAAACCTGCTCGGTCGCGAAGGCGTCGGGTTCTACGAGGTCATGCGCGTCTTCCAACGCGAACGATTGGTGGCGGGCCTGCACGCCGTTGCCATGGCCGATCGCGCGCTCGAGGACACCATCGCGTACGTGCGTGAGCGCCAGGCCTTCGGCGGCCCGCTGTCCGACAAGCAGGCGGTTCGCCACAGACTCGCCGAGATGGCGACCGACATCGAAGCGGGGCGCTGGCTGACGTACGCCGCCTGGCAGAAATACGCGGCCGGCGAGGATGCGGTGCGCGACGTGTCGATGGTCAAGCTCTTCACCGCGGAGATGGTCAACCGCGTGGCCTACGGCTGCGTCCAGCTGCACGGCGGCTACGGATACATGCGCGAGTATCCCGTCGAGCGCTTCGCGCGCGACGCGCGGCTGATGACGATCGGCGGCGGCACGAGCGAGATCATGAAAGACATCATCGCCAAGGCGATCATCCGGTGAAGCTGAAGGATCGCACCGCCGTCGTGACCGGGGGAGCGAGCGGCATCGGACGGGCGATCACGCAGGCGCTCGCGCGCGAGGGCGCGCGCGTGGCGGTGCTCGACCTCGATGAGGGCGGTGCCCGCGAGACGGCGGCGGCGATCGAGCGCTCGGGCGGCTCGGCCGCCGCGCACCGCATCGACATCACCGACGTCGGCGCCGTGGACGGCGCCATCGATGCGGTCGCTGCGCGCTGGGGCGGCCTCCACGTGCTCGTGAACTGCGCCGGCTGGGACAAGCCGATGCCGTTCGTCGAGACCACGCCGGAGTTCTGGGACAAGATCATTGCCGTGAACCTGCGCGGTCCGCTCGCGTGCACGCGGGCGGCGCTGCGCCACATGATCAAGGCGGACTACGGCAAGATCGTCACCATCGCCTCCGATGCCGGCCGTGTCGGCTCGACCGGCGAGGCGGTGTACTCCGCGGCCAAGGGCGGGCTCATTGCATTCACGAAGACCGTGGCGCGCGAGGTCGCGCGGCACCACATCAACGTCAACTGCGTGTGCCCCGGTCCCTCCGACACGCCGCTGTTTCAGAAGGAGTTCGCCGAGAAGAGCCCCAAGCTCGCCGAAAGCCTCAAGCGCGTGATCCCGTGGGGCCGCCTCGGCGTGCCCGACGACGTGGCGCCCGCCGTGGTGTTCCTCGCTTCCGACGACGCCGGCTTCATCACCGGCCAGACGCTGTCCGTCTCCGGCGGTCTCACGATGGTGTGAGCTGGGCGGCCTCACGCGCGGACGACGCGCGGCGGCCAGATCACGGCATCGACGCCGGGTGAGAAATGCAGCAGCGGTGTCGGCTCATCGAGGCCGAGTCCGTGAGCCTGGCCGAGCGTGTTGTCGGCGATCTCCGCTTCGGCGGGCTCGATGGGCCACGGCGCATGATGGATCTCGGCGCGCAGCAACGTGCCATCGGCGCCGCAGTAGAGACAGTAGCGCTCCACCAGCCAGCGAGTCAGCCGCTGCCCGCCGGGCAGCCGGCGACGGTCCGCGCCGCGATAGCGTGCGGAAAACCGCGCGCCGACGGCGCCCGGATGCTGACGGCGCGAGCTGAACCAGCGCCATCCTGCGCGCGGCTCGGCTTCGCCCGCGGCGCAGAAGTACGGCAGCCGGAACCACGCCCGTGCGCCCACCACCGCTGCGACGCTCGCGGCGTCGAGGCTCAGAAACAAGACGCCCGGCTTGTCGTCCCTCGTCACGTACGTCCGCACGTTCACTTCGGCGAACGTCGACACGTATGGCAGCGCGGGGACACCGCGAATCCGCGCGCCGGCGACGACGAACGCGGTGATTCCGAGCCACGCGGCGCCGTCGAAGAGATCGAGCGCGACGCCTGGGGGAACGAATCGACGAAGGGCGGCGGGCTTCAGCGGCCAGTGTGCGAACAGCGCGTTCTGCCACGCCTGCGCCATCACCCACGGGCTGTCCGGCAACGGCCACGGTCGATGATCTGCGGAGGGCGGCGCGTCGTTCTCGAGCGCGCGCCCGGCCGTCGCGGCGAACATTTCGACGCCGGCGCCGATGACCGTTCGCATCGCCTGGCCGAGTGCGCCGCCCATGCGGGTGAGTCTCAGACACGCGCAAGGGAAATGCCATCCGTCCCGTGGATACAATGACGCCATGCCCGCACCCGAATTCATCGCCATCGGCCACGTCACGCTGGATCACTTCGGCGACGAGGTCCGGCCGGGCGGCGCGGCCCTGTATGCGGCTGTCACCGCCGACCGTCTCGGCCTCAGCGTCGGTATTCTCACGAGCCACGGCGAGGATTTTCCGCTCGAGCTGATCCCACCACGGATCGAGGTCGTCTCGGTGCCTGCGAAGGCGACGACCGTGTTCGAGCACGACGTCAGCACAGCCGAGCGCACGATGCGCGTGACCAGTGTCGCCGCGCCGCTGAGCGAGAACGACGTGCCCGACGACTGGCGTGACGCGAGCGTCGTGCTGCTGGCTCCCGTCATCAATGAGGTGCAGGTCGGGCTCGTCGCGGCTTTTGGCGACGCCTCGATCGCGGCGGCGGCTCAAGGCTGGCTGCGCGGACTCCACCGGGACGGCGCCGTGCGCACCGTGCGCTGGGACGCCGCGCGGCAGACGCTGCGCGGCCTGCAGGCGTTGTTCGTCAGCGCGGAAGACGTGCGTGGACAGGAGGCGGCGATGACCGAATGGGTGCAGCGCGTGCCGATCGCGGTCGTGACGGCGGGCGCGCACGGCGCGCTTCTCTATGTCAACGGCGATCGCTACGAGGTGCGCCCGCGTCGCGCGATGGACGTCGACGCGACCGGCGCCGGCGACGTCTTCGCGGCGGCGTTTCTCGCACGGTATCGTCGCGACGGCGATCCGTGGGACGCCGCCGAGGCGGCGACGTGCGCCGCCTCGCTTGCCGTCGAAGGCGTCGGCTGGTCAACCGTCCCCGACGCCGGCGCGCTCGAGCTCGCATTGAAGGATTACCGTCGCGCGGCGTAACGATGCGGATGGTGCTACCCTAGCCGGCACCATGCGGTCCTCGCGGGTCGTCGTCCACATTCCGACGCTTCTCGCGAGGTCTGCGTTGCGGATCCGTCGCCCCAAGTGTGCCGGCGGCAGCGACGCCGTCGACAAGCACTCGCGCGCCGTCTAGTCATGGAAGACCGGCATCAGGTCACGGAGCGGCATGACGTCATGCCGCAGTTCGACGTGGTCGCCATCGGCGCATCCGCCGGCGGCGTGGAAGCGCTGCATGTCGTCGCGGGCGCGTTGCCCGCCGACTTTCCCGTCCCGGTGCTGATCGTTCAGCACATGGACCCACGCCACAAGAGCATGCTGGCGACGCTGCTCGCGCGACGGTGCCGGCTGCGAGTCAAGCAAGCCGCGCAGGACGAAGAGATGCTCGGCGGCACGATGTACATCGCCCAGCCGGACATGCATCTGATCGTGCGGGCAGGCCACCTCGTGCTGACGGACACGAAGCAGGTGCACTTCAGCCGCCCCTCGATCGATCTGCTCTTCCAGTCGGTGGCCGACACGTATGGAGACCGCGCGATCGGCGTGATCCTTTCCGGATCCGGCGTCGACGGCGCGGATGGGATCCGGGCGATCAAGGCTAAGGGCGGGACCACGCTCGTGCAGGATCCGAGCACGGCGGCCCACACCGGCATGCCCACGGCGGCGCGCGCCACGAACTGCGTCGATTTCACGCTTCCGCTCGAGGACATCGGTCCCGCGCTGGCGAGCCTTGTCGTGCCCGCGCTCGGAAATGACGCATGAGCGACGGCACCGAAGACACCGTCGAACAAGTTTCTCAAGAGCTCGTTGGCGACTTCCGCACGCTCCTGGAAAAGCTGAGCGCCCGCTACAACTTCGATTTCCGCGAGTACAAGGAAGCCTCGCTCGCGCGGCGCATCCGGGCGCGCATGGCGCAGGTGCACCTCGACTCCTTCGCTGCCTACTCGAAGTTTCTCGACGCCTACCCGAACGAGCACGTCGCCCTCTTCAACACGGTCCTCATCAATGTCACGAGCTTCTTCCGCGATCCCGACGCCTGGAAAGCGCTGGCGGAAGACGTCATTCCGCGAATTGTCGATGAGGTCGGAGACACACGCACCATCAGAATCTGGAGCGCCGGGTGCTCGTCCGGCGACGAGCCCTATTCGATCGCGATGCTCCTGGCCGAGCACCTCGGTGAGACGGCCAACAACTACTCCATCAAGATCTACGGCACGGACGTCGACGAGGAGGCGCTCACGGCGGCGCGCCATTCGTTGTATCGGGCGGAGCAGCTCAAGGACGTCCCCGACCGACTGCTGGAGCGCTATTTCACCCGCGACGGTCAGCTCTATCGGGTCCGCCGCGACATCCGCCGCTGGTGCATCTTCGGCAGCCACAACCTGACACAGGCGCCGCCGCTGTCACACATCGACCTTCTCGTCTGTCGCAACGCGCTCATCTATTTCACCGCCGAGCTGCAGGAGCGGATCCTGAACCGGTTCCACTATTCGATCCGCGAGGACGGCTACCTGTTCCTCGGCCGCTCCGAATCGCTGCTGGCGCGCTCACGGCAGTTCGCGCCCGTCCACCTCAAGTGGCGCATCTTCCGCCGCATGCCGTCGGCGGCGCGTCAGGCGGCGGCCGTGCTGCCGGAGGCGGGATCGGTGCCGCACGCCACGGCGGCCGCGCGGGCCGACGCCACGGCGCCGGCGGCGCGCGTGCAGCGCGCCCTCGAGGCGCTGCCGGCCGCGGTCATGGTCATCGACATGAGCGACACGATCCTCAGCTGGAATCCCGCCGCCGAGACGATGTTCGACATCCCGATGGCCGGCGCGCTCGCCCGCAAGTTCCGAGATCTCGACGTCAGCTATCGTGTGGAAGGCCTCCGCGCGCGCATCGAGGACGTGAAGGCACGTCACGCCGTGAGCCGCATGGATGACGTCACGTTCACGCGCCACAACGGCGACGTCATCCACGCCGACGTGACCATCGCTCCGCTCTTCGAGGCGTACCGACTCATCGGCGTCCTCGTGTATGCCACCGAGGCGACCGAGCATGCCCGCTTGAAGGAGCAGATGGCGCGGATCGCCGAACAGCACGCTACCGCCATCGAGGAGCTGCAGTCGACGAACGAGGAGCTGGAGACGACGAACGAGGAGCTGCAGTCCACCAACGAGGAGCTGGAGACGACGAACGAGGAGCTGCAGTCCACTAACGAGGAGCTCGAGACCACGGTGGAGGAGCTGCAGGCCGCCAACTCCGAGCTCGGCGCGCTCAACGCCGAGCTCGAGGGTCGCTCCGCCGAGCTCAAGCGTGTAGACGCCTATCACCTCGGGCTGCTCAACAGCATGGAGCAGAGCGTCTTCGTCACCGACCGCGCTCGGGTCGTGACGACCTGGAATCGGCCCTCTGAGTGGATGTGGGGCGTGCGGGCTGACCAAGCGATCGGCCGCGATCTCGCTGCGCTCCCGCTGGGCGATATGGCGCGCCTGCTCCGACCAGCGCTGGACACCGCGTTGAAACGTGAGACCACGATCGACGTTGCTGACGTGCCGTATACCCTGCCTGGCGGCGAAGTGCGAAAGGCCCTCATCAGGGTACAACCGCTGCGTGACAACGGCGGCGCGGTGATCGGCGTGATCGGCATGGCGATCAACGCGGAGCCGCCCGCCGGCCGGCGGTCCTGATCGGAGCGCGTCAGATACTGCCGCGCGTTGAAGTTTCTTCCACGCTCCGTGCTTATGCCGACCGTCACACCTTGACTTCACTCCGAGCCGGAGCCTAGGCTCGGCTCGATGGCCCGCTCGATTCGGATCACCGCTGGACAGGTTGTCGCGACGGCCGAGCTGAACGATTCCAAAACGGCTGTGGCGATCTGGGAGACGCTCCCGATCGAAGCAAAGGCGGACACGTGGGGCGACGAAATCTACTTCGGGATCCCCGTGCGCACGGAAGCCGATGCGGCGAAAGAGGTCGTGGCCCTCGGTGATCTCGCGTTCTGGCCGCCGGGCCACGCGTTCTGCATCTTCTTCGGACCGACGCCGGCCAGCCGCGGCGACGAGATCCGGCCGGCGAGCCCCGTCAACGTGGTGGGGCGCGTCAACGGCGATGCCACGGTATTCAAGAAGGTCCGCGCGGGAACGCGCGTGACGCTCGACAGGAGGGCGACATGAAGATCTTTCTCGACACGGCCAACGTGAACGAGATCAAGGAAGGCGTCGCGCTCGGTGTCGTCGATGGGGTCACGACGAACCCGACGCTGGCGACCAAGGAGAAGAAGCCATTCCGGCCTCTCGTCGAGGAGATCTGCCGCGTCGTCCCCGGCGACGTCAGCCTCGAGGTCGTGGCCACCGACTTCGAAGGGATGATCAAGGAAGGCGAAGAGCTGGCGCAGATCGCCCCCAACGTGGTCGTGAAGTGCCCGCTCACCCAGGACGGCCTGAAGGCCGTGAAGTACCTCACGGGCAAGGGCATCCGGGTCAACCAGACGCTCTGCTTCTCGGCGACGCAGGCGCTGCTGTCGGCGAAGGCGGGCGCCTACTACATCAGCCCGTTCCTCGGCCGTCTCGACGACATCGGCCACGTCGGCATGGACCTCGTGCGTGACATCTGCGAGATCTATCGGGTGCAGGGCTTCAAGACGCAGGTGCTCGCCGCGTCGATCCGCAACCCGCTGCACGTCATCGACGCCGCGAAGGCCGGCGCCCACGTCGCCACGATGCCGTTCAACGTGCTGCAGCAGCTCATGA
>DAIRVP010000061.1:0-28609 GCA_036802765.1 Candidatus Rokuibacteriota bacterium
ACGTCGCCAAGCACGCGCGCCGCACGGTGAACCCGCCGGACGACACGTGGGTCGCGTTCGGTCCCGATGCGCGTGGGTACAAGAAGCACTCCCACTTTAAGGTGGCGGTCTCCCGCCACGCCGTGCGCTTCCTGTTCGAGATCGGGCCGGAGCACGCCGACAAGAAGCGGTGGGCCGCCGCCTGGAAGCGCAACGCGCCTCGGCTCGCGCCGGTGCTTCGCCGGGTCAAGGGACTCGCGTGGTTCAAGAACGAGCACGACGAAGAGGCGGCCGCGCCGCTGGCCGATCTGACCTCCGAACAGCTCGGCGAGCTCGCCGATGAGCTCACCCGCACACGCGACGGTCAGCTCGTGCTCGGCCGTGCGGTGCCGGCGGAGCAGGCCGCGCGCTGGACGGAGGCGCAGTACCGGGACGCGGCCCTCGAGGCGTTCCGCGCGCTCGCTCCCCTCTATCGGCTGAGGTGACGCCGATCGCGGACGCCGTCGTCTTCGACCTGGACGGCGTCCTCATCGACTCCGGCGTTCATCACCGCGAAGCGTGGGTCGCGATGTGCCGCGATTGCGGTGTGACGCCGCCGCCCGAGTTCTGGCGTCTGACCATCGGACGCCCGGCCGAGGAGGCGGTGGTCCTGCTCGTCGGCGACATCGGCGCTGCCGAGGCGCGCCGATTAGCGGCAGTCAAGCGCGCCCACTACGAGCGGCTCGCGCGCCGCGGCATCATCGCCGTGGCCGGCGCCGACCAGTTCGTGAAGACGCTGACGCGCACCGGCGTGCCCCGCGCCGTGGCCACGTCTGCCTCGCGTCGCGATATGGAGCGCGCGCTCGACGCCCTCGAGCTGCGCGCGCACATCGGCGTGACCATCACCGCCGACGACGTGCGTTACGGCAAGCCGCATCCCGAGGTCTATTTGAAAGCCGCCGAGCGGCTCGGCGTCGACGCGACGGCATGCGTCGTCTTCGAGGACGCGATCGTCGGCGTGCAGGCCGCGCGCGCGGCCAGGATGCGCGTCATCGGCGTGACCACCGCGCACACGGCGGACGAGCTGCGCGCGGCCGGCGCGGAGCGGACGGTGCCACACTTCGAGGAAGTTCGATGGCCCGTGTGAGCACTGTGACGTTCTGGGAGGATGCGTACGCGCGCGGCGGCGACGGCTGGGAGCTCGGGCGTCCGGCGCCGCCGCTCGTCGACTTTCTCGACACGACGCCGCCACCGCTCGGCCGAGTCGCCGTGCCGGGCTGCGGCCGCGGCCACGACGCCAGGCTGCTCGCCACGCGCGGCTACGAGGCGATCGGCTTCGATTTCGCGCCCGCCGCGCTGGCGGCGGCGCGCGCGCTCGCGGCTCGCGACCGCATCGACGTCGCTTTCGAAGATCGCGACGTCTTCACCCTCGGACGCGAGCTGCCGAACGCCTTCGACGGCGTCTGGGAGTACACGTGCTTCTGCGCGATCGATCCGGCACGGCGCGCCGAGTACGTGCAGTCGCTGGCGGGCACGCTGCGCGCGGGCGGCTGGCTCCTCGCCTGCTTCTTCCCGCTGCGCGCGGTGAACGCGGGTCCGCCCTTCGTCGTGTCGGAGGCCGAAGTGCGCCGGCTGTTCGCTCCCACCTTCACGATCGAGCGCGCGTTCGCGCCGCTGCGCTCCGCGCGCGGACGGCAAGGACGCGAGTGGATGGTTCTCGCGCGCAAGACGCGCGCGTGATACGCTGCACCCCACTTTTTTTCCCGGAGGCTGCACGATGAAGTCAGCCCGAATGATTCTCGCCATCGCGCTGGTGCTCGCACTGGCGGTGGCGACCAGCTTGGCGCCGCGCGCGGACGCGCAGGCGCAGACGATCAAGATCGGCATCCTATTCGATCACACCGGTCCGTTCTCCGCCGCCGGCTCGCTCAACTGCTGGCGCGGCGCCAAGATGATCATCGACTACGTCAACGAGAAGGGCGGCGTCCTCGGCAAGTACAAGATCGTGCAGGTCGACGGCGATGGGCAGTCGAAGGCGGAGGTCGCCATCAACGAGGCGGAGCGACTGCTCAATGTCGAGAAGGTCGACATCCTCGCCGGCATCTATTCTTCCGCTCACGCGGTGCCGCTCGCGGAGAAGGTCGACAAGCAGAAGAAGTTTCTGTGGATCACCACGGCCATCGCCGACGCCGTGCTGAAGGATCGCCACCTGCAGTACACGTTCCGGCCACAGCCCTACGGCAGCTCCTTCGGCGAGAACTCCGTGGCCTACGTCGCCCACTACGCGCAGGACAAGCTCAAGAAGCCGGTCAAGGACGTCCGCGCCGCCATCATCTATGAGGACGGCCCCTACGGGGCCGGCGTCGCGGCCGCCAACGAGGCCGAGGCCAAGAAGCAAGGCATGCAGGTCGTGCTCAAGGAAGGCTACTCGATCCAGGCGCCGGATCTCTCTTCGCTCGTGACGAAGCTGCGCTCGCAGCGTCCCGACGTGCTGTTCCACACCGGCTACAACCCGGACATCGCGCTCTTCCTGCGCCAGGCCAAGGACCAGGGGCTGCGCCTGAAGGTCTATGTCGGACACGGCGCCGGCCATAGTCAGCTCGCCAAGCTGAAGGAAACGTTTGGCAACGACGTGGAGGGCTTCCACACGGTCGACCCGCCGGCCTCGCAGCTGATCGACCCCAAGAAGCTCAAGCCCGGCGTGGGCGAGCTCACGCAGGAGATGCTCAAGCGCTACAAGGTGTTCGAGCCCAACATTCCACCCGGCCAGGTCGCCCCGCACGTCTCGATGGGCTTCAATAATATGTGGATCCTCCTGAACGACGTGATGCCGCGCGCGATTACCAAGCACGGCGGCTTCGGTCCCGACGCGCTCGCGAAAGCCGCGCGCGAAACCGACATCCCCGAGGGCGGCACGATGCAGGGCTACGGCGTGAAGTTCCACCCCGTCGACCACGCGATGGCCGGGCAGAACATGCGATCGATCGCCGCGGTCTACCAGGTGATCGACGGCGAGCTCAAGCATGTCTATCCGCCCGTGATCGCCAGTACCGCGAACCCGCCCGTCGTGCTGCCGTCATCGTCGCCCTGGCTGGCGCGCTGACGTACGACGCCATGGCGGCCCGGGAGCTGACGATCCCGGGCCGCCTCGACCTGCCACCGTGCTGAGCGTCTCGAGTCTGACGAAGCGCTTCGGCGACTTCACCGCGCTCAACGGCGTCTCGTTCGAGGTGCGCGAGGGCGAGATCCTGGGTCTCATCGGCCCGAACGGCTCGGGCAAGACCACCGCGTTCAACTGCATCTCGGGAGCGCTGGCGCCGTCCGCCGGCTCCGTGCGCTTCCGCGACGAAGAGATCGCGGGCCGCACGCCCGACGCCATCTGCCATCGCGGGCTCGCGCGGACGTTTCAGATTCCGCGGCCATTCCGCAAGCTGTCGCTCGTCGAGAACGTCGCGGTCGCCGCGCACTTCGGCGCGACGACGCGGCTGGGCGAGGCCGCCGCCCGCGCGCGCTCCCGCGAGGTCCTCGCGTTGGTCGGCTTGCCGACGACCGACGATGCGTCGACGGCGACGCTCGGCGCCGGCGGCCTCAAGAAGCTCGAGCTCGCGCGCGCGCTGGCGACGTCACCCAAGCTGCTGCTCGCCGACGAAAGCCTTGGCGGTCTCGACTCCTCGGAGATGGCGGGCGCCGCCGAGCTGCTGCGCCGCATCCGCGGCGAGCTCGGGATCACGATCGTGTGGGTCGAGCACATCATGGCCACGCTCATGCGCGTGGTCGACCGCGTGGTCGTGCTCGATCACGGCGAGAAGATCGCCGAGGGCAAGCCCCGCGAGGTCGCCGAGGACCCGCGCGTGGTCGAGGCTTATCTCGGCGAGAAGGTGGTCCTCGCCTGATGCTGGCGCTGCGAAACGTCACCGCCGGCTATGGCGCGTTCACCGCGCTGTGGAGCGTGAGCCTCGACGTGGCCGCCGGCGAGGCGGTCGCCGTGGTCGGTCCGAACGGCGCCGGCAAGACGACGCTGCTCCGTGTGATCTCCGGCATGATCGCGCCGCGCGCCGGCTCGCTGTCGTTCGACGGCGTCGATCTCACCGGTCGCCCCGCCTATGACGTGGTGGCGCACGGCATCGCACACGTGCCCGAGGGCCGGCGGATCTTTCCGATGCTCACCGTCGCCGACAATCTGAAGATGGGCGCGTATCTGAGGGCCGCGCGGCGCGCCTATGCGGAGAGTCTCGAGCGAGTGTACGCGCTCTTTCCCGTGCTGTCCGAGCGGCGTCGTCAGCGCGCGGGCAGCCTGTCGGGCGGCGAGCAGCAGATGCTCGCCGTCGGCCGCGCTCTCATGTCGCGGCCCAAGCTCGTCCTGCTCGACGAGCCGTCGATGGGGCTGGCGCCGGTGATGGTGCTGCGCCTGTTCGATCTGATCCGGCGTGTGCGGGAGGAGGGCTACACGATCCTCGTCGTGGAGCAGAACGTGCGACAGGTGCTCAAGCTCGTGGATCGCGCGTATTTGCTCGAGGCGGGACACGTCAAGATGGAGGGCCGCGCCGAAGCGCTGGCTGAGCAGGACTTCGTGCGCAAGGCATACGTGGGCCTGTGATCGACCCCATCTTTCTCGTCGAGGCCGCCGTGAACGGCCTGCTGCTCGGCGGTGTGCTCGCGCTGCTCGCCCTGGGCCTCAACCTGATCTTCGGCGTGATCGACATCGTCTGGATCGCGTACGTGGACCTCGTCATGATCTGCATGTACGCGGTGTACTTTCTCGTGCAGGTGTACGGCTGGCCGATCTGGATCGGCGGCCTCGTCAGCGTCGGGCTCGGCGCGCTGCTCGGTGTCGGCGTGCACGTGCTGATCATCGCGCCGATCCTCGGCAGCGCTCCGATCAATCAGCTCCTGGCCACCGGCGGACTGCTCTTCTTCCTGCAGTCCTTCGCGACGTTTTTGTGGACGACGGACCACCGCTCGGTGCGGGTGACGCTGCCGACGCTCGAAATCGGCGGCATGTTCCTGTCGTTTGCGCGTCTCATCGCGTTCGTCGTCGCGCTGCTGGTGATGCTAGGCCTCTATCTCTTTTTGCGGCACACCTACGTGGGCACCGCCATCCGCGCCGTCTCGCAGGACCGTGACGCCATGGCGCTGATGGGCGCGAACCCGCGCGCGGTCTATGTCGTGACCTCCGCCGTCGGCGGCGCGCTCGCCGGGGTGGCGGCGGCGCTGCTGATCATCCAGTATTCGGTCCATCCGTTCTTCGGGGCTGCGTTCGGGCCGCTGACGTTCATGATTTGCGTGCTCGGTGGGCTCGGCAACATGGTCGGCGCCTTCGTCGCCTCGTTCATCATGAGCGAGGTCATTTCGATCGGCGGCGTGATCTGGTCGACCGAGATGGGCTACGTCATCGCGTTCGTCTTCTTCGTGATCATGATCTTCGCCCGTCCCGGCGGCATTCTCGGCAGGCGCGCATGAGCGCCGGCCGGCTCCTCGCGGGGGTGCTGCTGGCCGTCCTGGTGGCGGTGCCGTTCGTGCCGATGCACGGGATGAAGCAGTACATGCTCCACGTGCTGATTCAGATCTTCATCTGGTCGTTCATCGGCGGCGCGTGGTCGCTGATGGGCCGCTTCGGGCTCGTGTCGCTCGGTCACGGCGCGTTTCTCGGACTGGGCGCCTACACGACGACACTGCTGTGGAACTTCTTCGGGCTGACGCCATGGCTCGGCGCCGTGGTGGCCGTCGCGCTGACCGCGGTGCTCGCCGTCATCGTTGCCTATCCGTGCTCGCGCTTCTCGGTCGTCGGTCACTACTTCGGCCTCGTCACGCTCGCCGTCGGCGAGGTCATCCGTCTGTTGATCATCGCCGAGCGCGACTGGACGGGCGGGTCGCTCGGGCTCACCGTGCGTCCGGCGGGCGGCGACAGCCTCGTGGCCGTGCAGTTCGCGGACAAGCGCGTCTTCTACTATGCGGGCCTCGTGTTGTGGGCGCTCGGTCTGTGGGTCTGGCACCGACTGGACCGCTCGATGGCGAGGTCGGCGATGGAGGCGATCGGCGAGGACGAGACGGCGGCCGCGTCCGTCGGCATCCACGTCACGCGCTTCAAGATCGGCATCACGGTCCTCTCGGCCGTGCTGACCGCTATCGGCGGCATCGCGTACGCGCAGTACATCGCTTACGTGAACCCCGACACGCTGGCAGGGATCGGCGTGTCGCTGCGGATCGTGTTCGCGGTCGTTCTCGGCGGCATGTACGCGCTGCTCGGGCCGACCGTCGGCACCGCGTTGACGATCGCGCTCGCCGAGGTGCTTCGCGTCGTCTTCGGCGTGACGTACGTCGGCATGGCGGAGACGATCTACGGCCTGCTCCTCATCATCTTCATCATCTTTCTGCCCTCCGGCATCTATGGCAGCGTCCGGGATCTGCTGCGCCGACCACGCGCGGCGGCCACTCCCGCGACGGCGTAGGATCGACCCATGGCGGACTTCACCATTTATCCCGACAAGGAGCTCGGCACGACCGCCCGGGCCCTCGCTGACCAGATCGAGCACGACGGCGGCCATGTGCTGGCCGTCTACCAGGAGCCCGTGGGCGAGCACTGGCAGATCTTCTGCCTGCTGCCCCGGACCAGGGTGGAAGCGAGCCCCTACCAGCGCGACGTATCGCCGACCCACGTGAAGCGGCTCACGGATGCCGTTCGTCGTGTCGACCGCTTCGTCGACCCGATCGTCGTCGTCTCGCCGAAGCCCGGTGTGTACTGGACACCGAACGGCAATCACCGCCGCGTGGCGCTCGACAAGCTGAAGGCGGATCTCGTGCCGGCCATCCTGGTGGCCGAGCCGGACGTGGCGTTTCAGGTGCTCGCGCTCAACACGGAGAAGGCGCACAACCTCAAGGAGAAGTCGCTCGAAGTGATCCGGATGTATCGCGGCGCCGAGGCCGAGCAGCCGTCCTCCACCGAGGAGGACTGGGCGTTCCAGTTCGAATCCGCCCACCTCATCACGCTCGGTCTGCTCTACGAGCAGAACAAGCGCTTCGCCGGGGGCGCGTTCGCGCCGATCCTGCGACGCGTGGACAAGTTTCTCAAGACGTCGTTGCGTAAGGGGCTCGAGGAGCGTGAGGAGCGCGCAGGCCTCGTGCGCTCTGCCGACGAAGCGTTGGGCGCGGTCGTGGTCAAGATCAAGAAGCGCGGCATCAACCACCCCTACGTGAAGAACTACGTGCTCGCCCGGACGACGCCGCTCACCCGCGCCCGCAAGACGCTGCCGTCCTTCGAGCAGACGTTCAAGAGGCTCAAGGACAACCTTGCGGAGTTCGACGTCGCGAAGGTGCGCTACGACGAGATCCAGCGCTCCGCCATCATGATGGCACCGGCGACAGCGGAGTAGCCCATAGCTCGCGTCGTCCTCGTGACCGGCGGCAGCGGCGCGCTGGGACAGGCGATCACGCGCCGGTTCCTCCGCGAGGGCGCGGTCGTCTGTGTGCCGTGGATCGTGGAGGCCGAGCGCGAGCGCCTTGCCGCGTCGGTGGACGCGAGCGTGCGCGAGCGGCTCATGCTCGAGCGATGCGACGTCGCGGACGACGCGTCGATGGCCGGTCTCACGCAGTCGGTCCTCGCACGTCATCGGCACATCGACGTCCTCGTCAGCGCCGTGGGTGGCTTTGCGATGGGCGATCTCGTCCAGACCGATCGCCGGCTGTGGGAGTCGATGCTGACGGTGAATCTGACCACCGCCTACGTCGCCGCGCACGCCGTCGTCCCGCCGATGCTCGCCGGCGGCGGTGGCCGCGTCGTGGCCGTCGCCTCGCGCGCAGTGGTGCCGCCCGTCGGCGGCATGATCGCCTACACGGTCGCGAAGGCGGGAGTGATCGCGTTCGTACAGGCGCTGGCCGCCGAGACTCGCGGCCGCGGCGTCACGGTCAACGCCGTCCTGCCCAGCACGATGGACACGCCGGCCAATCGCGCGGCGATGCCGAACGTCGACCCGAAGAGCTGGGTGCCGGTGGAGGCGGTGGCCGACGCGATCGCCTATCTCGCCGCCGAGTCATCGGGCCACATCACCGGAACGCTGCTGTCTATCTAATGAAGGGCTCCGTCCCGGGAAACCCGTGACGCTCCTCGATTCCGAGCCGCGCCCAGCGTAACAATGTACCCGCACCAGAAGGAGCGGCTCGACGCCGCGCTCGACACCTTCGGCGTGGATGCGCTCGTCGCCACGTCCGTCGCCGACGTGGCCTATCTGACGGGTTTCTGGAGCTTCTCGCGCAGCGTGTATCCGACCGAGATCGCGGCCGTGTACTCGAAGGCCGGCACCGCGCTCGTCATCCCGGCCATCGACGCGCCGGCATTCGCCGCCGGTGAGGGCGCGGCCGACCACGTCGCCTGCCACGGCCGGTTCTTCTTCAACGTGGCGGAGCGCGCGGACGAGCACGCGCGTCGTGCGGTCCAACTGGCCGCGGACCCGGCCGAGACGGGCGCCGAAGCACTCGCGCGCGTGCTCGAGGCTCTCGGCCTGCGCGGCGCTCACGTCGGTCTGGACGATCCTGCTCGTCCGGGCGCCGCCCAGATCGCCACGCGGCTCACACGCTTCCGGGTCACGCCGGCCGTCGGCGCGGTCGCCGGCGCTCGTCTGGTCAAAGGCCCGTACGAGATCGAATGTCTGGCGCAGGCGTTGCGCATCGCGGAAGAGGGGATTCACGCCGTGCTCGGGGACCTGAAGCCCGGGACGACCGAGCGCGAGGCCGTCGACATGTACGAGCACGCGGTGGCGGTCCGCCGCGGGACACCGTATGCGGCGATCATCGCCTTCGGCGCGACCGCCGCGCTGCCCGCCGCGGCGACGGGTGAGCGCGCGCTGCGCCCCGGTGAGCTCGTGCGATTCGACGTGGGCTGCAGCTTCAAGGGCTATCGCGGCGACGTGGCGCGGATGGGAGTGCTCGGCGAGCCCCATGCCCGTGCGCAGCGCGCCTATGACGCAGTCGAGACGGGTGTGCAGGCCGGGCTCGACGCGATCCGGCCGGGCGTCGACGGCGGCGCGGTCTTCGAGGCCGCTGTCGCGGCTGTGCGCGCCGCAGGCCTGCCGGAATTTCGCCGTCACCACGTCGGCCACGGCATCGGCCTCGAGCCGGCGGAGGCGCCTTGGCTGAGGCCCGGTGGCGAGCGGCTGGAAGCCGGGATGGTATTGCGCGTCGAGGCACCGTACTACGAGCTGGGCGCCTTCGGCGTGACGGTCAAGGAAACCGTCCTCGTCACGCGCAGCGGCGCCAGCGTCGTCAACCGCTCACACCGAGGCCTCGTCGTCCTGGACTAGGCGGCGGCGCTCTTGGGCATGTTCTGCTCGAGCCAGCGCTCGGCCTGCTGGACGCCGTGAGCCTGCGCCTCGTCCCGCGTCGCGAATGTCTCGCTGGTCACCGGCAGATCGATCGTGCGCGAGTGCTCGGGCGTCGTCTCCGCGATCCCCGCGACGACGGCCCACCGCCCGTCGCGCATCTGCTCGGTCACGATGGAGATCTCGCACCCTTGCCATGCCGTCGCAATCTTCGTCCGGTCAATCATGGGCGCACCTCCGTCTTGGCGTCGCAAGGAAGCAACCGTCCCGCCAGCGACTGCAGATGAGCCGAAGCGCCTTTGTTCATGCGCAGTTACCGTGAGTGTATCGGTATGTAAACGAAATGGCGTCCGGCTGCCGTCCAAGGGCCAGCAGTCATCCCTCCGACGAGGTGACCACGATGAGGATCCTGACGGCGTTCGCGATGACGGGTATGGCGGTGGCGCTCCTGACGGCGCCGGCGCTCGCACAGGACG
This sequence comes from Candidatus Rokuibacteriota bacterium, assembly GCA_036802765.1. Classification (GTDB taxonomy): domain Bacteria; phylum Methylomirabilota; class Methylomirabilia; order Rokubacteriales; family CSP1-6; genus AR12. Next base: position 9,746 of record DAIRVP010000061.1, read on the forward strand.
TCAGGTCGGACGACGTGAAGCAGGATCGCCGGGACATCCGGCAGGACCGGCGCGACCTCCGCAACGACCGGCGCGACGTGCGCCAGGATCGGCGCGACATCCGCCAGGACAAGAAGGATATCGCCAGCGACACGAAAGACATTCGCGGTGATCGCCGCGATCTCAGCGCCGACCGCCGTGAGCTCGCCGCCGATCGCAAGGCCGGCGACAAGGATGCCGTGAAGAACGACCTGAAGGACATCCGCTCGGACCGTAAGGACCTGAACAAGGACCTGAAAGATCGGCGGGCCGACGCCCGCGACCTCAACCGTGATCGGCGAGATCTGCGCCAGGACCGTCGCGATGTGCGTCAGGATCGGCGCGATCTCCGACACGATCGGAAGGATCTGAAGGCCGACCAGGCCGCGAAGTAATTGGCGCACGGGCCCGGGGTCGCGTCGGCCGGCCCCGGGCGCCGAAAACGTTGTGGCCCGCGATTGGGGAATGGGATCGTGAACGGCAGAGGGCCGGGTGACCGACGACGGGGAGGCAACTTCCGATGAGGCGCTGTGCCGTCGTATCGCGGCGCGGGACGATGCCGCCTTCGACGTCCTCGTCGCCCGCTACCAGGCCCGCGCGTACCGTCTGGCGTGGTCTTTCCTGCGCAATGCCGAGGACGCGCGCGACGTTTCTCAGGACGCCTTCATCCGGGTGTGGGAGGCGGCCGAGCGATTCCGCGGTGACGCCCGGTTCTCGACGTGGTTCTATCGAATCCTGGTCAACGCGTGTCTCGATCACAAGCGTCGCGGCCGGTGGTGGGCCCTGCGCGTGGCGCGCGATAGCGATCGCGAGAGCGACGAATCGCTCGTCGAGCGGCAGCCGGCGCCCGGCCCCGATCCCGGCGATCACGCCAGCAAGGCGCAGACGATGACGCGGCTATGGAACGCTGTGCATCGGCTGTCGGCGCAGCAGCGCGCCGCGGTGATCCTGTACGCTCAGGAGCACCTGTCCACCGCGGAGATTGCGGACGTGTTGAAGGTGGCCGAGCCGACCGTACGCGTGCACCTGCACCGCGCGGTCGCCGCGCTGCGGAAGGAGCTGGCGCCGTGACCGCCGAGCGTCCCGACGACCTGACCGCCGCGGACCGCGAGCTGCTCGCGCGCGCGGTCGCGGCGGCTCCGTCGCCGCCCGAACCGCGCTGGGGCGAATACCGCGCCGAGCTGCGCGCGCGGCTCGAGGCGCGTCGCTCGATCGGCACGCGACTGCGGCGGTGGTGGGCGCGGCCGGCGCCGATCGCGCTCTCGTTCGGGCTCGCGACCGCGCTGCTGCTGTTTACGCTGCATCCGGTGGAGCGCCGCCCGGATTTCGCGTCCGTCGACGAGGCGATGCTGGGTGCCAGCCTCGATCTGCTCGAGAACTACCACGTCGTCGAACGGCTCGACCTCCTCGAGAATTTCGAGGTCATCCGTCGGCTCGACGACGTCCCGTCGCGGGAAAGCTGATGCGGCGTATGGCAGCGGTGATCGCTCTCGTCGCCGCGTTCGCTGCGCCGGCTCGCGCCGCCGATCGTCCGGCCGGCCGGGTCGACGCCCAGATGCTGCTCGACCTCGATCTGCTAGCCGACGGCGATCCCGCGCGGCATCGCGATCAGGGGATCGCCGAGCGCATGCGGATGCTCGAAATGCTGAGGCTGCTGGAGTCGCCCGCCGCCGCGACGCCCGCCGATCGAGCCGCGACGCCGGCCGCTCGACCATCGGCAATCCCGGCGCCACCGGCCGACGCGGGGTCGACGAGATGAGCGGCGCTATGCGCTGGATCGCTCTAGGCCTGACCGCCGCCGCGCTGCTCGCGGGTGGCGCGCTGGAGGTCGCCTTCGGCCAGACACCTCCGATCGAGGGCATGGACCGCCTCTCACCCGAGGAGCGCGCCATCGCCCAGCGCAACCTCGAGCGCTGGCAGAAGATGACTCCGCAGGAGCGCGATCAGGTGCTCGATCGCTATCGCCAATGGCAGCAGCTCAGTCCCCAGCAGCGGCAGACGGCACGACAGAGTTTCCAGCGCTTCCAGGCGTTGCCACCGCAGGAAAAGCAGCGCGTGCTGCAGGAGTTTCAGCGCTGGAACGAGCTGCCCGAGGCGCGGCGTCAAGAGCTGCAGCGCGCGTACGAGCGGTTCCAGCGGATGCCGCCTGAGCGGCGTGAGCGCATCATGCAGCGATTCCAGCAGCTGCAGCAGCTGCCGCTCGAGGAGCGCGAGCGCGTCATGCGCAACTGGGAGCGCTGGCAGAAGATGACGCCCGAGGAGCGCGCGCACGCGCGCGAGCAGATTCGTCAGCAACGGCAGCAGCAGCGCCAGCAGCAACGTCAACAGCAACGGCAGAGCTCGCGTGAGCACAGCGAGCGGCCGGATCGGACTCAGCGGTGAAACGCGGCCTGGCTGCCATCGTGCTCGCCGCGCTCTTCGCCGCGCCCGCCGGCGACGTTCGTCCTGCGCTCGGTGCCCCGCCCGCGATGCCGTCCGACGAGGCAGCCATCGTCCACGCGCTCTCGCGTCTGGGGTTTGGTCCGCGTCCCGGCGACGTCGAGCGGGTGAAGAGCATCGGCTTGCCGGCCTGGATCGACCGTCAGATGGATCCACGCCGGCTCGACGATCGAGCGACAGAGCAGGCGTTGACAGCGCTGCCGACGCTCACGATGTCGATCGCGGAGCTGCAGACCAAATATCCGCGCCCGAAAGCGCAGGAGAAGGCGGCCGATCCGCAGATGGCGCCACGCGCGCTCTACGACCGCCCGCCGCCGGACAATCGCCCCGCACGCATCGTCGCCGAGATGCAGGCCGCCCGGCTCGTGCGGGCCATCGAGAGCGAGCGGCAGCTCGAAGAGATCATGGTTGACTTCTGGTTCAATCACTTCAACGTCCACGCCGCCAAGGGCGAGGTGAAGTGGTACGTCACGTCCTACGAGCGCGACGTGATCCGCCCCAATGCGCTCGGTCGGTTCGGTGACCTGCTGCGAGGGACGGCGACGCACCCCGCCATGCTCTTCTATCTCGACAACTGGCTGAGCACGCGTCCCGACTTCACCCTGCGGTTCGGGCGCAACCGTGGCAAGCGCGCGGGGCTCAACGAGAACTACGCGCGCGAGCTGATGGAGCTGCACACGCTCGGTGTCGACGGCGGCTACACGCAGCAGGATGTCACCGAAGTGGCCCGCGCCTTCACCGGCTGGACGATCGACCGCCCGCGCGACACGGCGCGCTTCGTCTTCCGCCCGGCGATGCACGACCGCGGCGAGAAAAGAATTCTCGGCATGCAGCTGCCGGCGGGCGGCGGTCTCAGCGATGGCGAGCGCGTGCTTGGTCTACTGATCCACCATCCATCCACCGCCCGCTTCATCGCCACCAAGCTCGTTCGCCGGTTCGTCGCCGACGACCCGCCGCCGACGCTGGTGGACCGTGTGGCGGCGACGTTCCTGGCGACGGACGGCGACATCCGAGCGATGCTGCGCACCATCGTCACGTCGCCCGAATTCTGGGCGCCCGAGGCGCGACACGCCAAAATCAAGAAGCCGTTCGAATACGTCGCGAGCGCGGTGCGCGCGGTGGGAGGCCACGTGGACGCGCGCGCGGGATTTCTGCTGGCGCGCTCGGTCGCGGAGATGGGCGAAGGACTCTACGGCGCGCAGCCGCCGACGGGCTGGCCCGATCGGGGAGAGGCGTGGGTCAACGCGGGCGCGCTGCTCGCACGGTTGAACTTCGCGCTGGCGCTCACGCAGCGACGCCTGCCCGGCGTGACGCTGGATTTCTCGCCGATCGCCGTCGATCGCGCGGCGCCCGAGGCGACACTCGATCGTCTGCTCCTGAGCCTGCTGCACGGGGAGGCCAGCGATCAGACACGGTCCGTGCTCACCGCGCAGCTCGCGAGCCCAGAGATCCGCCGACAGACGTCGGACGATCGCGGACCGGCCGACACCGACGTCGAGAAGCTGGCGGCGCTGGTGATCGGCTCGCCGGAGTTCCAGAGGAGATGAAGACGCGATGCTGACCCGGCGCGCGCTCCTGAAGGCCGGCGCCTGCGCGCTCGTAGCCGTGGCCGCGCCGCCGCGCTTCCTCGCCCGGGCCGCCAATGCCGCCGACGCACGGCGTAAGGTTCTGGTCGCCGTGTTCCAGCGCGGCGCGGTCGACGGCCTCAGCATGGTCGTGCCGTATGGCGATCGCGACTACGCCGCGGCACGCGCGTCGATCGCCATCCGGCCGCCGGGTGGCGGGGACGCGGACGCCGCGCAGGATCTGGACGGATTCTTCGCACTGCATCCCGCGCTGGAACCGCTCATGCCGATGTGGAGGACGCGCGCCCTGGCCGTGGTCCACGCCTGCGGCTCACCGGATCGCACGCGCTCGCACTTCGACGCACAGGACTACATGGAGTCGGGCACGCCGGGGGTCAAGTCGACTCCCGACGGTTGGCTTGCGCGCGCGGTCGGAACACGGGCGGCGCCGAGCTCACCGTTCCGCGCCGTGGCGCTCGGGCCGACGCTGCCGCGAATCCTGCGCGGCGACGCGGGAGCCATCTCGCTCACATCGCTCGAGCGGTTCGACGTGCGCGCGAGCGCCGAGGCCGCGGTGGCGCGCAAGGGGTTCGAGTCGCTCTACGAGCAGAGCGTGCAGGATCTTCTGCACGGCACGGGCCGCGAAACGTTCGAGGCCGTTCGCATGCTGAAGAGCGCGAACGCCGCCCGGCTCGCTCCCGAGAACAACGCCGAGTACCCGCGCTCCCGTCTCGGCCAATCCCTGCGCCAGATCGCGCAGCTCATCCGCTCGGACGTGGGGCTGGAGATCGCGTTCACCGATGCCGAGGGCTGGGACACGCACGTCGGTCAGGGCGCCGAGCAGGGTCAGCTCGCGAATCGCCTCCGTGACTTCGGCGCGTCGCTCGCCGCCTTCGTACAGGATCTCGGCGATCGCATGGGCGACGTCGTCATCCTGACGATGTCGGAGTTCGGCCGCACCGTCGCCGAAAACGGCAACCGCGGCACCGACCACGGCCATGCGACGGCGATGTTGTTGCTCGGCGGCGGCGTGCGCGGGGGCAAGGTCTACGGCCGCTGGCCTGGGCTCGCGCGCGAGCGGCTCTACGAGGGGCGCGACCTCGCCGTCACGACGGATTTTCGAGCGCTGTTCGCCGAAGTGGCAGGCCGTCAGCTCGGGATCGCGCGGCCGGCGACACTATTCCCCGGCTGGACGGGTGCGCCCGCGCTCGGCGTCGTCGGCTGAGACAAGAACTTCAGGTATTCTGCCTCGGCGACGCACCGGTCGATGAGAGTACTGATCGCCGCCTCGCTATTGCTGGTCGGCTGCAACTCCGTCACCCTCAAGTCGAACGAGGCGACGGTCGGCGGCAGTGTCAGCAAGCCAGACGGCAACGGCCCGTTCCCTGCCCTCGTGTTGCTTCATGGGTGCGGCGGACCGCAGCCGGGCAACGCCCTCTGGGCTGCCGAGCTCAACAAGTGGGGCTACGTCACGATCGAAATCGACAGCTTCGTCCGTCGCGGCGTCAAGGAGATCTGTACCGATCTCAAGCGAGTGACCGTCTCAGAGCGCGTCGTCGATGCCTACGCCGCTCTCGATTACCTCCGGACGCTGGCGCCCGTTGAGAAGGACCGCATCGGCGTCATGGGCTGGTCCCATGGTGCGATGGTCGTTCAGTCAGCGCTCCAGCAACATCGCCGACTGGGCGAGCCGAGGTTCAAAACCGGTGTCGCGATGTACCCCTGGTGTGATCGGACGACCCTGTACGCGCCGATGCTCGTCATCGTCGGAAGTGCTGACGATTGGACACCGTCGTCCCGCTGCTTGGCCTACACCAACGATGAGAAGGTCGAGCTGCGTGTCTATGACGGCGCCTGGCACTCCTTCGACAACCCCGGTCCGATGCGGCTCTACCTGGGCCATCAGGTTGGATACCACCATCAGGCAACGATGCGAGCCCGGAAAGATGTGAAGGACTTCCTGAGTCGTACTCTCTAGCCGTCGCGCTTCACGCCGAGTCCGGGTGAAGCTCCAGCAGCGTGATTTCGGGCGGGACCCGGAGTCGTACGGGAAGGATGCTCGTTCCCAGCCCCGGACTGACGAACATATGGCGCCCCCCCTCGACCACGTGACCGAACGCGAACCGCTGCCCGTACGTCGAGGGCACGATCGGTCGGCCGAGCAGCGGCACGCGAACTCGCCCTCCATGTGTGTGCCCGGCGATGAGCAGACTGAACCGCCCCGAGAGCGTGGAAACATGTCGGGGTTGTGCGTGAGGGAGGCAGGCTCGAGCGCGAAGGCCCAAAGGCCAAGCCCGGTGGCGATGACCAGCGCCGCCGCCGCAATGGGCCGCGCCCGCTTCATTCAGTCTGACGGCGCGACCGGCGACGCAACGCTAGAGCTCCGGCCGGCACACCGAGCGGAAATTACACCAGCGGCAGATCCGCAGCTCCTCCGTGCGCTCGAAGGCATCGATGACCGCGAGATTGCGATCGGGGTCGGCGAGATACGCCTTCATCCCGCGGATCGAGAGTCGCAGCTGCTCCCGGATATCGGAGAGTCGGTCGCCGTCCCAGCGATGCGGCGTCACGGTCGGCTCGCGCAGGTTCACTTCGAGCAGATCCACCTTTTCCGGATCCACACCGAGCATGTCCTTGGCGTAGAGCGCATAGCAGCCCAGCTGAAACGCGGCGGAATCAGGATCAGCCGCGCCGGTCTTCCAATCCACGAGGGTCAGGCGGCCGTCCGCATTCCAGAAGCCGAAGTCGGGGGCGATCCAGATCGGCGTGCGCTCGAAGTCCAGCACCTTGCTCCAGTGCTCGATCGACCAGTGCTCGGGCGGCGTCTTGCGGATGTCGGCCAGCAACGGCAGGCGGAAGAAGTTGCGCAGACACGTCGTGACGTTGCGACTGAGCGCCTGCCACACCTCGGGCTTGAGCTCCGTGGCGTACTCGTGCTCGAACAGCGCCAGCGTCTTCGGGTTGTCGCGGTAGCGGCCGTCGCGCGACGAGCGCCATTCGCCACGCATCCGCTGGACGACGTCGGCGACGAAGGGCTCCACGGGCACGTCGCGGCCGGCGCCGAAGATGTGCAGCGCCATCTCGATCGCATCGTGCACGACGCGACCCGCCCACATCTGGCGCGACGCGAGCTGCTTGAGGATGTACAGCCGGCGCACTTCCTCGGAGGCGCTGGCGTCCCAGCCCCCCCAGGAACCGTAATAGTGATAGAAGTACCGCCGTTTGCACTCCGAGAAGACGCCGTCGCGACTGCGGGACCAGGAGAAGTCGTTGGTCAGCTCGGGCACCGCTTGGCATTCTATGCTAGCCTCGGCGCGATGACGACGGCATTCAAGGTCGAGTGCCCCTGCTGTCAGGCAAAGCTCACGGTGGACCCCGAGATGCGGGCGGTGATCGCCCACGAGGACCCGCCTCGCAAGCGCAGCGTCGCGGATCTGGACACCGCCTTCGGCGCGCTGGGGGCCAAGGCGAAGGAGCGCGAGGAGCGCTTCCGCCAGGCACAAGCGTCCGAGGCGGACAAGGGTAAGCTGCTCGATCGTAAATTCCAGGAAGGGCTCAAGAAGGCCAAGGACTCGCCGGACCCGCCGCGTCGCCCCTTCGACTACGAGTGACCGACCTCGTCGGTGACCTGCTACGGCGGGTCAGCCGAAGCTTTTACCTCTCGCTCGCGATCTTGCCGCGCTCGCTGCGCGAGCCGATCGGGCTGGCCTATCTTCTGGCTCGGGCCACCGACACCGTCGCCGACACACGGCTGGTGCCCCGTGAGGAGCGGCTGCGTCACCTCGCCTCGCTGAGCGCGGCCTATGCCGGTGCGCCCGGCGCCGGCCCGTCGGACGTCGCGCGCGCCTGCGCACCCCTGCAGACGCATGCGTCCGAGCGCGAGCTGCTCGAGCGGGTGGGCGAAGCGCTGGCTCGCGTCGATGCGCTGCCCGAGCGCGACCGGCAAGCGGTGCGCTCGGTGCTGGCGACCATCACCGAGGGCCAGCGCTTCGACCTCGAGCGCTTTCCTGGAGAGGACGCGGCCGGCCTCGCCGCGCTCGAGACACTCGGCGAGCTCGACCGCTACACCTACCTGGTGGCCGGCTGCGTGGGCGAGTTCTGGACGCGACTGCACGTCGGACACCGGCGGAGGCTGGCCGGGTGGGACGTCACAGCGATGAGCGCCAGCGGAATCCGCTTCGGCAAGGCCTTGCAGATGACCAACGTGCTGCGCGATGTACCGGCAGACCTGCGTCACGGGCGGTGCTACCTGCCCGCACGCGAGCTCGGGGCGCTGGGACTGCGAGCGAACGACCTGCTCGATCGGGGCAAGACGCTGGCGGCGCGCCCGCTGCTCGACCGTCTACTGCGGGATGCGCTCGAGCACTACGACGCGGCCTGGCGCTACACGCTCGCGATCCCTCGCGCGGAATGGCGCATGCGCCTGGCGTGTGCGTGGCCGCTGCTGATCGGCCTGGGCACGCTGGCCGCCATCGCACGGCATCCGAATCCGCTCGCCGCCGAGAAGCCGATCAAGATCTCGCGAGGGGCGGTCCGAGCGATCCTCGCGCGCTCGTCGCTCGCGGTCTGGTCGAACGCCGCGCTGCAACGCGAGGCAGGTCGACTGCGAACCGCCGTGCGTGTGTGAGAATCTTCTTGCGTGCGACACCGCACCGTGTGCACGGTATGCGCAGCACGCATCGACTGACGCATCCACTCTGGGAGGTCGGGCATGGAACGCATGATGGACGGCGGCAGCGGCGGCTTCGGCAGCGACCCGATGAGCTCCGGCTCCGACATGGGCATGGCCGGCGGGGAGCGTCCCGCTCGGAAGGCGGCCACGCGCAAGAAGTCGGGCGGCCGGAAGCGCAAGAAGGCGTCGAAGGCGCGCGGTCGGACGAAGGGCAAGGCTCGCGGCAAGGCGCGCGGTCGGGCGGGCTCGCGCGCGAAGAAGAAGGGCTCGCGAAAAGCGCGGCGGCGCTAGTCCGTCAGACGTAGCGCGAGAAGCGCGGCGGGGTCGATGCGGGCGCCGCCGAGCTGCGCACCGAAGTGCAGGTGCGGGCCCGTCGCCCGTCCCGTCGCGCCGACCGTACCGAGCGTCTGACCGCGATCGACTCGATCGCCCTCGGCGACGGCGACCGTGTCCAGGTGGAAGTACAGCGTGTGCAACCCCAGGCCGTGGTCCACGGCGACCAGGCGGCCGGGAAAGAAGTACTCTGCCACCAGCGCCACGCGTCCGGCGTTCGCGGCCACGACCGGCGTGCCGCGCGCCACCGAGTAGTCGGCGCCTCCGTGCGGAGCGCGCGCCTTTCCGTTGATGATCCGACGGGCTCCGAATCCGCTCGGTGCCTCGGTGCCTGCCACGGGCCGAACGAAAGCACCACGCCAGAGGCGCTCCGGCGAGATCGTCCGATAGAGCATCTGGAGCTGTCGGCCCTCAGCCTCCGCGCGGCGCTCCGTCTCCGGATCGGGGTCCGCCATTCCGGGAGGCACCGTCAGCCGTTGCACGGAGAATTTCCGTCCCGAGACATTCAGCTTGCCGCTCAGTCGCTGCGGATCCAGCCCGGGCTCGAGGATGGCGAGCCGCCACGCTTTGCCGCCCGGCTTCGTATCGATGTCGACTCCGAGCAAGGCAGCGTGACCACCCGCGTAGGGGAAGAACGTGAGCGGCTGACCGTCGACCGAGCCCTCGATGACCGCCGCCTCGGAGGCCCCGCGCAGATGCATCCAAGCGACGTCACCGACCCGCGGCCGCGCAGGATGCCAGGCGACGACGGGACGATCGGCGGAAACGACAGAGCCAGGCAAGAACACCAGCGCGAGCACGATGGCCGCGCGACAAGCGCGCGCTGTGCGAATCCTCACTCGGGGCGCTGCTGTCGCAGGAACTGCTCGATCTCCTCGACCAGCTCGGACGCCGGCGGCAAGTCGCTCCCGCCACCCGGTGTGGCCGGCTCTTCTTCGGCGTCGCGCGACTCGAGCTTGCGGATGTAGCCGGCGATCTTTTCGTTCTGCGCGACGATCTCGGTGAGGTTCTGATCGAACTGCCGGCCGGCGTCTTCGAGATCGCTCAGGTCGGCGGTCGCGTTGAGGAGCACGAGCACGCGACGCACCAACGCGAGCGCGGCTTTCGGGTTTTCGATCCCCGAGATGTAGTGCGGAACGTTCGCCCACAAGCTCGCGATGGGCAGCCCGCTCTCACGGCACGCGGTGTTCAGCACGCCGACGATTCCCGTGGGTCCCTCGTAGCGCGTCGGCGTGACGCCGAGCAGTCGCGAGAGCTCCGGATCCGGGGCGCCGCCTGACAGACGCACCGGCCTGGTGTGCGGGACTTCGGCCAGCAGCGCGCCGAGCGTCAGCACCAGCGTGGCATCACAGCGGCGCGCCAGCTCGATGATGGCGGCGCAATAGGTCTTCCACTTGAGATGCGGCTCGGCGGCGACGCCGACGATCAGATCGCGTCCCAGCGAGGTCGGCTGGGCGATCGAGAACTCGGTATTCGGCCAGATGACCTCGCGCTCCGTCTCCGATCCCGGCTTGAAGCGCACCGTGGGCCGAGATAGTCCGAAATGATAGAACTCCTCAGCGTCGATCTCGGCGAACTTGTGCGCATTGAACGTGGTGGCCAGGTATCGCGCGGCCGTCGTTGCCGACTCGGCGGCGTCGTTCCACCCGGTGAAGGCGGTGATGAGAATGGGCCGGCGCAACCCGGACGGCTGCGCGTGAATCGTGAGGGCACCCATCGATGCGAGTCTACCATTTGAAGACACGGCCACTCCGGAGTAGCATGTGGCGGCGCGTTTGCCAGTCAATCGCGACTTTGATTCTTGTGGAGGATCGTTATGCGGAGCACGGGGTGGCGGGTTGTCTTGATCGGCAGTGTGCTGGTGGCGCTAGGTGGGTGCGCGTCGAGCGAGGAGTGGACGACGTGGAAGGAGCATCCGACGCATTACGCCTCGGGCGACCACGGCTTCTTCTCGCTCCGCAACCGGGAGGGCAAGTCGGCCAAAGTGACCCGTGACGACATCGCCATGGCGCGGGACCAGGGCTGGTGGGGTCGGCCAATCACGGTGAGCTCGGAACAGATTCTCGAGCGCTGATGCCGAGTTGACAAGGCCGGTGACGCGGGACGGCTCTCGCGTCGCCGGCGAAGTCTCCTTCGCCTGCCAAACCCCAGCCAGCAGTAGCATGCCGGTCTGGCATCGTCGATGCAGAGGTCGCTTCGCATGACAACACAACGGATCGCCTCAATCCTGGTCGTGGTGCTGCTGCTGGCGACCGGCGCCGCCTCCGCTGCACCGTCCGAGGACCGTATCCTCGCGCTGGACCGATACACCTCTGACAAGGGCCGCGCCCTCGGCAACACCTACGGGGGGACCCTGAAGCAAATCAATACCTCGATCTATCACTGCATGCCTTGGCTCGAGGTGCCTAAAGAAGGCATCGGATTTTATAAGCCCCGTGACGCGTCCAAGGACGACCGTTATCTGTCGCTGAGGGTCTACATCGAGCAGGAGCCGTCCACCCAGTTCGCCGCGCTCCCCATGGAGCAGCGCGCCTCCTCGATGTTTTCGCGCTATACCGGTCCGCTGTTGCGCCGACTGAGCGGCAACGGCGCGATGGTCAACGACTCGTCGCTCGACGGCTTCACCGTCATCCTGGAGTGGCTGAAGGAGACGCCGATGTCGGGCGGCCGGCCGGTGCACGAGACCATTGCCGTGTTCATCGACAAGGCGACGGCGCTCGAGTACCTGCAGGGAATGGTGAAGGGCCCTGAGCTGGCCGAACGGGCGCGCGTCTATGGTTGGGACGGTGAGACGCCCCTCGGTCGCCTGCGCCTTGCCTCGTGGGACGACAACTTCGTGGCGACGTACAAGGTGGCGAACTACCAGCTCGCTCCCGGCGTCTCCTGCCAGTAACCGGATAGCCGGCGGGGAACCCCGGCTGGGGTTCCCCGCCCATCACCTCTCCGAGCAGGTCCCTCAGCCGGACGCCGCGCCCGAAGTCCGAGCGTCTGAAATCGCGGCGCCGACGGCTGCTGCAATCGCGAGCAGGGAGCGCGCGGCGGCGCACGTCGGGGCCGAAGCCACCAGCGGCTCGCCGAGGTCCGCCGCCGCGGCCAACGCCGGATCGAAGGGCACGGCGCCGAGAAACGGGATGCCGGCCTCGCGCGCAAGCTCGGCACCCGAGCGCCCGGGAAACAGACCCGTCATGTTCTCGACGAGGCCGAGCACCGGAGCCTTCGCCTGGGCGGCGATCGTGATCGACTTGCGCACGACGAGATGCGCGACGTCGGACGGGATCGTGACGACGACCGTACCCGACAGCACGGGCAGCAGCCCGGCAACGGTCACGAGCCGATCCGTTCCGGGCGGCAGGTCGAGAAGCAGCATATCGAGCGCGCCCCAGGCGGTATCCGCGAGGAACTCGCGGAGCGCGTTGGCCTCCATCGCGCCACGCCAGGTGTGCGACTCCGCTTGCGTCGGTGCTTCCCAGACGAGCGGCGTGTCGTCGGAAGGCAGCAGCAGGTCCATCGACATCACTCGTATGCCGAGCGCGCTCTCCGGCGGCGTGACGCCGTCGGCGCCGACCACGAGGCGGCGGCCGCGCACGCCGAGCATCGTCGCCATGGTGGGCCCATTGAGGTCTGCGTCCAGGACGCCCACGCGCCGGCCTTCGAGCGCCCAGCACGCGGCGAGATTCGCCGTGATCGACGACTTCCCGACCCCGCCCTTGCCGGAGACAACGGCCACGACCGCGCGGACCTCCGCGAGTCGTGCCTGCAGCCGCGCCTGCTGCTCGCCGACCTGTTGCGCGATGTTCGAGCCGCCGTCGCCCGCGATGTCTTTGTAGCGCTTCATTGTATCGGGGTCCGCTCGGCCGGGTCGGTCCGCAGGTGGCCTGTTCTAGGCACGCGTGGCTCCGCTGGCCCGGTCATTCGGCGGGCTTCTGGTCTGCGGTCCATGCGGCGACCGCGACGAAGAGGAGCGCCACGACGGTGACCAGGAAGAACACGGCGGCGCCGGCGCGGAATGTGATGTCTCCGCCCCACGGGGCCGCGACGGTCGCCGTCTCCGGCCGAAGCGCCACGCGCAATACGAGCCACGCGCGGATGGCCATGAACAGCGTCAGGATTCGCGCGAAGTCGCGACGGCCGAGCACCCAACGCTCGAACCAGGCGCGCGGGCGCCGCAGCAGATACGGGATGGCGATGACGAACACAAGCCCGAGCACGATCCAACCCACGCCGGCGCTCGCCATCTCGCCTCGGACACCGACACCGTGGAACGCGAGGTAGACACCGCCGATCCAGTAGACGATGCCGTACACCAGGTAGGCGCGCGCGGCGTCACGAAACCGATCGCCGGGATCGAGCGGCGGACGCTCGGGAATCATGCGTCTCTCAGCCCTGTGGCCGGAAGCGGCCGCCCCACCTGGCTCGGACGTCGGCGAGCAGCGCCGGAGTGATCACCGCTTCACCGCGAGAGCGCGCGTAGCCTTCGACGGCCTTCACGACCATGCCGCGCGCAAACGACGGGATCGCGCTCAGGCGCTCGCGGGCTGCGGGCTCCCACGTGAGCTCGTAATCGACCGCCAGCCCGAATGTCAGCGTCGCCGGCAGCTCGATCACGGCGCCACCGTGGCTCCCGGGCTGATAGCCACACGCGGGGTCTTCCGCCAGATAGTCGCCGTACGTCGCATAGGCGCGACAGCGACAGCCGCCGCAGATCTTCGTGAACTCGCACGCGCCGCACCGGCCGCCGAGCTTCGGCTCGCGCAGATCGTTGAAGACCGGCGCCGAGCGCCAAAGGTCGGCGAAGCCCGTCGTTCTCAGGTTTCCGGCGCTCACCGGCATGTACGGACACGGCGTGACGTCGCCCTCGGGCGTGATGCGGCAGTAATACTTCCCCGCCGGGCACGAGCCGTGCGCGTAATTCTTCAGCAGCGGCGACGACGGATTGAGCTGCCACAGAATCCGGCGAAAGTGCGGCGCGCATTTCGCGCGGATCAGCAGCCCGTCGGCGCGGCCGATCGGCGTCGACCACGGATCCTCGAATCGCTCGGTGGCAGGCGGCTCCGCCATGCCCAGCATTCGTCGAACGAACGACGGCGGCCCCTGCCCTGCGCCTTGCGCCTTTGCCAGCGCCGTCAGAATCTCCTCGTAGGCGGCCGCATCGATGTCGGTCAGGTCTCGGCCACGGCCGGTACGAACGAGGAAGAAGAAGTTCAGGACCTTGGCCCCGAGGTTCCGGGCGAGATCGATCATCGACGGAACTTCCTTCACGTTCCAATCGGTGACCGACATGTGCAGGGAGAAATCGAGCCCCTCATCGCCCAGCACGCGAGTGGCGCGGATCGCGCTGTCCCAGGCGCCGGGCAGCCGGCGAAAGCCGTCGTGTTTCGCGCGATCGGTCGAGTCGAGACTGATGGAGGCGCCGAGCACGCCGTGCTGGCGCATCAGCCTGGCCTCCCGCTCGCGCAGCAGCACGCCGTTGGTCCCGAAGACCGTCGTGAATTTCTTCTCCGCGGCGTAGCCGGCGACGTCCCAGATGTCACGGCGCAGGAGCGGCTCGCCGCCGGTGAGAATCAGGAAGACGTTGGGATTCACGAGGGCGATCTCGTCGATCACGCGCCGGCACTCCGCCGTCGTCAGCTCGCCGCGCGTGTCGGCTCCGGCATGCGCCGACATATAGCAGTGCGCGCACTCGAGATTGCAGCGCTGGGTGAGATTCCAGGAGACCGAGTACGCGGTATACGGCGACGGCGTGCTGCTCATCGGCGGCCCGGCCGCAGAAAGGCGCGGCAGACGTTCCCGCGGGAACGCGACAGAACGTTTCCGCAGAAACGTGCGACGACGAGCCGCCGCGCCGCCGGCGGGGCCTCGGCCACAGCGAAGCTTACCTCGGCTTCTTGTTCGACACGTACCCGGCGATGACCTCGTTCATCGTCTCGCGTGCGTGACCGATGCCTTCTTCGCACACGGCGAGGTCGATCGTGGTCACGCCCTTGGCCGTGGCCACCTTTTCGACTTCCTCGCGTGTCATGTCACGCATGAAACCCGCGGGCACGCGGTTGAGGCGCGCGGTGGCGTCGTCCGTCCAATTGAACGCGCCCCCCTCGCTGACCACGGCGACAGGTGCCTGAGCCGGCTCGAACTTCGTGCGCGCCAGCAGCGTGTCCCAGCCGGCCCCGAGCTTATCTCGTCCGACCGTCTCCTCGATCATGGGCAGCGCCAGCTGGCACGTGATGACCGGAATCTTGCGGCTGCGCGCGTACTTTTCCACGCGCGCCTTCGCGCGCCGTCGCAGATAGGCGTCGGTCACCTCACGGAGCGCATCACGCGCATCGGCGGACCACTTCACCTGCACGCCAGGCAGCGCCTCCTCTTCCTCGACGCCGCCTTCCTGCGCCGCGATCGCCTCCACCACGTCCCTGCTGATGACCTGGAACTTCTCGGGCGCGGCCTTGCACACCGGGCACGTGACGACGGCGTTCGGACCCTTGACCGTGTAGCCACAGACCGAGCAGATGGCCGTGGCCGGCTGTGATTCGGCGCGCAGCTTCGCGACGGCCAGATCTTCGGCCATGATCTGCATCTTCTCCGCCATGCGTGTCGGCATGAAGATCGCCATGGCCTCGTCGATCACCTTGTTGGTGATGACGGTGTGCCCTTGCTCGATCGCATAGCGCAGCAGCGCGGTGCGCGCCACGCCCTTCACCTGGGGCGGCACGCGTTCCATCCGCGCCTCCGCCTCTTCGGTCCACGAGATGATCTCCTCCGCCTTGACGTCGAGCGGTGGGTAGAATCGGCCGCCGGTCAGCAGGACGTTGCACGGCGCCAGGCGCAGCAGATTCTCGGTGTTGGAGCCGAGATCTTTCTCGTTCTCGTCGGAATGCACGCCGACGCGACCGAGGATGAGCAGCCACGGCTGCTCCTTGCGCGCGAAGGTCAGCACCTTTTCGAAGCACTTGCCGTCCAGCAGCGTAATCGCGAGATCGACGCCGGCCTCAGCCGCGAGCTTGCGCGCGATCTCGAGGTGCGACTGATAGATCTTGGCCAGCCCCGTGTCGATGATCTCCTCGTGCAGCTGCTCCTGCTCCTTGAAACGGAAGATCTTGGAGGCCTTCTCGCTGAGCACACCGACGATGCCGTTGAACATCGCGTAGTGCAGATACGGGTCGTAGACCGCGATGGCCTGCACGGGCCGGTTGAGGGCTTTCGACAGCGCGATGCCGATCTGGAGCCCGTGGAAAGACTGCGGTGAGCCATCGAGCCCGACCACGATTGCGCCTTCGCCGTCTTTGAGCGCGTCCGGATTGCGCACGACGAGCGTGTCTCGCTCGACCCGGCGCACGAAGCGCTCGGTCACGGATCCGAGCTGACTATCCTTCACCGCGCCCATGCCGAGCGCGCCCATCACGACGAGGTCGTAATCGGAGGCGAGGGTGTCCTCGATCAGGGCCTTGTAGTGCTTGCCGTCCATCATCCTGGCCATGAACGCGAGCCCCGCCGCCTCGGCCTTCATCTTCATGACGTCGAGATAGGACTCGGAGATCAGCTGGAGCCCCATGGCGATCAGTGAGTCGTGGATCTTGCGCTGGCGCTCGAGCTCGTTCTCGTCCTTGTATTCCTCGGGGAGCGTGTACTCCATCTGCTTGAACCGGTAATCGTGCAGGCGCGCCGCGTAAACGTGGGAGCCGGTGAGCCGCGCGCCGAACGCGCGGCCCAGCTCGACCGCGAGGTCGATGGCGCGGTTGCTGTGCTCCGAGTTGTCCACCGGCACGTAGACGTGCTTGTACATTCGCTCGCTCCCCCGTTTACTTGAGTTCGAACTGAACCGTGACCGCGCCGCGGGGCGCGATGGTGACGTGTTTGGTGATCGTGCGTGGCTCGTCGTACAGCGGCCGGCCGTCCTTGCTTACGCCTCGGGATCGATAACCCTCGTGCCACACGGTGACCTTGTACGTGTGCGGCGGAACGTCGGCGATCCGGAACGCCCCGGCGTCGTCCGTGACTGCGACGTACGGGCTGTCGTGGACGAACAGCCACGCAAACATGTTGGGATGCGCCTCGCACACGATCCGCACGGCGCCCGGCCTGGTGAGGCGCCGGGTGATGTCGACGAGCTGATCGCGAGGGGGCAGCGCGAGGTTGAACACGGGCGCCGCACCCATGAATCCACGCACGTTGTGGACGGTGGCGTCGGAGCTCTTCACGCGTGCCCGCTCGCCGGCGGCCAGCGCGCTGACGTGCGAGACGAAGAGACAGCGCTGACTGTCGATCAGGACCTCGCCCGTCGCCTTCTTGCCCTTCGCGACGCCCTCGATCATCACGACGCTGCCGCGTACCCCGCGATCCGGTCCCACCACCAGCGCCTCGGACGCCTGGTGCTCGCCGCAGATGTCGCGGTCGCGGTGCACGACGATCGGGTCGAGTCGCGGCGGCGTCCCGGCGAAGCGCACCACGCCGGACAGCGTGCCGCCGTCGGTGACCGCGACCTCTTCGTAGGCCGCCTGCGCCGCCGTCTCCGGCAACGCCACCAGCACCACCAGCAGCACCAGCCATTTCACGCAGCGCCCCTCACAGATTCGGATTGAGCCCGTATTCGATGGCGAGCCAGAGGCTGCGGCTGTAGCGGAAGAACCACAGCGGGAACACCACGCAGAACGGCAGCCAGATCTCGAGCTGCGTGGCCGTCGACAGCTCGGTACGCGTCCACAGCAGGAAGTACCCGGCGATGGCTACGACCGTGGTGACGGCGTAGTTGACGTAGATCGCGCCGACCCAATAGCCCTGCGCCCGCTCGAATTTCAGATAGCAGACCGGACAGACCTCGTTCATCGTGAACCAGCCGCGGTAGAGCGGCGCGCGGCCGCAACGCGGGCAACGCAGCCGCAGGCCGCGGCCGATGCCCGTCGCTACCCGCCGCAGCGCCTCGGCCACAGCGTGTCTCGTCCACGCGCGAGCGGCTCAGTGCTTCGCCGCCTCGGGGGCGGCGACCTTCTTGTCGTCCGAGGTCTTCTTGGCGACGGCGAAGCCGTCCGGCAGCAGCACGAACACGAGGAGCGTCGCGATGGCCAGCGGCGTGACCGCGATCAGGCCGAGCGTGCGCGTCTCGAGCTTGAGGTGCATGAAGTACATCGCCACCAGCGTCGCCTTCCACACCGCGAAGACGCAGAGGAGCACCGCGATGTAGAGCTTGGGGATGGGCAGGAAGATCACGCCCAGCTCCACCGCGGTCAGGATCGCGAGGTAATAGAAGATCGCCATGTAGTTCGGATGCTTGTGTTCCGCCATGACCCCTGTCCCCTAGAGGAGATACATGAAGGTGAACACCATGATCCACACCAGGTCGACGAAGTGCCAGTACAGCCCCGTGATCTCGACGAAGTTGTACGAGGCCATCGGCTGCGCGCGCCGCGCGACGACTCCCATCGTGGCGAGCAGGTAGATGACGCCCGCCGTCACGTGCAGCCCGTGGAAGCCGGTCACCAGGAAGAACGACGTGCCGAACAGCGAGGCGCCCCACGGGTTGCCGTTGATGTGCAGGCCGCGGTGGATCAGGTGCGTCCACTCGTAGGCCTGCAAGCTGACGAAGATGGTGCCGCCGAGTGCCGTGAAGAGCAGAAACATCTTCGCGCGGTTCTTGTCGCCGCGGCTGAGCCACTCGAGCGCCTTCACCATCGTCACGCTCGAGCAGATCAGCAGGAACGTCATCAGCGCGGTGAGGTTGATGCCGAGGACCTGATAGGGATTCGGCCAGTCGGCGCTGGTGGCCCGCATCGCGCCGTAGCCGGCAAGCAGCGTGCCGAAGCCGACGGCGTCGCCGGCCAGGAAGATCCACATGCCGAGCTTGCCCCA
>DAIRVP010000062.1:0-28206 GCA_036802765.1 Candidatus Rokuibacteriota bacterium
GCTTTGAGGACAATGCGTAGCGCGCGGTCGCCGATGTTTTTCGGCGCCGCGCGCTGGGCACTCTGCGGAATCGCCGCGACGACGGACACGAGCCGCTAGCGTCCGGCCATGAGCGGTTTGCCCTGATAGGTGATCTGCTTGACCTTCCCTTCGATCTGCTTCACGACCGGGACCGGGAGCGGCGCGTAGAGAAGATCGTCGGCGTACTTCTGACCGTCATGGCTCATCCACCACAGGAACTTCGCGAGCGCGCGGCCCTTGGCTTCGTTCGCCTGATCCCTGTAGACCAGCAGCCAGGTGAAGCTCGCCACCGGATAGGCGTCGTCGCCCGGCGCGTTCGTGAGCGACACGCGGAAATCATCCGGCATGCTCTTGGCCGCGCCGGTCGCGGCCGCCGTGGTGGTCGCGATCGTCGGCTCGACGAATTTGCCGTTGGCGTTCTTGATCGAGGCCACCGGCAGATTGTTCTTCACGGCGTACGCGAGCTCGACGTAGCCGAGAGCGCCCGGCTGACCTTTCACCTGGCCCGAGACGCCCTCATTGCCCTTGCCGCCGAGCCCGACGGGCCAGTTCACCGACGTGCCCTTGCCGACTTTCTGCTGCCACTCCGGACTGATCTTGGAGAGGTAGTCGACCCAGATATAGGTCGTGCCGCTGCCGTCCGAGCGATGCACGACCACGATCGGCTGGTCCGGCAGCGTCGCGCCCGGATTCAGCGCCGTGATCTTGGCGTCGTTCCACTTGGTGATCTTTCCGAGAAAGATATCGGCCAGGACGTCGCCCGTGAACTTCAGCTTGGGTGCGCCGGGAAGGTTGTACGTCGCGACGACGGCCCCGAGCACGGTCGGAATGTGCAGGAGCTCGCCCGGCGCCTGCTTGAGCTGCTCGTCGGTCATCGGGCCGTCGGTGGCGCCGAAATCCACGGTGCGCGAGGTGACCTGCTTGATGCCACCGCCGCTGCCGATCGACTGATAGTTGAAGCGCACTTCCGGATCGACCTTCGTGTATTCGTCGAACCACTTCGAGTAGATCGGGTACGGGAACGTCGCCCCCGCGCCGTTCATGAGCATCTGTGCGTCGGCCGGTGCAACGAGCCAGCTCCAGCCCGTCAGCACGAGGACCATCGCGCGCAGCCATGTCCTCATTGTTCGTATCCTCCCGTTCGGGCTCGCCACACATGGTGGCCCCGTTGTGTTTCACTTCGGTTATGAAACGGTAACGTTAGTGTTACGGACGGTCCGGTTCTCGGAACCGGTAACCAACGCCGCGGACCGTCTCGACGCCCGGCGCCGGCAGCTTGGCGGACGTGAACTTCGCCCGCAGACGGGCGACGTGGACATCCACGGTCCGCGGCTCAACGAACCCGTCGCGTCCCCAGACCGCATCCAGCAGCTCCTCGCGGCCAAAGACTCGCCCGGGCGCGCCCGCCAGGATGGCGAGCAGCTCGAACTCCTTGGGGGTGAGCTCGACGGGACGGCCCTTCATGCGGATCTCGAAGCGATAGCGATCGATCTCGAGGTCACCGATCTTGACGTGCGGCTTCTTCTCCACGTCACCCGATCGGCCACGGCGAGCAACGGCGCGGATGCGTGCGAGCAACTCGCGCGGTGAGAATGGCTTCGTCACGTAATCGTCGGCGCCCATCTCGAAGCCGAGGACCTTGTCCCCCTCCTCGACGCGTCCGGTCACCATGATTACGGGAATGTTCTTGGTCTCGACATCGGCCTTGAGGCGGCGACACACCTCCCAGCCGTTCAGCTGGGGCACCATGATGTCGAGCAGCACAAGATCGGGGTGCACCTCGCGGGCCTGCTTCAGCGCATCCGAGCCGGTGGGGGCGATGACGACGTCGTAGCCTTCTTTGGTCAGGTTGTAGCGGATGAGATCAGCGACATCGCGCTCGTCCTCTACGACGAGCACCCGACCCTGCTGCTGGCGCGCAGCCGTGGCGACCTTCATCTGCTGCAGAGTGTCTGCGGAGTGCGTTACAGGACGATGACGGTGTCGTAAATCTTGGGTGAAGCGGGGCGCGTGCGATTGGCGCGAACGGTCTGATAATTCCCGGAATGGCACCCGGGATCCGCGTGAGGCTGGCGACGCCGGCCGACGCTGCCTCGATTGCAGGCATCTACAACGACGGGATCGACGACCGCGTGGCGACGTTCGAGACCCGGCATCGCACGCCAGACCAGATCGCCGCAGGCCTGGTCGAAAACGGTGACCGCTTCCCTACGGTCGTCGTCGAGCGCGACGGCGTGATTGTCGCCTGGGCGGGCGCCGGAGCCTATCGCAGCCGCCCGGCATATGCGGGGGTCGCGGAGCACTCGGTGTACGTCGCACGCAGCGCGCGGGGCACAGGGCTGGGACGGGCAGCGCTGGACGCGCTGTGCCGCGAGTATGCCGCGCGGGGGTTCTGGAAGATCGTGTCGCGGATTCTGGCCGAGAACGCGGCCAGTATTCGGCTCCACGAGCGCTGCGGATTTCGGATCGTCGGCGTCTACCGGCGCCACGCGAAGCTGGACGGGACGTGGCGCGACTGCGTCATCGTCGAGCGGCTGCTCGGCGAAGCCGCAGGCGAGTGACTCCCGGGTCATAGCGTGACGACCAGGCCGTCGTGCGCGCATTCTTCGGGGACGTCCGCCGCATGGGCCAACATTTCACGGCTCATGTGCGTCAGGATCACGCGCTTGGCGCCGAGTGTTCCGCGCTGCGCCGCGAGCGCGGGATAGTTGAGGTGCCATTTGACCGGCTTGTCGTAGAAGTAACACTCAGCGATGAACAGATCGGCGCCGAGCGCGACTCGCGCAACCTCATCGGTCCACTCCGTGTCTCCGCTGTAGGCGATCACCTTGCCGCCCACTTCCACACGCAGCGCCGTTGGATTGGTCTCCGCGGTGTGGCGCGCCGGCTGAGGCGTGACGACGAGATCCAGGACCGCGTGCGGCTTTCCGGGCTCCATCTCGATCCAGGTCAGCGGGAACTTCGGCGTCATCACGTGTGAGCCGGGAAACAGGGCTTCGCGAATACCGTCCATGCGCTGCCGCAGATCGCGCGGCCCGGCGATGACGAGCGGGCGTGTCCGCCGCGCCGCGAGCATCGCGTCCACGAGCAGAAACGGCACACCGCCGCAGTGATCACCATGCAAGTGGGTGAGGACGATCGCGTCGAGCGAGTTGTGCTCGATCCCCTGCTGTGCCAGCGCGATCAGCGACGACGCGCCGAAGTCGATGGCAAAGCGCGAGCCCGGGCCATCGACGACGATGCACGTCTGGAAACGTCCGCCGCTGCCGAACGAGTCGCCCGACCCCACGAACCGGACGCTGACGGCCATCGCGCGTTGCCCCCTCGCTGAAACGCAGGGATTACGATAACCCGTGATCGGCCGAACCGCGCGACGGCTGGCGCCAGCGCCGGAGGGCGATCAGCGCCCATACCGCCTCGACCACCCCGAAGGGCCAGGCGCCCTGGGCGAATCCGTATATGGAAGCGAGGACGCAGGATCCCGCGAATCCCAACACGTACCCGCGGCCACGCCGCTCGAGCGCGTAGCACACCATCATCGCGGTCACCGCGATCAGCCCGAACATCGACAGTCGATCCATGGTGTTCTAATCACCCACAGACGCGTCCTATGCAAGTCCTCATCGCCCGTAACGCCGACGAGCTCGCCGAGATCGCCGCCGATGTCTTCCGTGCACGCGTCCGCGCGCGGCCCGATCTGGCCATGGCCGTGCCGGCCGGCCGAACGCCTCGTCGGATGTACGCGCGGATGGCGGCGCTGCAGGTGTGCGACCCCATCGACTACTCCCAGATGCGCATCTTCTCCGTCGACGAGCTGTGTCCACCCGCGCCGGCTGATGGCTACTTCTGGCGCCAAGTGCGCGCCGAGTTTCTTTCGTGGGCCAGCGTGGAGGCGGCGCGCTGCCGGCCGTTCGCCGTCGACGCCGCCGACCTGGAGGCGATGTGCGCGGCCTACGAGACGGCGATCGCGGAGGCCGGCGGACTCGACGTGGTGATGCTCGGGCTCGGTCCGAACGCGCACATTGCATCGAACGAGCCGGGCTGCGCCTTCGACGTCGTGACGCGGCCCGTGCGGCTGCTGGACGCGACCGTTCGCTACATCCTCACCGACGACGTGATCCAGGGCGAGGTTTGCGGGCGCGCGGTGACGCTGGGGCTCGCGACGATCATGGCCGCGCGCGAGGTCATCGTGCTCGTCAGCGGCGAAAGCAAACGCACGGCGCTGCGCCGCATGCTCGACGGCCCGGTCACGCCGGAGGTGCCCGCGTCGGTGCTCCGCGCACACCCGCGGTGTCTGGTCCTCACGGAGCGCGACGCGCGCCCGTGAGCGCGTCGCCCACGCAGCGCGTCGTTGTCAGCGCCCGACGAGCGGGCCGACGACGTCCGCGAGCGCCGCGGGTTGGACGCGGCCGCGGACTTCGATCACCGCGATGCGGGCGAACAGCCGAGCGTAGGCGGCAAGATCGGGAGGCGCAGCGGGCGCGTCGAACGGGCGGTCGATGTCGAAAACGCCGAGGTCCTTGTGCACCAGCGGCACCGCGGCCAGCGCACGCGCCAACGTCAGGCGGCGGACGTCGAGGCCCACACCGTCACGCGTCCAGCGCAGCAGCACGAGCGCCTTGAGGTCGCCTTGCAGCTCGATCGTGCCCTTGACGTACACCGTATTGAGGTCGACGTCGGACTTCCGCTCGAGGTCCCACAGCTCGGCCGCCGGCATCGCTTCGAGCTCGTGGCGCTCCTCCACCGATATGCGGCGCCGCAGCCGCGGGTGCGAGAGTAGCGTGCCGGGATTGACGCGTGGCTGCTTGGGGTAGCCGAGCGCTTCGACGCGGTCGTCGAGCGGCTTGGCGAGCACGCGGTCGTTGGAGAGAAAGCGGTAGCCCGCCTCGACCAGATGCAGTGCTGTGGTCGATTTGCCGGCGCCGGGCGGACCGGCCAGCGCGGCGGCGCGACCGTTCCACGACACAGCCGATGCGTGCAGCAGGAGATTCCCGCGCGCCAGCACGGCGCGCGCGTAGCAGTGGTTGATGAGATTCACCGCCTGGTTGAGATTGGCGACGAGATCGCCGGTCGCCCACGCGTGACCTGGCCGCACGCCCATCAGCACACCGGTCGTGCGCTTGAGGATGAGGCGCTCACCGTCGCCCTCGCGGACGGCTTCCTTCACCTTGCGGCCTTCGCCGCGCACGACGTCGCGAAACCCCTCGGGCCCGGTGACGCTGTTGTCGTGGACGAGCCGTACGACGGCGGCGCCGGTCGGCGTCTCATTCGCGACCCAAGGGTCGTAGTACAGCCGCAGCGCGCTCCACACGCGGGCGTCGTTCGTCTGGACGATGATCGGCACGTCGACCACGCGCAGGCTGAGCACGTCCGGCGTCTGCGCCCTCGCCAGCGCCGCGGCGGTGTCTTGCGTGATCATCGCACGCTCGCCGTCCGGCCCAGCACCGCGCCTGCCAATGGCGGCGCGGCGTCGACGCCGCAGCCGTCGAGAAGCCCACGGAAGCCGCCAAAGGCACTGACCTCGAGCACGGTGAATCCGCCGTCCGTCTCGATGAGGTCCACGCCGGTGAAGAGCAGGCCGAAGTGCCGTGCCGCGCGCTCAGCGAGCGCGATTGCCTCAGCGGGCGGGTCGGCGGGCGCGTAACGTCCACCCGAGAGCACCGTGGTCATCCACTGGCCGTCGCCCGCGATGCGCCAGTATGCGCCGAGGCAACGCCCGTCGAGCACGGCCACCCCGAGATCGCGCCCCGGATGCTTCACGAAGCGCTGCAGGTAAAACGGATCGGCGTTGTCGATCCGATGGCCCTCGAGAATGCGTCGCACGTCAAGCGAGGAATCCAGCCGCACCATCCCGCGGCCCTTGGACGTGAACAGCGGCTTGAGCACCGCGACACCGAAGCGCTCGACGGTGGCCACCGCCTCGCCGACGTCTTCCGTGATGACGGTCTCGGGCACGGGCAGTCCCGCGCGCACCAACTCGACCGTCATGCGGTAGCGGTCGACAGCGATTTCCAGGCGGTCGGGCGCGCTCCACACCGGCACGCCGGAGGCTTCCCAGTGCCGGAGAATCTGCAGCCGCTCGCGCACCGTCCAGCCGCCGGCCGTATCGCCGATCTTCTTCACCACCGCCGCCTCGACGTCGAGGCGCCGCCCCTGGTGCCACACGCCGGGCTCCGGCAGCCGCAGGGCACAGCGGGCCAGGTCGACCACCAGCGCATCGGCACCGGCGGCACGCAGCGCGTTGGCGAGGCGCTCGGTCGACCACGCGCCGGGTTGCCCGACGACGGCGATCACGCTGCGGCCCTCGCCGCCTGCTCGAGCAGGCGCACGCCCTGCAGAAAGATGTCGCGCGCGAAGTCGGCGTCGGCGACGAGCCGGCTCGACGTGATGAAGGAGCGCGCCTGCGCCACCGTCAGCCGCGTGTCGAAGTGCACGTCGCCGACGAGCCGCGCGAACTCCGCGGCGAACTCACGGATGTAGCCGTTCACCCGTGTCAGGTCGGCCCGCAAGCGCGCATCCTGGATCGGCATACGCAGGTTGCTCACGAGCAGCACGCCGACATCCTGTACGTAGTCGCCGAGTGCGCTGCGGTGAACGTCGATGTAGTGGACGCGGTCCTGCGCGGGATCATAGACGATGTTGTTGGTGTTGAAGTCGCCGTGCAGCCGCACGCTGACTGGCGGCGCCAGGTGCGGCTCCACACGCGCGACGGCGTCGAGCAGCATTGAAAGCGACATGTGAGCGATGCCGAACACGCGCGTCTCCCGCCTCCGCAGCGCCTCCAGCTCGGGATGCAGCGCATAGAGATCCGGCAGGCGGTCGCGGATCTGACGCACGTAGTCGACCGCCGGCGGCTCCTTCGTCATCGTGGCGAGCCACACGTCGCGCACCGTTTCGAGCAACCGCTTCGTCGCGAGGAGCTTGTCGTCCCACGGGCGCGAGAGATAGACGTCGCGCAGCGCGACGCCGTCGAGATACTGGCCGAGGAACGACTCGCGCCCGTCGCGCTGAAACCGCTTCTTCACGCCGGGGACGAGTCCGGGCACGAGACGGTTCCACTCCTCCATCTCGCGTACTTCCTCCTCGATCTTTGCCTCGGCACCCTCTTTCCAGATCAGTGGCCCCTCGCGGCCGACGAGTCGGCCGACACGCGCACCGCTGATGCCGCCCCAGATCTGCCGAAAGTCGAGCGGCGCCTCGGTGCCCAGCGCCGGCGCGACCTCGCCGACCATCTGCTCGAGGTGCAGGTACTGGTGCAGCTTGAGCCGCTCGCCGGTGAGGATGAACAGCGTCGTCTCGCCGATGTTGAGGATCGAGTCGCCCATGCGCTCGAGGAACTTCGACACGAAGAGGTTCGTGATGACGAACGCCGGATCCTGCCCCGGCTCGGGGAAGCGCTTGAACGCCTGCAGCAGCGCGTCCCGATACTGCCGATCGAGCTCCGGCTCGCACGTGCACGCGTGCTTGGCCTTCTCGGCGCTGCCGTCGGTGAACGAGGTGATCACTTCGTCGAGCGCGGCCAGCGCGACGCGCGCGGGGCCCGCGAGATCGAACGGGATGGGACGTGTGGGCAGCCGCGCCACGTGCTCGGCCTGCTCGGCGATGTTCACGGCGTAGTCGCCGAGCTTCTCGAGGTTCAGCGCGACGCGGAAGACGCCCCGCAGACGACGCGAGCGCGGACTGCCGGCCGGCTCACCGGCGATCCGCTCGAAGCAGGTCTCCTCGATCGCGCCGAGGAGGTTGTCGATCTGATCGTCCTTGTCACGCACGCGGACCGCGAGCGCGACGTTCTTCTGGAAGAAGGCCGTCATGGCGGTCATCAGCTGCGACTGGACGAGCCTCGCCATCAGGGCGAGATCCTGGCCCAGATCTTCCAGCATCACGACGGCGAGCGGCTCTGAGCTAGCGGCCGGCGCGCGGACCGACGGCGACGCGGAGCTCGGGCGCCTTCGTCACAGCCTGGCGCTTCCAGCCGATCTCGAGCTCCAGCTTCCCTTTGTGCTCCTTCTGCGCCACCTTGATCTGGAGCCTCATGTCAGGCCCCGGTGCCAGCCGGAGCGTGCGCTCGCCCGACTCGAGACTCACTTCTCCGCGCTTGAGACCGACCGCGAGCGACGTGAGGTACTCGGCGATCTCCTCAGGCGAAGCGATGCGGGCGAACTCGAACTTGTCCTTCCCCATGCTGGTCTCCTCCGGCCTACTCGTCGTCGTCTTCATCATCGTCGTGGGCGCGCTTCCACGCGATGGCAATCTCGATCTTCGCCTTACCCTTTTTCTCGCTCGCCTCGATTTCCATGGATAGATCGCCATCGGGGAAGACCTCGATGCCCTCTTCGCCGAGCGACAACGACAGCGACCGCGCACGAATGCCATCCGCGATCCGATTCAGCGCCTCCGCCGCTTCTGCCGGCGATGCGACGCCCTCGTACTCGAACTCCTTACGCCCCATCCCTGTCCCCCCCTGCGGCGATCCGGATCAGCGGTCGCTTGGGCCAACGCAGCTTCACCGCGACGTGATTCGCTCGCTTCTTCTGCTTGATCTCGATTTCGAGCACCAGGAATTCCGACGTCGCCAGTGACGTCTCCCGCTCGCCCTGTGTGACTTTCAGCTCGCCCGCGAGGACACCGCGCGCGAGCTGCGAGAGATAAAACGCCGCCGCGTCCCGACGCGCGTGTCCGCGATACTTGGCCGGGATGGTGCCAGGCGCCGCCTCGCGCGCGGACGCCCGTCCGTCGTTGGCGGCCTCGGCGTGCTTGCTCACAGCGTCGATATCCATTCGGCCCCGTGAGGCCGCCCGGGGCACGCCGGTACGTCCCCTGTTTTAGTGGCGCCCGGCCGTTGAGGCGGCGAGTCTCGGCTCTCCGAGTCCCACGGCCTCGTAACATTTACGTAACATCTTCGTAATGTTTTTCAGCGACTTAGCGGCCTTAACGCGCAGCGGAGTATAGGGGGACGTCGAGAAACCCGTCAAGCCCTCTTTGATCGTTTTGATCACCGCATGCATCGCGATGTCGTCGGTGTGGATGAGCGTGTGGCGAACGCCGAGCTGCAGCCAATGATGCGCATCGCTGCCGGCGACGATCGGTAGGCCGAGCGCACGCGCCTGCACGATCAGCATCATCTCGGTGCCGAAGTCCTTGCCGTTGATCTCGAGCGCGTGGAGTCGCCGCAGATCGGTCGCCGGAAATTTTCCCAGCTCTTTGGTGCGGCGAAACATGTGCGCGCCGATGCGGGCGATGTCGAAGTCATCCGTCACATCGAGAAATTCGCGCAGCGTCGGCTCGTAGCCGTGCGAGAGCTTTTCGGGAAACGCTGCGTCCAGGCGCCGCAGTTCTGCGAGCTCGGCGAGCACGATGACGTGCGCCTTCTCGCGAATGTTGACCTCTGCGCCAGTCAGCAGCTCGATCCCGTCGGAGCGGAAGACGCCCCGCTCGCAGGGGTAGGCGTCGGCGAGGTGAGTGTAGATATTCCAGTAGCCGCGCGCATGAAAGTGTTCGGTCAACGCGACAGCATCCAATCCAACGGTACGCGCCATACGAACCGTGCGCCTGATCGAGCCCGGATCGAAGCTGAAATGCTTGGAGATCTTCGGGTGCGTGTGGGTATCGATGCGCTTCAACCGGGCGCCTCCTCGTTGGAGTTATCCACCGTCATCCACCGTGGTCGGTGAGTTCCAATGTCCCGCGGTGCAACGCGCATTCCAGCGTCAGCGCTTCCCGGCCTCAACGTACACAATATCTCGTTGCCGGCGTGTTACAGAAGCGCAAATGTTGTGTTGCTGGGGATAATCGGTGCGGTAACCGGTGGATGGCGGTGGATAACCGAGGCGGCTGGCTTGCGGGCCGAAGAGGCCGTAGGAGTCGATTTTCCGCGGGCATGTAACTCGCACACTGGGCGGCCCGTATTCGTAATGGCGTCGTCACATTCGGATTGTTACGATCACCGGCGTTTGCATCAGCAGCGCCTCACACCGGAGGGTTCCCGCGATGGGTAGCAATGCAATCTCGTTCCTGCTCGGGCTTGGCGCCGCGTGGCTCGCCCCCACGCTCGCGCGCGTGTTACGACCGCTCGCCGTCGAGGCGACGGCTGCCGGCATGGGGCTGCTCCAGGACGCGCGTCGCATCGCCGCCGAGCAGCTCGAGACGCTCGAGGACATCGCCGCGGAGGCGCGCGCGCGACGCGAAGCGATCCTCGCCGCGACCAACGGTAACGGCCACCACGTGGACCTCGGCGACGAAGAATCGGCCGACGCCGAGACGGACGAAGTGGCCGCGCCCCCACGTCGCCGAAGCGCGCCCAGACGCCGCACATCCTGAGCGCCATGCCGTCGGACGCGGCTCACGAAACGCTCGAGGTCGTGCACAGCATCCCGGGAAGGCTGCGCGTGCGCGTCCCCACCGCCGCTGATACCGAAGGCCTGACCGAGGCGGTGACGTCGCTGCCGGGCGTCATTTCTGCCGTGTGGTCACCGCTGACTCGTGGCCTGCTCGTGCTCTACGATCGCGAGCAAGCCGATGACGCTGCGATCGTCGGAGCGATTGCCGACCATACGCAGGTCGACGTCACCCCACCCGCCGCGCCATCGACAAATGGTGGTCGGCCGACGGTGGCAGGGGCCGTGAGCTCGGTGTTCGGCGCGGTCAACGCGCGCGTTGCCGGAACAACCGGCGGCGCCCTGACGCTCGGTGTCCTCGTGCCGGCGGTGCTGACGCTGTGGGCCGCGCGCGAGATCCTGAGCGGCCGTGCGGCGCCGTTGAGGTGGTCGAGCGCCCTCTGGTACGCGCACTCCTTGTTCCGCGACTACGCCTTGCCGCATCGCGAGAGCTGATCGATGCGCTGGCGCGTCGCCCACTCGGTGCGCGGCAGTCTGCGCGTACGCTATCCCACCGCGTGGCTGAAGCCGCGGCAGGACGCTGTCGTCAACACGCTGCGCTCCGTGCCGGGCGTGCGCACCGTGAACGGCAGCGGCGTTACGGGCAGCGTCCGCATCGAATACGATCCGTTCCGTCTCGCCGAGAGCGCGCTCGTCGACGTTCTGCGTGAGCTCGACAGCCGCCTCGACACCAGCGCGCCCGACATGTCGGCTCCGCCCGAGCCGCCCGGGGGGCTCGACGCGTCGTCGATGCCCCTCGTTCGTCTCGCGGGCGCGACAACCGTGCTCGCGCTCACCGTCACCGAGCTCGTGTCATGGCCGTTGCTGACTGCGCTCGTCCTGATCGCGGACGCCCCGGCGGTGATTCGCGCCGGCGCCGCGCTCGCGCGCGGAAGCTTGAACGGTGAGGTGCTCGAAGCCTCGACGCTGGCCGTGCTGGCCGCGCGGCGCAATTTTCCGGCGGCGGCGCTGCTCACCTGGTTACGCGCGCTCGGCGATTGGGTCGTCAGCCGCAGCGTCGTGACCACGCGCCGGTCGCTGCGTGACCTCGTGGTGCCCGCGGACGAAACGGCGGTGCGGGTCGAGGGCGACGCCCGCGTGACGGTGCCGGCGACCGCGCTGCGTCCCGGTGACGTCGTCGTCGTCCGCGGCCCGCAACGCCTGCCGATCGACGGCACCATCCTGCGCGGCGAAGCGCTCGTGAACCAGCAGACCATGACCGGCGAGGCGCTTCCGGTCGAGCGCGCCGCCGAGGACACCGTGTTCGCGGGCACCACCGTCGAGCACGGCGAGCTCGAGATCCGCGTGGATCGCGCCGGCCTCGACACCGCGGTCGGCCGCATCGTCGCCGTCATCGAGACCGCCGCCGCGGAGAAATCCGAGATCCAGATCTACGCGGAGCGCCTGGCGCACCGCGATGTCCGCCGCACCCTCGCGCTCGGCGGGCTCGGCGCCGCGCTCTCGCGCAGCGTCGAGGCGGGCGTCGCGATTCTCGTGGCCGACTACGGCATGGCGGCGCGCGTGGGCATTCCGACGGCGATCGTCACCTCGATGAAACGCGCCTCACGCGAAGGGATTCTCATGAAGGGTCCCCGCGCGCTCGAAGCGCTCGCCCGCGTGAACACGGTCGTGTTCGACAAGACCGGCACGCTGACCTCGGGGACGCCGCGGATCGTCCGTGTCGTGACGTATCGCAACGGGCCATCGGAGGACGAGCTCCTGCGACTGGCCGCGGCGGCCGAGCGCGGCTTCCGCCATCCGGTGGCACGCGCGGTCGCCGCGGCGGCCGCCGCCCGGCGGCTGGACGTGCCGGCCGTCACCAAGACGCGCTTCAGCACCGGCTTCGGTCTGGACGTCGAGATCGCGGGCCGCCGGGTGCTGGTCGGCAGCCGGCGATTCATGGAAGCCGAGCGCGTCGCGCTGACGGCCGCGCAGGGCGACGAGGCGAGCGCGCACGCGGTCGGCGCCGCGCCCACGTTCGTGGCGATCGACGGACGGCTCGCCGGCGCGCTGATCTTGCAGGACTCGCTGCGGGCCGAGGCGCGCGACGCGGTGCTCGCGCTGCGCGCGCGCGAGATGCGAAACGTCATCATGCTGTCGGGTGACCATCCGGAACCGACGCGGGTGATCGCCGAGTCGCTCGGCGTCCGGCATTACTACGCCGAGATGCTGCCGCAGGACAAAGCCGCGCTGATCCGCTCACTGAAGGCCGAGGGACGCGTGGTCGCGATGGTGGGCGACGGCGCCAACGACGCGCTCGCGTTGAACGAGGCCGACGTCGGCATGGCCGTGCCCGGAGGCGCCGAGCTCGCCGTCGAGGCCGCGGACGTCGTGATTCTGCGCGGCGGGCTCGATCGCGTCGTTCGCGCAATCGACCTCTCGCGCGAGGCGATCGTCGCGATCCGTCGCACCCTGGGCGTCGCC
This sequence comes from Candidatus Rokuibacteriota bacterium, assembly GCA_036802765.1. GTDB lineage: Bacteria > Methylomirabilota > Methylomirabilia > Rokubacteriales > CSP1-6 > AR12. The sequence goes on from DAIRVP010000062.1 coordinate 12,819, forward strand.
GCCCGCGCCAACCTGGGCGTGGTCGGACTCGCGTCGCTCGGCTTCGCCAGGCCGGTCGCGAGCATCCTCCTCGCCCATGGGACGACCGTCGCCGCCGCGGCCATCACCGCCACCCGGGCCGATGGCCGGGCCCCTGTGAACGAGCCTTCACATGCCTGACCCGGCCTTTACGAGAATGTCGGGCGCTCGTCATCGTCTCGTTACACGCGCCGCGTATGGTGGACGCGGAGGTAAAGACGATGATCGCCGGATTTCTGCTAGGGCTTCTGGCCGAGATGGTGTTCGAGTCGGCCGGATCGCTACGGCGCTCATTCGAGACGGAAATGGACCGCTACTTCGAGCGGCGCCGGTTGGCGCCGCCGACGAAGCGGTCGGTCGCCTCGCTCCGCTAGTCCCCGGCTCGGCGCGGGCCACTCGGCGCGTCGGCGCGCCCGCATGAGCGCCGTCATCGCGCGGCGCAACGGTTTGCGTCCTACCGCCGTGGTCGTCTCCACCGCCGTTCCCGGTCGCGTGCGTCTGCGCCTGCCTGCCTTGCGTGACGCGCCTCTGCTGGCCCACGCCGTCGAGACGCGACTCGCCGGTCACGCGGCCGTCCACAGCGTCACGACCAACGCGATCACCGGAAGCGTGCTCATCCGATTCGATACGCGTCGCCTCGACATGCGGCAGCTGCTCGCCGCTGTGGGCCGAGAGACCGCCGCGGCGCGCGCCGGTCGCAACGGTCATCGCGATCCGACTACGCCCGCGTGGCACACGGTCGATGCCGCCGTCGTCGTCGAACGTCTCGCGACCTCCGCGCACACCGGCCTGACGATGCACGAGGCCGAGCGTCGCCGACTCGAGCACGGCGGCAACGTGCTGCCGATGCACCGGCCAAAGTCCGGCGTCGCCATCGTGCGCGACCATCTCTCGTCGCTGCCGGTCGTTCTGCTCGGCGGCGCCGCCGCGCTGTCGCTCGTGGGCGGCGCTGCCCTGGATGCCGCGGTGATCCTCGCCGTGGTCGCGGCCAACGCCGCGGTCGGTTACGTCACCGAGAGCCGCGTCGAGCGCATCCTGACCGCGCTGCAGAACGCGACCATTCCGCAGGCGGTCGTTCGACGCGACGGAGTCGAGTCGATCGTGCCGGCCGCTGCACTGGCGCCGGGCGATCTCATCGTCCTGCGCGCGGGCTATGACGTGCCGGCGGACGCGCGGCTGGTCGCGGCGGATGGTCTCACCGTCGACGAGTCCGCCCTCACGGGCGAGAGCCTCGCGGTCGCCAAATCGGCGCACGCTCTCTGTCCGGACGACGCCCCGCTCGGAGACCGGCGGAACATGGTGTATGCCGGCACAGCCGTGGCCGAAGGTGCTGCGCTGGCCTGCGTCACGGGGCTCGGCCGCGACAGCGAGCTGGGCCGGATCCGCGCGTTGGTCTCAGAGACGAGCATGCCGCCGACACCGCTCGAGCGTCAGCTCGATCATCTCGGCCGCGGCCTGGTCGGCGTGTCGCTGGGCGCCTGCGTGGCCGCGCTGGGATTGGGACTGCTGCGCGGCGTGCCGCTCGTGGAGATGCTGCGCTCCGCCGTCTCGCTCGCCGTCGCCGCGGTGCCCGAAGGGCTGCCCGCGGTCGCGACGACGACGCTCGCGCTCGGCATGCAGCGCCTCATGCACCGCGGTGTGCTCGTCCGCCGGCTCGCCGCCGTCGAGAATCTCGGCGCGACGACGGTGATCTGCGCGGACAAGACGGGCACGCTAACCGAGAACCGCATGGTCGCCGAGGTGTGGTGTGTCGGCGAGCGCGAATATCGGCGCGCCGACGTCGCGGAGGCCGTCCGGTCGGACGACGCGCTGCGGATGGCGCTCACGATCGCGGCGCTCTGCAACGACGCCGAGCTGGTGGGCGACGAGGTGCGCGGCAGCGCCACCGAAGGCGCGCTGCTCGTCGCCGCACAGGACGCCGGTCTCGACTACCGCGCGCTGCGGGCCGCCCATCCGGTGGTCGACAGCCGCCCGCGCCGCGACGGCGACACCTGGATGGCGACGGTGCACGTCCGCGGCGACCGCTCTTTCACGGCGCTCAAAGGCGCTCCCGAAGACGTGCTCGCACGCGCCAGCCGCATCGCCACGCGCCATGGCGTGATGCCGCTCGCGGCGCCCGAGCGCGAGCGCATCCGCGTGCGCGAAGCCGCCATCGCCGCACGCGGGCTGCGCGTGCTCGGGCTCGCGTACGCCGATCGCGCCGCCAACGGCGCCTACGACGATCTCGTCTGGGTCGGGCTCGTGGCGCTGACCGATCCAGTGCGCGAGGGCGTTCGCGACGCGATCGCCGCGTGCCGGCGGGCGGGCATCCGCACGATCATGCTCACGGGCGATCATCCGCAGACGGCGGCCGCCATCTCGCGCGAGTTGGGGCTCGGCGAGCGTGTCGTCGAGGCCTCCGAGCTGGTGGACGTCGACACCGGCCGTCTGGCGATGCTGGCCGCCGAAGCGGACGTGTTTGCGCGGGTGTCGCCTGCGAACAAGTATCAGATCGTTCGCGCCCTGCAGGCCGCGGGTCACGTCGTCGCCATGACCGGTGACGGTATCAACGACGCGGCAGCGCTGCGAGCCGCGGACATCGGCGTCGCCATGGGAGCGCGCGGCACCGATCTGGCGCGTGACGTTGCGGACGTGGTGCTGCTGCAAGACGACTTTGCCGCGCTGCTCGGCGCCGTCGCCCAGGGCCGCGCGATCCATACCAACGTGAGCCGCAGCCTGCGCTTCCTGCTGTCGACTAATGCCAGCGAGATCATGGCGACGCTCGGCGCGCTCGCGATCGGCATGCCGCGGCCGCTGTCCGCGATTCAGCTGCTCTGGATCAATCTGCTCTCGGACGTCGCGCCCGCGCTGGCGCTCGCGGTGGAGCCGGCGGATCGCTCGGTGATGGAGCGTCCGCCGCGCGATCCCGCCACCCCGATGGTTTCGCGCGCCGACTTGCGTGAGATCGCCGCCGACGGAGCCCTCCTCACGACCGCGGCGCTCGCGTCTCAGGCGATCGGCCTCGCCCGCTACGGAGCGGGACCGCAGGCCGCGACGCTCGGATTCTCGACGCTGACCGCCGCGCAGCTGCTGCACACGTTCCGCTACCGCGCGACGGCCGCCAGCAATGGCGCGACGGGCGCACGCTCGCGCGTCAGCACGGTCGTGCTCGCGAGCCTGGGCGCGCAGATGGCGGCGATGCTCGTTCCGCCGCTGCGCCGGCTCCTCGGCGTGACGCCACTGGCGCCGGCCGATTGGCTCGTCGTCGCTGCGGGTGCCCTGACGCCGGCTGTACTGCACGAAGGCCGCCGCCGACTCAACGCATCTCCCTAACAACACGTCGATGGAGGACGGAGCCATGGCCACGCGGAAACGCTCGCAGACTCAGGGCGTGCGCGCCAACACCGCCGGCAACGTGCAGCGGACGATCTACAGCGCAATCAGCAGCGGCGAAGTGGTCTCCACCGGCGTGCTGAACGTCGTGAAGAACACAGTGGTGGGCGCGCTGGCGGGCGCCCGCGACGTCGGGGCCGAGGCGGCCACGACGGCGGTGTCGGCAGTGCGCGGCGCCATCCGCGCCGCCGAGACCATCGGCGCCGATCTCGGCGTGGTCGCCAAGAACGCGATCCGCGGGACGATCGAGGCCGCCGAGCAGATCGGCGGTGAATTGGGAGGCGTTGCGCGCTCGGCGACGCGCGGCGCGGTGAAAGCCACCGGCGACGTGGGCGGCGACGTGGCGCTGGTCGCCCGTCGCGCCGTCGAGGGTACGGCGGACGCGGCACGCACGCTCGGCGTCGATGTCGCGACGATCGCGCGCAGCGCCGCTCAGGGCGCTGTCGAGGCGGCCGACCGCATCGGCGGCACTGCCGGCCGCTCGGTGCGCACGACGCTCGGTGGAACCGTGGCCGGCGTGCGCTCGCTGATCAAGCCGAACGGCGCCGAGGCGCGACGACCGCTGGCGCGAACAGCTCGAAGCCGGCGGTCGACCAGGAAGCGTCGCTCCGCCTAGGCGCGTTCACCCAGACCGACGCGCGATTCAGGCCACGGCGCGGCGGCGGCGGCGTGGACCGCGCGCTTTGGCGAGCGGCTTGCGCGCGCGGAGGCCATCGGCGGATCGCCGCAGACCGTCCGTCATCCGCATGAGGCCGGTGCCGAGGCCACGGGCCGGCTCCGCGATCCCGCGGGACACGGTTCGTCCGACCTGGACGAGATCGCCACCGATGTCGCTCGCCGCCTGAATCGATCCGCGCGCCGCGCGTACGAGCGTGGAGCCGATCTCGTTGCCCACGTCCTCGGCAGCGTGCAACGCCTCCACGAGTGTGCGTTCGGCGAGATGGACCACGCCGACGGTCAATGCTTCGGCCGCCCCCACCGCCGTCGAGATCACGAGTTGCGTCGTGCCGGACTCCTTACCGGACTCCTCTGCGCGCGTCGTCTTGCCGCGTGCCATGGGCGCCTTCCTTTCCTTGGCGGTCTCCGCCCGATCCCCGCTCGAACGCCGAGGCGGCGATTCTCGCGTCGCGGGCGACGTTGCGCAAGAGTGAATGCGAGCGGGGGCTAGCGCGAGCGGGCAGACAGCGCGGCCACGTCGCGGCCCGTGCAAACGTCGCGAACGGCGGCAGCGTGTGAGACGGGGTGACCGGCGACCAACGCGATGGGCTCGCCGCCGGCCTGCTCGGCAGTGATCGGAAACACCGGCGCGCCGTCTTCCGTCGTAAGCACGCCGCCCGCCTCGAGCAGCACCGGTGCGGCGCCGGCGATATCCCACAGCGATGCGCGGTCGTCATGCACGAAGTCGAGGCCGCCGAGCGCGACGTAACAGAGGTGCAGCGCCGTCGAGCCGAAGCGCCGCAGGCGGTGGCGTCGGAGCCAGCCGTCGACGAAGTCCGGTACGCCGGAGCCGAACGGCGAGCGCACCGAAAATACGGTCCCGCCGGGCCCGGGCTCGTCGCGTACGCGCAACGGTCGATCGTTCAGCCACGCGCCGCGGCCGGCGCACGCCGTGAACAGCCAGCGCGCCACCGGGTCATAGACGGCGCCCGCGAACGGCATGCGATCGCGAAGCACGCCCACGGACACCGAGAACCCGGGCATGCCGCGCGCGAAGTTGTTGGTGCCGTCGATCGGGTCGAGGATCCAGGCGTACCGCGCCTGGCGCGTCGACTCTCCGATCGGCCCCTCCTCACCGACGAGCCCGTCGGTCGGAAACAGGCGCGCGATTTCGCTTCCGAGCGCCTCCTGAATGGCGATGTCCGCGTCCGTCACGAGGGTGCCATCACTCTTGATGGCGATCTGCGCGCGATGGAATCGTTCGAGAGCAAGGCGGCCGCCGAGGAGCGCCAGATCCGCCACGAGCCGAGCGCGCGATTCGCTGCCGACGCGCTCGTCGGCACTCATCTCAGTCGATGCCCCTCCCCGACTGCCACGACTGCGGTCCGAGCCAGCGCTCGATGAGAGGACGGTAGACGACCAGTGGTGGGGTGACGGCGTCGACGACCTTGGCATCGTCATCCCAGCGGCGAATACGGACAGCATCGCCGAACCACGGCTGGGTCTCGAGGGCGAGGCGCTGCTCCACATCGAGGACGGCGCCTTGCGCGGCGAGCGAGCGAACAGATGCGGGGGACAGGCGGTCCGTATAGCTCGGATTGACGCTGCACAGATACCGCTTCGCCACGACGTGATGCTCGACGAGCCAGGCGACGCGCGCGGGCACCCACGGACGCAACAGCTCGGCGCCCTCGTGGCCGTGGTGCTCGTCGGGTCTGTCGGGTGTCCGCGTCACTAGATGACCGACGTCATGGAGGAGCGCCGCCATCACGACCTCGTCGTCAGCCCGCTCACGCCGCGCCAGCGCCGCGCACTGCAGCGCGTGCTCGAGTTGTGTCACGGCCTCGTCGTAACGTTCGGCGCCGCGTGCCGCGAAGAGGGCGACGACGTCCACGCTCACCCCACGAGCCCCCGCAGCCGTCGATTCGCCACCGCGTCGTTGAACTCGGCAGCCGGACCGTCGAAGACCAGCAGTCCCTCGGCCAGGACGATGACGCGATCGGCGCAGACGTGCGCCAGCGACGCGGAACCGACGGAAGCGACCGCAATGATGCGCTCGATGCGAGCCAGGCTGCGCACCAGCCGAAGCAGACTCGTGCCGTCCTCGGGGCCCAATGCACGGTCGACGTCGCGCAGCACGATCGCGTGCGGCCGGCGGGCGAGTGCGCGAGCCACCGCGAGGCGCGCACGCTCGAAGGATGTCAGGAGGCCGACGGGATCCCGCCAGCGCGCGTCCAACTGCACTGCGGCCAGCGCGCGAATGGCGGCCACGCGCTCGGCACGTCGCGGAAATCGCAGCAATCCCGTGAGGGCGGCGCGAGGCGTGACGAGTGTGTTCCAGAGTACCGACCGATACTCGGTGAAGCGAGCCTCGGGCCCCGCCTCGGCGACCAGACCTCGCACCCGCGAGGCCGTCTCCCGCATCAGCGGGATACGATCGACCCAGACGCGGCCTTCGACCGGGATGCGCCGGCCGGCGACCGCGTCGATAAAGGCGTGTCGCGCATCCGGTCGCGCAGCCACGACCGCGGTGAGCCCGCTCCGCTCGAAGCGCGCGCAGACGCGGTGGAGCAGCCAGCCGCCACGCTCGTCGGGAACACCGATGCCGAGAAATTCGATCACGGGCACCTCGCGCCGTAAATATCGCGCGAGCCTCGTTACAGTTTGATGACGGGAGCGTGAAATTCGCCGGCGGCGTGCCCGACGGCTCACGCGACGCGGCCTCCCGCTGTCCATACCGCGGCGACGATGGGCGCGTCCTCGGTCGTCCGCACGCGGATCAGATCGGCGCGCTTGCCGACGGTGATCTCGCCCCGGTCGTCGTAGGCACGGCACGCGTGCGCCGTCTCGAGCGTGGTCGGGAATTCGGCCACCGCCGTTCCGGCCTTGGCCGCCTCCTCCACGTACGCGACGGTCGCGTCGTCGTGGCTGGCGAGCGGCGTGCCCTGCGTGGCGCATACACGGATAATCGTACCTCGGTGGACAGCGGAAAAGCGGCGGTGATCGTGCAACCGGCCCCTCACGGCGCGGGCTGCATCCGTTGGCGTGAAAGCATCAGAAATCGAAATGCGCTTCGCAGCTGGATGTGCAGATGGCGCGGCATCTTGGCCGCGGTCCACGACCACGCGACGTGCGCGCGCGTGCGCCCCTCCTCCAGCGCCGCGCGCAGGTCCGCGGCGCCGCGCCCCGGAAACCGCGTGACGCCGCTGCCGAGATACCAGATGTCGTGCGCGTCGCTGCCACCGGTCACGGGCAGCATCCATTCGACGTTGCGCAGCGCCGCCCACGCGTCGTAGAGCGCGGAGAACACGCCGGCGTTGTTGACGACCTCGAGGCCATCCAGCGGCAGGTCGGGCACGAGCGCGCCGAGCGAGCGATGCCCACGCGCGGCCCCGCGTATCGGATGAAATGGATGCGCGGCGACGGCGAGGCCGCCCTGGGCGTGGATGAGCTCGATCGTCCGCACTGCCGACAGGCCTGGCGGCACCCGCTCGGAGAGCCACAGACCGAGCAGATGCCCGTTGAGCGTGCTGATCTCTTCGCCGACGACCACGTCGATGCCGAGCGTCCGGTGGGCGGCTGCGAAGTCGCGCGCGCGCAGCGCGCCGCGGATCTCGTCGTGATCGGTGATGGCGAGGACGTCGAGACGTCGCCGCGCGGCGGCGAGGACGATCGACTCCGGCGCCTGGGCGCCGTCACTCCAGTGAGAGTGGACGTGCAGGTCGGCGCGACCGAAAACGCCACCCCGCCGGCGCGCGCCCCCGGGGAACGGCCCCAGGAGCGCCGCCGCGACATGCCGTCGCGCAGGCGTGAGGCGAGTTTCCACCCGCACCCAGGATCGCGTTCCTGTGTGACCGGCCTACGCGCGAACGCGTGAAGTTTCCGTTACGCGCGGGGCGGGTTCAGGCCGGGATCGAACGCAGCCGGCGCGTGGTTATCGACGCCGGTAGCCGCGGGTTCTTGCCCTCCAGGACGCTCCAGCGATACGTCGTCGTCGCGGCGATCTCGAACCCGCGTTCGAGCAGGAATTGATCGGCCGCGGCCTGGTGCGTTGCGGGCACCGTGCACTCGAGGCGCACGTAGCCGCGTTCCACGGCGAGACCCTTGGCGTACTGCAAGAGCCCCTCGCCGATCTCGCGCCGCCGCTGCGCCGGCCGCACCACGAGCTCCTGGATGACGCCGACGGCACCCTGCAGGGTCAGCGACGGTCGTGCAGACATCGCGAGGAGACCGCACACCGCGCCGTCGAGCTCGGCGACGATCACCGCGTGCTCCAGCGCGGTGCGCAGCAGCTCGAAGGCTCGCCGAAGCGCCTCCTCGCGCACCGGATATCCCAGGTGTCCGATCAGCGTCACGATGTCGGGCACGTCGTCCGGAAGCGCCGCGCGCAGTCTCAGTCGGGTTCGCATGGCGCGAGGTATAGCGCGGCCGACGTGTCGTTTGCGTGAAGTCGCAGCGACGCTCTGGCGACGCGCGGGCCGCGCGTGCTAGCGTGCGCTCGTGGCCGCGGCGACCGCGCTCTTTCTCGATTGGGGTGGCACGCTAGCGCGTGCTCAGGACAACCGCACGGTCGTCGACGCTGACGGCCACCCCGTGCTCACGCCGAACGTGGCAGCGACCCTCGCGCGGGTGCGTCCTGCCTTCGATCGCTGCTTCATCGTGTCCAACCAGGCGCGCATCGGCCGCGGTGAGATCAGTGAAGCGGAAGTCCTGCGGCGCTTCGCGTGGACCAACGAGCGTCTCGGCCACGCGTTCGACGACTGGCGGGTGTGCCCACATGGCGATGATGAGGGATGTGCGTGTCGCAAGCCGTTACCCGGCATGTTCCTCGACCTCGCCGCCGCCTGGTCGCTGGACCTTGGCGCCTCCACGCACGTCGGCGACCAGGACAAGGACCGCGACGCGGCGCGTGCGGCCGGAATCGGCAGGTTCGTCTGGGCGAAGGACTTCTTCGGCTGGTGAGCGCGCCGCCACCGGTTACTCCGCCGGCGGCTCCATCGGAAGCTGCATCTGGTTGGCCCCAACGCCCGCTTCGGACAGCGTGAAGCGCACGCTGGTGCCTTCGCCCTCCTCGCTTGTGATGATGAGCTCGCCGCCGTGCGCGAGCACGAGGTGCTTGACGATCGCCAGTCCAAGCCCGGTGCCGCCGAGCTCGCGCGAGCGCGCCTTGTCGACGCGATAGAAACGCTCGGTGATCCGCGGCAAATCCGCGCGGGGAATGCCGACGCCCGTGTCGCGGACGCGGACTTCCACGCGTGTGCCGTCGAGCGGCCGGGCGCGCACCGTCACCCAGCCGCCTTCCGGCGTATATTTCACCGAGTTGTCCACGAGATTGATCAGGATCTGCGCGAGGCGATCGTGATCGGCGTGCACGGCGAGATCGGCGGGCTCGACGTCCGCGATGAGCCCGACGCGCCCGTTCTCCGCCTTCGGTCGGACGATGTCCAGGACCGAGTTGAGCACGTCGGCGAAGCGCACCGGCGCCAACCGCAGGGACACCTTGCCGAGCTCGATGTTGGACAGATCGGTGAGGTCGTTGAGCAGCCGACCGAGACGCTCCGTATGACGAAACGCGATCTCGAGGAATCGCCGCGCGTTCGCGCGCTCCGATAGCGCGCCGCCGAGCAGCGTCTCGAGATAGCCCTGAATGGCCGTCAACGGCGTGCGCAGCTCGTGGCTGACGTTGGCCACGAACTCGGTGCGCACACGCTCCAGGCGGCGCAGCGCCGTGATGTCGTGCAGCACCATGACCGCGCCCGACTCGCCCGCGCCCAGTCGCAACGGGACCGCGGTGGCCTCGAGCAGGCGGCCGACGGGATGGCCGAGGCTCAGCTCACGACGCACGGGCGGCGGCGGCTCGTGGCCGACCGTTCGGGTTGCGCGAAACAGCTCGTGCAGATCGGCGTTGCGGATCACCTCGGGGAGCGGCTTGCCCTCGCCGCGTGCCGGGCCGACGCTGAACATCGCGCGCGCGCGCTCGTTCATGAGCAGCACGCACTCGTGCCCATCGACCGCGATGACCCCTTCCACCATCCCGTCGAGGATCGCGGTGGCCTTCGCCCGCTCCTCTTCGAGGTCATCGATCTTTTCCCGCAGCTTGGCCATCATCGCGTTGAGCGCGCCGCCGAGAGCGCCGAGCTCGTCCACCGAGCGCACGGGCGCGCGGGCGCCATATTCCCCCTCGCTCATGCGTCGCGCGATCGCTTCCATCTCGACCACCGGCCGCGTCACTCGCCCGGCCACGAAGATCCCGATGCCCGCGGCGACCGCCAACGCGAGCAGGCCGCCGCCCAGCATCACGCGGTGCAGCTTTGCGTAGGACGAGGTCACCACGGACAGCGGCAGGGCCAGGCGGAGCACGCCGACGATGCGAGAGCCGTCGCGCACCGGGAGCGCCATATAAAGGAGGGGGGCGTCGATGGAGACGCTCCGGCGGAGGTCACGTCCCACCTCGCCGGCGAGCGCGGCGCGGACCTCGGGGCGGTTGGCGTGATTTTCCAGCCGCGAGAGCTCGACTTCGGGAACCTCGGAGTCACCGAGTACGGTGCCGTCGAGCGCAATGAGGGTGATGCGCGCCGCCGTCGGCACCGCGGCACGCGCGACCAAGCCCTGCACCGCTGCGGCCACAGGCCGCAAGAGCAGGACCCGCGCGTCGTCGTGGAGCAGCCGCGCGGCGGTGACCAGCCGTGCCTCCAGGGCGTCAACCGCAAACGCCTCGAGGGCGTGATTGAGATAGACCCCCGCCGCCAGCATGCTGAACGCCACGAAGCCGACGAGGGTGAGCGTCAGCTTGACGGCGATGCGCCCGCGGATGAGCTCGATCGGTCCCGTCATCGCCGGCATGATAGCCCGCGCGCGCACTCGACGCGGCTTTCAGTTAGGTTGACAATATTTTTGTGATTAGGTATACCTAATCGCCACCATCACGAAACCCAGGAGGCCGCGTATGAAGCGGCTCACGATGTCGTCCCTGCTGCTGGCCGTGGCCGTCGCCGCACTCGTTTCCCTCTCCGACCGTGCCGAGGCGCAAGACAAAGTTACCGAGGTTCCGCTCACCGCGGCCAACCAGGCCTTCAGCCCGGCGGAGTTGAAGGTGAAGGCGGGACAGCCGTTCGTGCTGGTCGTCACCAACAGCGATCCGAAAAAGGCCATCGAGGTCGAGAACAAGGACCTCAGGATCGAAAAGGTCGTCCCGGCCGGCAAGACGGTCAAGATCCGCGTTCGCGCGCTGAAGCCGGGTACGTACGTATTCGTGGACGACTTCAACCACGCGGCACAAGTCAAGATCGTCGCGGAATAGCCCGTGGGCGCCACGTTCGTCGTCGTCCTACGCGAGGGCTTCGAGGCGGCGCTGCTGCTCGGGATCGTCTACGCGTATCTCGTCCAGATCGGACACGCGGAAAGTCGGCGCTACGTCACCCTCGGTGGCGCTCTCGCCGTCGCCGCGTCGATCGTGATGGGCATCGCGGTCAGCGCGCTCAGCGGCCCCCTTGCGGATATCGGTCCCGACGTGATCGCGCTGGTCGTGATCTTCGGCGCCGTGGCGTTGCTGACCTGGCACGGTTGGTGGATGGGCCGCCACGCGCGCGAGATGCGAGGCGATCTCCAGCGACGGATCGACGCCGCGCATGCGTCGCAGCAGCTGTGGATGGTCGGACTCATCGCCTTCACCGGCGTGTTCCGTGAGGGAGCCGAGACCGTCCTGTTCCTCTGGGGACTGATGACACAGCTCGAAAGCGTGTCCGGATGGACAGCGCTCGTCGGCGGCGCCGTGGGCCTCGTCGCCGCCGCCGTGCTCGGCTGGCTGGTATTCCAGGGCGGCCGACGCTTGAGCGTCCAGAAGTTCTTCGGCGTGACGTCGCTGCTGATCCTGTTTCTGGCGGCGGGACTCTTCAGCGCGGGAGTGGGTCGCCTGCAGAGTTTCGGAGTGCTGCCCGCCGGCGATCCGCTGTGGGACACGTCGTGGCTGCTCGACGATCATGGCAGCGTTGGCGGCTTCTTCGCCGGGTTGATTGGCTATCGCGCGCGTCCGAGCGCGCTCGAAGTCGTCGCCTACGTCGTATATCTGGCGGGCGCGAGCATGCTGTTCTTCCAGAGCGTCTTCGGCCGTGGCGCGCGGCGCAACGGCAGCGTCGTCGAGCCGGCGGAGCCGAGTCGCGTATGACGGGATCCGGGGAGTACCGCGCCGAGCCGCCGTCGCGTCCGCCAATCGTCTGCACCGAGCAGCTGTTCGGAGCCCGTCGCGAGATCATCATCAAGCACGGGCAGGAGGAATATCGGCTCCGCATCACGCGAGCCGACAAGCTGATCCTGACGAAGTAACGAGCCAGCCAGCCAGAGGGCGCGGTTGCCCGCGGCCAGCCAGCGAACGTGGTGTCGATCACATGCAGGCTGGAGGCCGCTGATGAAACGTCTGGTCATGCTGCTCGCGCTCCCGACGCTTCTGGGCGTCAACGTCGCGCACGCACAGGACTCCTTCCAAAACGTATCGTTCTTCTATCCCCTGCGCACGCGCCGGCCCGTGATCGAGCGCGAGATCGAATTCACCGTCGAGCACAACAAGGGCGCGGAAGGACGCACGACCGAAGCGGCGGCGGCGATCGAGTTCCCAATCATGCCGCGCTGGCAGGTCGAGCTCGAGGTGCCGTTGGTGTTCATCGACCCGCGTGAGGGTTCGGCTCAGGGGGGCGTCGGCGACCTGAGCCTCGAAACGAAGGTCGCCGTATGGCAGTCGCTCGACTGGCTCTCGCAGGTCGCCGTCGGAGTCGAGGGCCGCCTGCCGACGGGCTCCGAGCGCCGCGGGCTCGGCGGCGAAGCCTCAGTGGAGCCGTTCGTGACCGGAGGCATCGCGCTCGGGGATTTCGACGTCCTCGCTTCGGTCGCGTACGAGTTCAACCTGAACGCGGACGTCCCGGGGCCGAACGAGCAGGAGCTGACGGCCTCGGCGGCGGCGGCGTGGCGGGTCACTCGCGTGTTCGCGCCGCTCCTCGAAATCGTCACCGTCACGAGAACTCGCGCCGCGCCGGACGACGAGCTGCGCGGAAAAACGCGCGTGAGCATCATTCCCGGCTTCAACGCCAAGCTGCTGCCCGGCACGACGCTACGCCTCGGCATCGAGTTTCCGCTGACGCGCGCGCGGACCGCGGACTACTCGCTCCTGGGCGGGTTCGTCTGGGAGTTCTAGGGACTCTCGATGACGTCGGGCCGTGGCGGCGGCGGCGCGACGCGCTGGCCTTCGGGCGTGTACTGCACCCAGTGCCCGGGGTCGAACACGCTCGCCGGCGCGCCCGGCGCGGACACGAACCGATCGGGGACCCAGACCGCGTTCGGTTGTGGTGCCGGACGTGCAGCCGGCGGCGGCGTCGGCACGCCGCGCATCGACGACGAATTCATCTGGTCCACGGCGCGTTGAGTCGACGTGGGACCGAGCGGCACGGCCATCGCGCCCCCCGCGAGGATTCCCATCAGACACTTGAACCATCGGGACTTCATATCGTTGAGAGTACGCCCGCGGACCACCGGTTTCACTCGGACTCGAACCGGTAGCCGATGCTCTTCACGGTCGCAATGTGGCGGCCAGCGTCGCCGAGCTTGGCGCGCAGCCGTCGCACGTGCACGTCCACCGTCCGCGACTCGACTTCGTCGGCGCGCGCGTAGCCCCAAACGCGATTGAGCAAGAATTCGCGCGAGAGCACGCGGCCCGCCGATGCCATCAGCGCGTGTAGTAAGGCGAACTCTTTCGGCGTCAACTCCACCGCGGCGCCGTCCACCGTCACACGATGGCGAGCCTCGTCCAGCATGATCCCGCCCCCAGCAAGCGCGCGACCGTCGTCCGGCGGCTGCGCTCGGCGCAAGACGGCGCGCACGCGCGCCAGCAGCTCCTTCGGCGAGAACGGCTTGACGATGTAATCGTCGGCGCCCATCTCGAGACCGACGATCCGGTCCACCTCGTCGGCCTTCGCCGTCAGCATGATGATCGGCAGTCGCGCCCACGCAGGCTCGGCGCGCAGCCGGCGTGTGACCTCGAGGCCGTTCATACCGGGCAGCATCAGATCGAGCACGATGAGATCGGGCGGCCCCGCGCGCAGCTGCGCGAGCGCCTCGGCGCCGTCGCCGGCGGTCCGGCAACGAAAACCATCCTGCGTGAGGTGATGAACGATCAAGCCCCGGATGTCCGGCTCGTCTTCGACGACGAGGACCTCCGGCGTCATCGCGTGCCAGCCGTCAGGCGGGACCCACCAGCCGCAGCAGCAGCCACGTGCCGGCAGCGATCAACGCCGAGGCCGGGATGGTGAGGAGCCACGCCGTGATGATGCGACCTGCCACGCCCCAGCGGACGGCCGAAAAACGCTGGATCGCGCCCACGCCCATGATGGAGCCGCTGATCGTTTGTGTGGTGCTGACAGGGATGCCGCCGACCGCGGTGCCGATGAGCGTGAGCGCGCCCGCCGCTTCCGCACAGAAGCCGCCGACGGGTCGCAGCTTCGTGATCCGCATCCCCATCGTCTTGACGATGCGCCAGCCGCCGGCCATCGTGCCGAGCCCCATGGCCGCGTGCGCTGCCAGGATCACCCAAAACGGCACGTAGAACTCCGGCCCGAGGTGGCCGGTGCTGAAGAGCAGCACCGCGATGATGCCCATGGTTTTTTGCGCGTCGTTCGTTCCGTGGCCGAGACTGTACGCGGCCGCCGAGAGCAGCTGACCACGTCGAAAGATCTTGTCGACGCGGCCGGGCGTCTCGTTCTTGAAGACGTTGATCGTCAGCACCATCAAGGCGAACCCAACCGTGAGCCCGATGAGCGGCGCTAGGATCATGAAGACGCCGATCTTGATGAGCCCGGCGGCCACCAGCGAGCCGAAGCCGGCTTTCACCACGGCCGCGCCCGCGAAGCCGCCGATCAGCGCGTGGGACGACGATGTCGGCAAGCCCCAGTACCACGTGATGAGGTCCCACGCGATGGCGCCGGCGAGCCCGGCCAGGATCACCCACTGGTCCACGACGGCGGCCGCGACCACGCCTTTGCCGACGGTGGTGGCGACCTGCACACCGAAGCCGAAGGCGGCGACGAAATTGAAGAAGGCCGCCCACACCACCGCCTGCAGCGGCGTGAGCACGCGTGTGGAGACGACGGTGGCGATCGAATTGGCGGCGTCGTGAAAGCCGTTGATGAAGTCGAAGACGAGCGCGACGACGACGATGAAAGCGACGAGAGTGAGCATGCGCGTCGCGGCGGAGCTCAGGCCATCTTGAGGATGATCCCCTCGATGACGTTCGCAACGTCCTCACAGCGGTCGGTGACGATCTCCATCGTCTCGTAGATCTCCTTCCACTTGATGACCT
>DAIRVP010000063.1:0-28023 GCA_036802765.1 Candidatus Rokuibacteriota bacterium
GCGCTCATGCGCATAGTCAGGTTGGGGCTCGTCGCGTCGCTCGTCGCGCTCTTCGTCGGCGAGGCGACGGCGCAGGGGCCGATCAAGATCGGGTTCATCTCGCCGCTCTCCGGCGCCATCGCCGCCGCGGGCAAGGACATGTACAGCGGCTGCGAGCTCTACTGGCAGGAGACGGGGTGGCAGGCGGCCGGACGCAAGATCGAGGTGACGCTCGAGGACAACGAGGGCCAGCCGGCGGCCGCGCTCACCAAGGCGCGCAAGCTCGTCGAAAACGACAAGGTTCACATGCTGGCCGGCGTCATTCTTTCCAACGTCGCCTACGCGCTCGTGCCGTACATCGAAGCCCAGGGCATTCCGACGATTTATCCGATCAACTCCGCCGACGACCTCACGCAGCGCAAGCGTCCCAGGTGGCTCATCCGCACCGGGTTCTCCGCCGGCGGCAACATGCACCCGTTCGGCGAGTACGCGGCGAAGACGCTCGGTTACCGGAAAATCGCGATGATCGGTCTGGACTACGCGTTCGGCTGGGAGACGGTCGGCGGGTTCCACAAATCGTTCGAGGACAACGGCGGGCAGATCATCCAGAAGATCTGGGTGCCGCTGAACGTACAGGACTACGCGCCGTACATCGCGCAGCTGCGCAAGGATGCCGACGCGGTGTTCGTCAACGGGCTCGGCCGCTGGACGCTGTTGTTCGCCAAGCAGTGGGGGGAGAGCGGCCTGCGCGGGAAGATTCCGCTCATCGCCAACGGCACGTGGAGCGACGAGCACGTGTTGCCACAGCTGGGCGACGAATCGGTCGGCGTGATCAGCGCGCATCACTATTCCGCCGCGCTCGACACGCCGGCGAACCATAAGTTTCGTGCGGCGTACGAGAAGGCGTATCAACGCACGCCGGGCTTCTACGGGGAGAACTGTTACACGGGCGCGAGGATCGTCGGCGAGGCGATCAAGGCGGTCGGCGGCCGCGTCGAGGATCGCGCGGCGTTCATGGCCGCGCTCCGGCAGGTGAAGATCACCGATGCGCCGCGCGGGCCGGTCGAGATGGACTCCTACGGCAATCCGACGCAGAACATCTATATCCGCAAGGTCGAGCGCGTGGGCGGCAAGCTGCAGAACACCGTCATCTATACATATCCGCACGTCAGCCAGTTCTGGAAATACAACCCGGAGGAGTTTCTCAAGCAGCCCGTCTACTCGCGCGATTTCCCGCCGTGCCGACACTGCTGATGCGCTGAGGCGCCGTGCGGCCGTTTCGGTTCGGCGTCAACGTACGCACGGCGGGCTCGGCCACCGACTGGGCCGACAAAGCGCGCAAGGTCGAACGGGTCGGCTATGCGGTCCTGCTCGTGCCCGATCACCTGGCCGAGCTGCTCGCGCCGTTTCCCGCGCTGGCGGCCGCCGCCGCGGCGACGACGCGATTGCGGATCGGCACCGCGGTGCTCAATAACGATTTCCGTCATCCCGTGCTGACCGCGCGTGAAGCGGCGACGCTGGACGTGCTGAGCGGTGGCCGGTTCGAGCTCGGCCTCGGCGCCGGGCACATGCGCTCGGAGTACGCGCAGGCGGGGCTCGCCTTCGAGGCGGGCGCGACGCGGGTCGAGCGGCTCGCCGAAGCCGCCGTCGTCGTCAAACGCCTGCTCGAAGGCGAAACCGTCACATTCACCGGCCGGCATTACCGCGTCACCGGGCACACGATTCATCCGCGGCCGGTGCAGCGGCCGCGTCCGCCGCTCTTCATCGGCGGCAACGCGCCCCGCCTTCTGGAGGTCGCCGCGCGAGAAGCCGACATCGTCGGCCTCACGGGCGTCGCGTTCCGCCGTGGGGGCGCGGAACCCGACGTCGCGGATTTTCGCGCCGCGATCGTGGATGAGCGCGTCGCGTTCGTACGCGAAGTCGCCGGCGCTCGCGTTGAGCAATTGGAGCTGAGCGCCCTCGTGCAGCGCGTGATCGTCACCGACGACCGCCGCAAGGCGGCGGAGGAGCTGGCGAGCGGGCGATGGTCCTCGCTGGCGGCGGACGACGTGCTCGCGAGTCCGTACGTGTTGATCGGGACGACCGACGAGATGGTCGATCAGCTGCGCGCGCGGCGCGAGCGCTGGGGCATCTCGTACGTGATGACGCACGAGGCGTTCATGGACGCGCTGGCACCCGTCGTCGACCGGCTCGCCGGCTGCTGACGCTCAGCCCTTCGGCAGCCTGTCGAGATGGGGGCCACGAAAGGGCCCCCAAAGCCTCGATCACGCGTCAGCCTTTCGGTAACCCGAGCACCCGCTCCCCAATGATGTTGCGCTGAATCTCGCTGGTGCCCGCCGAGATCGTGTACTGTCGCGCGGCCACCAGGCGATTGAACCAGCGCGGCGCGTCGGGCACGAGCTCGGTCCCCTGGTTGACGAGCGCGTGCATGCCGAGCAGCTCGCCCGCCGCGTCGGCGATGCGAACGCCGATCTCGGTGCCGGTCAGCTTGAGAATCGAGCCTTCGGGCCCGGGCGGCTCGCCGCGGATCTGACGGGTCAGCGCGCGGTAGCGCGTAAACCGCATCCCCTCGCAGTCGATCAGCAACTGCGACAGTCGCTGGCGGATGCGGGCGTCGTCCCATGCCGTCCCGCCGTCCAGCGGCAGGCGCCGCGCCACCGCGATGAGATCGCGCACCTGACCGACGGGGTTGCGCGCGCCCGAGGAATGACGCTCGTACATCAGCGTCGTCGTCGACACCTTCCAGCCGGCGTGCAGCGGCCCGAGTAGCTGCGTCTTCGGGACCTTGACGTCGGTGAAGAACACCTCGTTGAAGTGGTGGTGGCCGGTGGCCAGGACCAGAGGGCGCACGCTCACGCCCGGCGCCTTCATGTCGGCCAGCAGGCACGAGATGCCGTTGTGCTTCGGCACGTTCGGATCGGTGCGCACGAGCAGGATGATCGAGTCCGCATACTGCGCGCCGGACGTCCACACCTTCTGGCCGTTCACGAGGAAATGATCGCCACGGTCCTCGGCGCGCGTGCTCAGGCTGGCGAGGTCTGAGCCGGCGCCGGGCTCCGAGAATCCCTGGGCCCAGATCTCGTCGGCATTCAAGATGCGCGGCAGGTATTGCGCCTTCTGCGTGTCGGTTCCCCAGTGGATGATCGTCGGCCCGACGAGATTGAGACCCATGCCCGGCAGCACGGGCGCGCGGGCGGCGGCGTATTCCTCGTCCCAGATGACGCGCTCGATGATCGAGGCGCCACGTCCGCCGTACTCCTTCGGCCACGCGATGCCGACCAAGCCCGCCTTGTGCATCGCCTTCTGCCACGCGACGCGGCGCTCGAACATCTCGCGCGTCGAGGCGACACGGTCGTCGACGGGATCGTCCACGCGCAGATCGCGCGGCAGATTGGCTGCGAGCCAGCCCCGGAAGTCCTTACGAAACGCCTCCTGCTCGGGCGAATACTGGAAATCCATAGACGGCTCCTAGTGGTTCGGAGAGGGCGGCAGGCCGCTGAGGCTCGCGAGCACGTCGAAGAGCGCGCCGAAATCGCGCGCGTCCAATCCCAGGCCGCGCGCCATCGTGAGCCACTGCTGCACGAGCGCGGTGGTCGGCAGCGTCACGCCGGTCGTGTGACCCTGGTCGAGCGCCAGCTGCATGTCCTTCTGCATCATTCCGACATTGAACCAGGCGTCGCGCGGCATCTTGCCGACGACGTACGGGCCACGGTATTTCACCATCGGCGAGGCGATCACCGATTTCAGCAGCGCCTCCACGGCCGTCTCGCGCGCGATGCCGGCCTTCTCCGCCAGCAGAACCGCCTCGCTGAACGCCAACATCTGGACCGCGAGCCCGAGGTTGG
Source organism: Candidatus Rokuibacteriota bacterium (assembly GCA_036802765.1). Taxonomy (GTDB): domain Bacteria; phylum Methylomirabilota; class Methylomirabilia; order Rokubacteriales; family CSP1-6; genus AR12. The sequence goes on from DAIRVP010000063.1 coordinate 3,825, forward strand.
TGGCGATCTTCATCGTCTTGGCCAGGCCGAGCGGGCCGACGTGCGTGATGCCGCCGGGCGCCATCACGGCAAGATACGGACGCGCGCGCTCGAGCGCGTCGCGGTCGCCGCCGACGGCGATGGATGCCGCGCCCTGCTCGACGGTGATCGTGCTGCCGGACACGGGCGTGTCGAGCATGGCCGCCCCACGCGCCGCCACCGCGTCACCGACCTCGCGGGTGACAGCCGGGCTCACCGTGCTCATCTCCGCCCAGACCGCGCCGCGCCCGAGCCCTGCGACGATCCCGTCAGGGCCGAGTGCAATCGCACGGAGCGCGGCGTCGTCGGTCACCATGCTGAACACCACCGCGGCGCCCTCGGCGGCAAGACGCGGCGTGGCGGCGAGCTTGAGGCCGGCGGCTTCGAGCGCGCGCGCCTTGGCCGCCGTGCGGTTGTAACCGGCGACCGAATGGTGCGCGTCGAGCAGTCGCCGCGCGAGACGGCTGCCCATCGCGCCGAGCCCGACGAACGCGAGAGACGCCACTACGCGTCCGTGACCGCGATCGCGGAAATCTCGATCTTGCAGCGCGGATGCGTGGCCAGCCGCGAGACTTCGACGGTGGTCGTCGTCGGCAGGTGGCCTTGCAGATAGTCCGCCCACACGCGATTGAGGTCGTCCTGCTCGCGTACATCCGTCAGAAAGCGCGTGGCCGAGACGAGATCGCGCAACCCACATCCGGCGGCGGCGAGCGTCTTCTTCAGATTTTCCATGGTCAGCACGGCTTGCTCGCGCATCGTCGGCGGCAGGTCGAACTCCTCGTCCCGATGCGGATGGCTGTGATAGACGGCGGCCGCCGTCACGCCCGACAGGAAGACCAGCCGCCCGCGCGTGACGACGATGCCGGGCGCGTACGGCATGTGGACGTCGGTCCGGCGGTCCGCATGGTGCACGATCGCGACGTCCTTGGCCATTACTCCTCCAAGAGCTTCAGCAGCCGATCGTTGACCTCGCGGGTGCCGATGGAGATGCGCAGATGTCCGGGAAAGCCGACCGCCGTGCCGTCGCGCACCAGGATGCCGCCGCGCAGCAGATTCTCGCGCGCGCTGGCCGCATTCTTGACGCGCACGAGCATGAAGTTCGCCTGCGACGGCGCAAACCCGATTCCGAGCCGCTCGAGTCCCGCGGCCAGGTGTGCGCGCTCGCGCAAGACCAACGCGCGCGTCCGGGTCGTATGCTCGATGTCCTCGAGCGCGGCGAGCGCGGCGACCTGTCCCAGGCGGTTGACGTTGTAGGGCGCGCGCACGCGGTTGAGCCGATCGATCGTCTCCGCCGCGGCGATCGCGTAGCCGACCCGCAGCCCCGCCAGCCCAGCGATCTTCGAGAACGTGCGCAGCACCAGCAGGCGCGGGTGCCGCACCAGCAGCGACACGCCGTCGGGATACTCGGGGTCGTCGGCGAAATCTCGATAGGCCTCGTCGAGCACGATGAGAGGCGGATCGTCGCCCAACCCCTCGAGGAAAGACACGAGCGGCTGCCGGCGAATGATCGTGGTCGCCGGATTGTGCGGCGAGCACAAGAAGATGGCCTTCGTCTTCGGCGTCACACGCCGGCGAATGTCCTCGAGATCCGTCTCGTAGCCGGCCAGAGGACTCGGGACGATCCGTGCGCCCGCGATGTTTGCACCGGTGGCATACGGCTCAAACGACGGGTGCGGCATCACGATCTCGTCCCCCGGCTCGAACGCCGCGAGCGCGATGAGCGTGATCAGCTCGTCGGCGCCGTTGCCGACAACGATCTGCTCGGGCGAGATGCCCAGACCGTGGGCAAGCGCATCGCGGAGCGCGGCGCTACCCCCGTCGGGATAGAGATAAATGTTGGGGGCCTCACGACGCACCGCTTCGACCGCGCGCGGCGAGGCGCCTAGCGGATTCTCGTTCGCCGAGAGCCGGATGAGCTCGGCCAGCCCGAGCTCTGCGACGAGCATCTCGAGGGGCTTGCCCGCCTCGTACGGCGTGACGGATTCGAGGGCGGCGCGCCAGATCCTTCGCACGGCGCGTATTGTACGCCGAGCGTCCAACGGCACTCTGTCCTATCCTGTCGATCTAACTCCGCGTCCTCTTTGACATTAATCGCCCCGGACTGATACGCTCGGCGTCGTCATGCCGTCCGAGATCTCTCTTCGCGCCCGGCGGGCCGAGGCCGGGGCTGCGGGCGCCGAGGACCGGCGGCGTCGACGCCTGGACTTTTTCCGCGGCGCACTCACCGAAGGTCTCGATTCGCTCAAGCAGCGTCACGCCGACGGCGCGTCGGGAGAGCAGCTCGTCAGGACGCATGCCGGCTTCATGGATCAGGTCGTCGTGGCGCTCTCGGAGCTCATTAGCAGCGACGCCGAGGCCGCGGGACTGGCGCCGACGCCGTTCGTCGTCATCGCGCTCGGCGGCTACGGGCGCGGCGAGCTGCACCCGTCGAGCGACGTCGACCTCATGGTGGTCTACGACGGAGAGCTGTCGCCGTACGTGCAGCGCGTGATGCAGGAGCTGCTGTACACGCTGTGGGATCTCGGCCTGCAGATCGGGCACAGCCTGCGCTCGCTCGAGGATTGCGTGGCCATGGCGCGGACCGACTTCCCGAGCCGCACGTCGATGCAGCAAGCCCGGCTGGTGGCCGGCGACAAGAAGCTGTTCGCGCGCTTCGCTCGCGTGCTGCACGACAACGTCTACCGGCACGACTTCGAGCAATTCCTCGCGACCACGCTGGCCGAGCGTGAGCAGCGCTATCGCAAGCACGGCGCCTCCCCCTATATCGGCGAGCCGAACATCAAGGAGTCGGCGGGCGGCCTGCGCGACATGCACACGGCCATGTGGCTTGGCGCCGCCAAGTTCGGCGCGCGCACGCTGCGCGAACTGGCCGGGCGCGGGCTCATCACGCCGCACGAGCAGCAGGCGGCTGACCACGCGCTGACGTTTCTCTGGCGCGTGCGCAACGAGCTGCACTTCTTTTCCGGCCACAAGAACGACGTGCTCTCGCGCGAGGTGCAGCCGCGCATCGCGAAGAACCTCGGGTACGAAAACGAGGCCGACGCGCTCGGCGTCGAGCGGTTCATGCGCGACTATTACCTCAACGCCCGGGCGATCCATCGCGTGTCCAAGCGGCTGATCGCGCGCTGCCACGAGACGCTCGCCGTTCGCGGCTCCGCCGAGCGGCGTCAGCGCCAGCAGGCGCTCGCCGACGGCCTCGTCTTCTTCGACGGCAGCCTGCACCGCGCCGACCGCGATCCCGAGGTCCTGCGGCGCGATCCGGTCCGGCTGATGAAGGTCTTCCGGCACCTGCATCGTCTGGGCTGCGAGCTGTCGCTGGGGCTGGAGCGCGCGGTGGAGGAATCGCTCGACGTCGTCGACGACGCGTTCCGGCGCTCGCCCGCGGTCCGCGACCTCTTCCTGGACATCTGCCGAACGTGGGGGCGCGTCGCGCTGACGTTCTCGGTGATGCACGAGCTGGGGCTGCTCGGCCGCTACCTTCCTGAGTTCGGCGGCCTCACGTGCCTCGTGCAGTACGACGTCTACCACAAGTTTTCCGCCGACCAGCACTCGCTGCTCGCGGTGGAGCATCTGGAAGCGCTGGCTCCGGGGCAGTCCGCGGAATCCGAAGGCGCCGCCGCCGTCTTCAACGAGGTCGAGAAGCCCGAGCTGTTGATGCTCGGGATGTTGCTGCACGACATCGGCAAGGCGAAGGGTGGCCACGGCCACGTCGCCAAGGGCATCCCGCTGATCCGCGAGCTGACGGCGCGCATCGGGCTTTCGCCCGACGACGCCGGGATGGTGGAGTTTCTCGTCGCACACCACCTGACCATGTCGCACATCGCCCAGCGCCGCGACATCGACGATCCGAAAACCGTCGAGAGCTTCGCGGAAACAGTGACCGATCCGCAGCGGCTGCGCATGCTGTATCTGTTGACGTGGGCCGACATGCGGGCCGTCGGCCCGGGCGTCCTCACGGGCTGGCAGGCGCACATCCTGCACGAGCTCTACGCGCGCACGCTCGCACGGCTCACCGGTGGGCGCGTCGAGAAGCCCAATCGCACGCAGCTCGCGGCGCGCCTCTGGGACACCCTCGGCGGCGACGTGCCCATGACCGACGTGCGCGCGCATCTCGCGATGGTGCAGGACCGCTATCTCGCCACCACGAGCGTGCAGCGCATGGCCGCGCACCTGCGCCTGACCGCGCGCCTGCCGACGGTGCCTGTCGCGACCGAGCTGTTCCATCATCCCGACCTCGGCTCGTCCGACCTCGTGGTCGTCACGCACGACGTCCCCGGTCTCTTTTCGCTGATCGCGGGCACGCTGGCCGCCCACGGCGTCAACATCATCTCCGCGCAGATCGCGACGCGCGCCGACGGCGTGGCCATCGACACCTTCCAGGTCAACGACCCGACCGGCGAGGCGGTGACGTCGGCGGCGCAATGGAGCCGGACGCTGGCCGCGCTCACGGCCGTGCTCACCGAGGAGCAGTCGGTGGATGTGCTGCTCGAGCGGCGCCGTGCCGGAGGCCGCGCGACGCCGGCCGGCGAAGCGAAGCCGAAGATCTCGGTGGACAACCGGTTGTCCGACGAGTACACGGTGATCGAGGTCAAGTGTCCCGATCGCCTCGGGCTGCTCTATCTGATCACGCGCACGCTGTCCGCGCTGGACCTCGACATCGCGAGTGCGAGGATCGCGACGGAAATCGACCAGGCCCTCGACACCTTCTACGTCCTCGACCGGAAGGGCCGGCGGCTCGAGGAGCCCAGCGCCATCGAGCACACGCGCGCCGCGCTCGAGCAGGCGCTGCTGCAGCCGCTCTGATGCTGAGCCGATATCGCGATAATGTGCGCGCCTGGAGTGACCCGCTCGGTCGCGCCTTGTTCCGCCTGCACCTGCGCCCGAACCATCTGACGGTCGCCGGCCTTGCCGCGAGCTGCGTCGCGGCCGCCTGCTTCATCGCGGGTCAGACGAAGACGGCGGGGCTCGTGCTGATCCTGGCCGGCCTGCTCGATCTGCTCGACGGCTCGCTGGCGCGCGCTTCGGGCCAGGTGACCGCGTTCGGCGCGTTCCTGGACTCGGTGATCGATCGCTATTCCGATATCGCGGTCATGCTCGGCATCGTCGTGCTGTATGCGCGGACGCCGAACCCGCGTGGCGCCCTGGTCGCGATGGCGGGTCTCGCCGGCTCGGTCATGGTCTCGTACACGAAGGCGCGGGCCGAGTCGATCGGCGTGGAATGCACGGTTGGTATGATGGAGAGGCCGGAGCGGCTCATCTGCCTCATCGCTGGCGCTGTTCTCGATCGCATGGAGCCGGCGCTCTGGGTGCTCGCGATCATGGCCAACGTCACCGCCGTGCAACGGATCATCTTCACGCGGCGCATGATGCGCGAAGAGCCGCGCCGCGCGCGCATCCTCACGCCGCTCGTCATCGCCGCCGTGTTGCTGCTGCCGGCTCAGACGCGCGCGGAGACGGAGCTCGAGCGCGCGTGGGCAGCGGCGGTGGCCGCCTTCCAGCAGGGCGATCCCGCGCCGCTGGCGAACGCGTTCTCAACGGAAGCCGCGCAGGCGAGTCCTATCGGGGATCACGTGCGCTGGCTTCTCGCCGACGCCCTGGAGCGCTCGGGCGATCTGGCTGGCGCCCGAGCGGCGGCACTCGCCGTCGTTGACCGGTATCCGGACAGTCGCCTCGCGCCGCGTGCGCTGATGATGGCGGCCGTGCTCGCGTCGCGCGCCGGCGACGATGAGGGCGCCCAGGCCGCGCTGCGGCGGCTGCTCGAGCGCTATCCCGACGTCATCGAGGTGCCCGAGGTGCTCTATCTGCTCGGGCAGACTGCGGAGGCACGCGGCAACCGTGACGTCGCCGCGCTCGCGTATCGCCAGCTTCGCGTCCTCGCGCCGACGACCGGCTATGCGGAGGCGGCCAGCGATCGGCTCGACGTGCTGGTCAGCGCCGGGACGCCGCTGCCCCCGCTGTCACTGGCCGAGCGGATCGATCGCGCCGAACGTCTGCTGCGCGGCGGCGTGCCGAAAACGGCCGGCGACGAGGCCGAGCGCATTGCCGGCGAAGCACGCGATGCCGGCATCGCCGTTCGCGCGCTGCGCGTCGTCGGCGACGCGGCGGCCCGCCTCGGACGCTACGACGCTGCGGCAAAAGCGTTGGATGCGGCCGCCAAGCGCGCACCGTCGGATCAGCAGCCCCGCCTCCGGATCGAACAGGCGCGCTTCCTGATCCGCTCAGGACAGGACAAGCGCGCCATCACGCTGCTCGAGGCCGTCGGCGCGAGTGCGCCGGAACGCGAGGCGTCGGAAGCGCTGGCGATGCAGGCCCGCGCCCTGGACGAGGGTAGCCGCGATGCCGAGGCCGTGGCCGTCTATCGGCAGATCGTGAAGCGATTCCCCAATCGCGACGTCGCGGCTCTTGCGCTGTGGCGATTGGGCTGGCTCGCGTGGCTGCGCGGCGATCCGCGAGGCGCCGCCGCAGAATGGCGCCGCGTCGCGGAGGTCTCGGGCGGCCGTGGCCTGCGTCTGCCCGCGCTCTACTGGCGTGGTCGCGCGCTCGAGTCCTTGAAAGACGAGGCAGGAGCCGAGGCCTTGTACAGCAAAGTGCTGGCCGAGGCGCCCCGCGGATATTACGGCATGCTCGCCGCTCAGCGCGTCGTGGGCCCGGCGCCCGCGGCGATGCCGCGTGAGATCACTTCGCCGACGCTGCCGGCCAACCCGACCGAGGCGCTCAAGGCCGATCCGCGCTTCGCGCGCGTCGATCTCTTGCGTCGGCTCGGGCTGATCGAGAACGCGTGGGAAGAGCTCGAGGACGTCGTGGAGTCCTCCGTCGGCGATCCGGTGCGGCTCTACGGCGCCTCGACCGCGTACGCGCGCGAAGAGCGTTATCACCTGGCACTGCGGATCGTGCGCCGCCACTTCGGAACGCTGAGCACCTCCGGCGATCCGGCGCTGCCGCGCGCGTTCTGGGAAGTGATCTATCCGCTCGGCTGGCGTGACGAAGTCGCCGACACCGCCAAGCGCGCCGGCATCGACCCGTACCTCGTGGCGGCAATCGTCCGCGAGGAGTCGAGCTATTACCCGCGCGCCGTCTCGCGCGCCGGCGCTCGCGGGCTCATGCAGCTCATGCCCGCAACGGCGAAGCCGATGGCCGACGTGCGCGGGTTGCCATTCGACGGCGGCGGTCTGCTCGACGATCCCCGCGCCAACCTCGAGATGGGTACGGTGTTTCTCGCGGGCCTCATGAAAGAATTCGGCGAGCCGCGGCTCGCCATCGCGGCCTACAACGCGGGTCCCCGGCGTGTGCGCGAATGGTGGAAGGCGCGGCGAACGAGCGACATGGAGGTGTTCGTCGAGCAGATCCCGTATGACGAGACGCGCAATTACGTCAAGCGCGTCATGCTCGCCTGGTCGGAATACCGCCGCGTGTACGCCGAACCCCCGAAACCCGCCGACCCCCCCAAGTAGCCGAACTCCGAGGCTAGCTGCGTCACGTCACGTGGTGGCTGGCTGTGGGCTTCGTGCACACGCCGTTATGGCGAGCCGTGTCGTCGCACGAAGCGCAGGGGACGCCGAGCGCGCGGCCGAGGATTGACTGATCTCTGTGCGACCCCCTGCGGGGGATGGGGGGCCGCGCGAGGCGTGCCCGAGCGAGTTGCGACGTACAGGCGAGCCATCCGGTGTGAGCGCGAAGACCGCGGCCGGCCACCGCGTGATGTGCGCGCTGCTACTTCGCCGCCTGCTTCTTCTCCACCTCCAACGGCTCCAGCGGACCCAGCCGCTCTTCCAGCGCGGGCTCCGTCGCGAGCAAACCACCGCGAGGCTGGCCATTGACCTTCGCCGCCGCGCGGAGCGCGTCCGCCATCGCCCGCCGCGGCGCCGTGTAGCCCATGTCGCGCAGCATCTCGACAGCCTTGAGGTCGGCGGCGATCTCCTGATCGCGCGTGAACACCCGGATGATGAGCGGATTGGCGAGGAGATCGATCAGGCTCGCGTCGAGCGACAGCGTGAGCGCGCGCCGCTGGCCGATGTGCCCGAGGAGCTCGTGTGCCACCTCGTGCGCGACCAGCGCGTCGACCACCGGTCCGGGTTGGCGCGCGAGTCCCTCTGTGAAGTAGAACGTCGCGTCTTCGACCGTGTAGGCGCCGATGTGGTGGCTGCGGATCATCGCGAATGAATACTCGTTGGGATCGTCGTTGGCCGCCTTCGCGGCTCGCCAGAGCGCCTCAGCCAACACGCGCGTGTCAGGACTGGAGGGATCGGGATAGTACGTTCGCTCGGGCAGCGTGGTGCACGCGCCCGTCACGACGAAGAGCAGGCCGAGCCACAGCGAGCGTGTCACACATCCATGCTACGGGGGGCACCGCGCGGCCCCCCCGAAAATAAGCAGGGCCGCGTGTGGACCCGCCTACTTGCCCAGCAGTGGCTTGAGGTAGGGCCAGAGCACCTCCGCGACGCGGCGCTGACCCTCGGCGGTCGGGTGGATGCCGTCGGCCTGATTCAGTCGTGGGTTACCGGCCACGCCGTCCAGGAGGAACGGCGCCAGCGGCACGCCCGTCGCCTTGGCCACGGCCGGATAAACCCCCGCGAAGGCGCGGGCGTAGTCGTCGCCGTAGTTGGGTGGCACACGCATGCCGGCGAGCAGCACGCGGGCCCCGGCGGCCTGGGCGCGCTCGATGATGCGCGTGAGATTGTCCCGAAGGGCGTCTGGCGGCTGGCCTCGCAGGCCGTCATTCGCGCCGAGCGCGACGATGACGACCGCGGGCGAGAGGCGCAGCGCCCAGTCGACCCGCCGCAAACCTCCCGCGCTCGTGTCGCCGCTGACGCCAGCGTTGACGACACGATAGCTGAAGCCCTCGCGGCGTAGACGCGCCTCGAGCAGCGCCGGATACGCCTCGTCGGCGCCGACGCCGAGCCCCGCGGTGAGGCTGTCGCCGAGCGCGACGATGACGTGCTCGACGGCGAGCGCCGGTGTGGCCAACACCGAAACGAGGATGACGACGAGCAGCGCGCGAAACCGATTCACTCCCCGAGTGTAGTATGGCAAAGATGCTCGTTTCGGTCCGCGACCTCACGCTGCGGTTGCCGAGCGGCGGCCGCATGCTCACGGTGCTCGACGGCGTTTCACTCGACGTCGCGTCGGGCGAGACGGTCGCCGTCGCAGGACCTTCGGGAAGCGGCAAGTCCACGCTCCTCGGACTCGTCGCCGGCCTCGACACGCCCAGCTCGGGAACGATCGTCGTCGCGGGCGTCGAGGTCACACGGCTCGGCGAGGCGGCGCTCGCGCGCTTCCGGCGTGAGACGCTGGGCTACGTCTTCCAGTCCTATCATCTGATCCCGACGCTCACCGCGGCCGAGAACGTCGGTGTGCCGCTCGATCTCGCTGGCGTGTCCGGCACGCCGGCGCGTGTGCCGGAACTGCTCGCCGGTGTCGGTCTCGCCGATCGCGGTCATCACTATCCCGCGCAGCTCTCCGGCGGCGAGCAGCAGCGCGTGGCGCTGGCACGCGCGATGGCACTCGATCCGCCATTGTTGCTGGCCGACGAACCGACGGGCAATCTCGACTCCGCCACCGGCGGGGCGATCATCGACCTGCTGTTCGCGCTCAATCGTGAGCGCGGCACGACGCTGCTGCTCGTCACGCACGATGCCACGCTCGCCGCGCGCGCCGATCGCGTGGTGTCGCTGCGCGACGGCCGCATCGCCGGCGAGCGTCGTCGAGCGGCTGCGCTCATTCCGTGACCGCCGCCCCGCGGCTCGCCTGGCGGCAGGCGCGTGGCGCGTGGCGCCACTTCGTGCTGTTGGCCGCGTGCGTCGCGCTCGGTGTGGCCGCGCTGGTCGGCGTCGGATCGTTTGCCGCGACCCTCGACCGCACGCTGGCGCGCGAGGCCAAGGCGCTCACCGGTGGTGATCTCGAGATCCGCGCCGCGCGTGCACTCGACGGGGAGACGGCAGCGGCGCTGACCGACCTGCGCGCACAGGGCGCGCGGGTCGTGAGCGTGCGCGAGCTCGTTGCCATGGCGCGCGTCGCCGATGGGCGCGCGCTGCTCGTCGAGCTCAAGGCGCCGGGCGCCGGCTATCCGCTGTACGGCAGGATGCAAACCACACCCGACCAGCCGCTGGCCGTCCTGCTGGCTGACGGCGGCGCGGTCGTGCAGAAAGAGACGCTCGATCGGCTCGGATTGCGAGTCGGCGACTCGTTCTCACTCGGCGCGGCGACCTTCACCGTGCGCGGCGTGGTGGACCGCGAGCCCGATCGCTCGGCGAGCCTGGTCACGCTCGGCCCGCGCGTCTTCATCGCGGCGGAAGGCGTCGAGCGGACGGGCCTCGTGCAGATCGGCAGCCGGGTCCGCTATCGCGCCCTCGTGCGACTGCCCGACTCGCTCGGCGCACGGGCCGCGCGCGAGGCGGCGGCGCGGCGCATCGCGGATCCGAGCGTGCGCGTCGCCTCGTACGACGAGGCGCAGCCCGGTCTGCGGCGGTTCTTCACGCAGCTCGCCAGCTATCTCGGCCTCGTCGGGCTCGCGAGCCTCCTGGTCGGCGGGATCGGCGTGGCGTCGTCGGTCGCGACGTTCGTGCGCCGTCAGGCGCCGACGATCGCGATCTTGAAAGCGCTGGGCGCCGACTCACGCACGCTGCTCGCGACGTTCCTCTGGCAGACGCTCAGCGTCGGTGTCGTCGCGAGCCTCGTGGGCGCGGCGCTCGGCGCCGCGCTGCAGCCGCTGCTCATCCGTCTGCTCGCGGGCTTCGTGCCGTTCACACTGCAGGCGCAAGCCGAGCCGCTGACGCTCGCGCGCGGCGTCCTCATGGGCGTGCTCACGACGTTTCTCTGTGCGCTCTGGCCGCTGCTTGCCGTGCGAACGGTGCGACCCAGTCTTGTCCTCCGGCGCGATGTGGATGAACAGGCCGCGCGCGGTCGGCGACCGTGGGCGGCGGCGCTGCCCGTGGCCACCAGCCTCGCCGCGCTCTCACTGTGGCAGGCCGGCTCACTGAAGCTCGGCGGCATCTTCCTCGGAGCCGCGGCCGCCGCCGTCGTCACGCTGCTGGCGCTCGCGCGCGGCCTGGTGGGCGCCGCACGCCGGCTGCCGCGCGGACCGTCACCGGCGTGGCGCCACGGACTCGGCAGCCTGCGGCGCCCCGGCGGCCATTCGGCGCGCGTCGTCGTCGCACTCGGCGCCGGCGTGATGCTGCTCGTCGCCGTCGCGCTCCTTCAAGACGCGCTCGACGCGCAGATCGACCACGAGCGTCGGCTCGAGGCGCCGTCGTTCTTTTTCGTGGATGTACAGCCCGATCAGCGAGACGAGTTCACGCGCGTGCTGTCGAAGGCCGGCGACGGTGTGAGGCCCACGCTGACGCCGATCGTGCGCGCCCGGCTGTCCGCGGTGAACGGCGTGCCGGTCACCCGCGATCTCGTACGGCGGCGCGTCGGCGAGGACCGGGAGGGCGCCTTCTATTACACTCGCGAGTACGCGCTGACCTGGTCCGCCGACCCGCCGCCCGGCAACGTGCTGACACGCGGCCGGTGGTGGGGGACGGAGCCTGGGCCGGCCCGCATCTCGGTGGAGGACGCGATGGCCAAACAGCTCGGGGTCGACATCGGGGGGCGGCTGACATTCGACGTGCAAGGCGTGCCCGTCGACGCGGAGGTGACGAGCCTGCGCAAGGTCGACTGGCAGAGCCTCGGCACCAACTTCTTCGTCGTCTTCTCGCCGGGCGCGCTCGACGGTGCGCCGACGACGTTTGTGGCCACCGCGCGTACGTCGGTCGCCGCCGAGGGCGCCGTGCAGAGCGCCGTGGCCGCCGCATTTCCGAACGTCACGGCGATTCCGGTCCGCGATGTGCTGGAGCGTGTCGGCGCCGTGCTCGGCGAGATCGCCATCGCGATACGCGTGATGGCGCTGTTCACCGTGGCGACGGGCGTCGTCGTGATGGCCGGCGCACTCACGTCGACACGCTACCAGCGGCTCTACGAGTCGGTGGTGCTGCGAACCCTCGGCGCCACGCGCGGTGCCGTCGCACGCGCGTTTGCGGTGGAGTACGGCTGTCTCGGTGCCGCGGCCGGCGTCGGCGGCACCGCGCTCGCGGCCGTTCTCGCCTGGATCGTGCTGCGCTTCGTGCTCGACACGCCGTGGCGATTCGAGCCGTGGGCGCTCGTGGCCGGCGTGGCCGCGAGCGTGGCGCTCGCCATTGCGGTGGGATTTCTCGCGACGTGGCGGCTGTTGGGCGAAAAGCCGCTGCCGGTGCTGCGCCGTGAGTGAGCGGCCGGCCTTCCAACCGCTCGGCCTCGACCACGTCGTCCTGCGCGTGGCCGATCAGGCCGCGTCGCGCGCGTTCTACGAACAGATGCTCGGCTGCACGCTGGAGTTCATCAACGAGCCGATCCGCCTCGTCCAGCTGCGATTCGGCGATGCGCTGATCGACCTGCTGCCGGCGGAGGGCCCCACACCGCCGCGTGGCCTCGGTATGGATCACGTCTGCCTGTCGATCCGGTGCGACGATCTGGCTGCGGTCGCGAAAACTCTGAAGGCCCGTGGTGTGGACGTCGACGACGAAGTCCGTTCACGCCGCGGCGCCTGGGGTGTCGGACCATCGATATATATCCGCGACCCGGACGGTTATCAGATCGAGCTGAAGCCGCGAGACTGACCGCGCCGGTGTCGGCAGGGACCGTGGCGGCAGCGGGGCTCGCCGCCCTTGCCGTCGCGATGGGCATCGGACGGTTCGCGTTCACGCCGATCCTGCCGATGATGCAGGAGGACGCCGGCGTGTCGATCTCGGCCGGCGCCTGGCTCGCCTCGGCGAATTATCTGGGCTATTTCGTCGGCGCGCTGTCCGTGATCGCGTTGCCGATCCGGGCGGCGCACGCGATCCGCGGCGCTCTCGTCACGATCGCGCTCACCACGTTGGGCATGGGGATGCAGGATCACTTCGCGATCTGGATGGTGCTGCGCACGCTCGCCGGGGTCGCCAGCGCCTGGGTGCTCGTCTGCACCTCGGCCTGGTCTCTCGAGCGGTTGGTGCCACTGCGGCGTCCCGCGCTCGAAAGCACCGTGTTCGCCGGCGTGGGGACCGGGATCGCGCTGGCGGGGCTCACGTGTCTAGCGCTCATGCGTCTGCACACGACGTCGGCCCGAGCGTGGCTCGTGCTCGGCATCGCTTCGCTGCTCGTGACGATCATGATCTGGCCGGTGTTCGGTGCCGGCGATCGCCCCACCGTGCCGGCGCGCCGCGGCGTAAGCCCGGCGCTGGCGTGGGATGGCGAGTGGCTGCGTCTGACGCTGTGCTATGGCGCGTACGGCTTCGGCTACATCATTCCGGCGACGTTTCTGCCGGTCATGGCTCGGCAGGCAATCGCCGATCCGGGCGTCTTCGGCCTCTCGTGGCCGATCTTCGGCGCGGCGGCGGTAGCATCGACCATGCTCGTGAGCCGTCTGCGAGGCCGAGTCACGTATCGCCGGCTCTGGATCGGGTGCCACCTGGTGATGGCCCTCGCGATCGCGCTGCCCGTGGTCTGGCCCGGGATCACGACGACGATCCTCGCCGCGCTCGGCGTGGGCGGGACGTTTCTCGTCGTCACCATGGTCGGCATGCAGGAGGCGCGCGACGTGGCCGGTGAGCGCGCCACGGCGCTGATGGCCGCCATGACATCGGCGTTTGCCCTCGGGCAGATCGTCGGGCCGATCCTGGCCAGCGCGACGCACGGTCGGGATGGAAATTTCTCCGCCGCGCTGCTCGTGGCGTGCGGCACCCTCCTGATCAGCGCGTGGGGCCTTTCCCAGACGTTTCCGTTTCACGCGCGACTGACCACGGTGTCTAAGTAGCGTATGGGCTTGCAACCATTCGAGACCGTGGTGACGGCGCATCATGCCGAGATCTATCGCTATCTGCTCCGTGTCACGTCCCGGTCCGGCGAGGCGGACGACCTCAGCCAGGAGACCTTCCTGCGCGCGTACCGGGCGTGGGACGGCCTGAACGACGACGCCAACGTCCGAGCGTGGCTCTTTACGATCGCCACCAACCTGGCGCGTAACTACTTCCGCTCGGAAAGCCGACGCCGGCGCGCCTACGCGGGCGTCAGCGACGTCCGCAGCGAGGTCGATCCCGCGAGCCCGGAGGAGACGCGCCGGTTTCACGAGACCCGCGCGCTCGTCGAGCGCGTCGTCGATGGCCTGCCGCTCAAGCAGCGGCTGGCGTTCGTGCTCCGCAAGCTTCACGACCTCGAATACGACGCGATCGGCAAGAGCCTGCAGTGCTCGCCGGAGAGCGCGCGGGCCCACGTGTTCCAGGCCCTCAAGAAAATCCGCCTCGGCCTCAATGGCCACGAACTTCCGATGATGGAGAGCGTGCGATGACGACCAAGTCCCCGTCCTGCCGCGCGATCGAACTCGATCTCGTCGCCACGGCGACGGGCGACGCCGAAGTAGGCTCGGCCGAGCGCGTTCACCGTCATCTCGAAACGTGCTCGCCGTGCCGGGACGAGTACGGCCGCTATCGCGCCGTCGATTCGGTGGCGCGCGCGCTGCGCCCGACGCCGCCGGCCGAGGCGCTCGCGAAGTCGCGCGCGGGTCTGGAATCGCGGCTGGCGGATCTCAGGCAGCGCCGCGTGGCGTATCGCATCTTTCCCTCGCCGCTCGGCCACATTCTGATCGGGCGCTCCGAGCACGGCATCGCCGTCGTCGAGTACCTGCACGGTGGCAGCTCGCTGCGCGCCTCGCGACTGGCCCGCGTGGAGGGCGTCGAGGCGGTACCCGGGGGCGAGGAGCTCGAGCGTCTGCAGCGCGATCTGCTCGACTACATCACGGGTCGTCGTCGCAGCCTCGACTGGACGCTCGACTGGCGACTGGCCCGGAGCGACTTCGAGCGCGCGGTGCTCGAGGCCACCGCGAACATTCCGTACGGCGCCGTCGCGTCCTACGCGGGCATCGCGCGGCGCATCGGCAAGCCGAGCGCGGTACGCGCGGTGGCGCAGGCGCTGCGCTGGAATCCGCTGCCGATCGTTGTGCCGTGTCATCGCGTGATCGGCACGTCGGGCCGGCTCACCGGCTACGCGGGCGACAAGCTTGGTCTGAAACACCAGCTGCTCAGCGTCGAGGGCGTGAAGCTGCACGCCGGACGCGGCGACGTCAGCATCGCGCGTGAGGCGATGTATGCGCTCGGCGAAGGCACGACGGAGTACTGCCTGCCGACGTGCGCCGACATCGGGACGCGCAGCCTTTCGATGGTGACGCTGTTCGCGTCTCGCGCGGATGCCGAGGCGCGCGGACTGACTCCCTGCTCCGACTGCCGGCCGGACCTGCATCCCCTCTCCGCGGCCTAGCTCGCTGCTCTTTCACGCTGGCCTTCGCACGGTGTCATACCGGGCGGAGGTGGATGATGGCCAAGCGAATTCTCGTCCCCGTCGCAGACGTCGCGCGCGCGGAAGCCATCGTGCCGGTGGTGGCGGCGCTGGCCCGCGAGAGCGGCGGCACCGTCCGTCTGCTCAGCGTGCAACCGCTGCAGCGCAGCCACTTCGACGAGTGTGCGCATACGCTTCCGTCGCACGGCTACGACGTCGGCTTTGCGGTCGACGCGCCGCCGCGCGTGCTCAGCTATGGGCACACCAACGAGGCGCGGCTGGAGTCCGAGACGCTCGACCGCCTGCGTGGGCTCGAGCCGCTGCTGGACGGCGTGCCGGTCGAGCGCGCAGTGCGCTTCGGCGACGTCGTCGAGGAGATCACGCGTGAGGCCGATGCATTCGGCGCCGATCTCGTCGCGCTCACCCAGCGGCGGCGGCCGTGGTGGCGCCCGGCGCTGGCCCGAATCGTCGATCGCGTGCGGGCGCGCGTCGGCGTGCCGGTGCTGGCGCTCGCGGGAGGCGCGCGATGATCGCGCTGGCGGGGGTCGTCGTGGTCATCGGCATGCCCGTGGCGGCGCTGATCCTGGTGCTCAAGGCGGTCGACGTGTCGCAGCGCCGTCGCGCCGACGTGATCGCGCGGCAGATCGCGGTGACCGACGCGATCCATGCCGAGTTCGGCGCCGTGGTCGCGCCGAACGTCCGCCGATGCGGACGCGGCTGGCGGGTGACGCTGCCGATGGAGGCTCGGCATCCGGACATCGCGCGCATCATGGAGCTGGCGACGTGCACGCTGGGTCCGAGCGCACTGGTCGAGGTGGCGGTCGTCGCTCCCTGGAGCGCTGTCTCCCGACGCGCTGCCCCTCAGAATAGGGAGCGGATGGCCTCGGCGATGTCGGCCTGAGTCGGAATCGTGGCGCGCTCGAGCACGTCGTTGTAGGGCATCGGCACCGCGCGCGCACCAACCCGTACAATCGGCGCGTCGAGCTCGTCGATGGCCTTCTCGGCAACGATAGCGGCCAGCTCCGCGCCGAAACCGCTGCGCTTGACCGCCTCGTGCGCGACCACCAGTCGATGTGTCTTGCGGATGGAGGCCAGGATCGTCGCCTCGTCCAGCGGCACGAGGGTGCGCGGATCGATGACCTCGACGCTGATGCCGTCCTTTTCGAGGTCAGCGGCGGCGGCTAGCGCGCGTGCGACCATCGCCTGCGTCGCGATCACGGTCACGTCGGTCCCTTCGCGCTTGATGTCGGCGCGTCCAATCGGGATCGCGTACGGTTCCGCCGGCACCGGCCCTTTCGCCGCGTACAGCGCCTTGTGCTCGAGGAAGATGACCGGGTTGTCGTCGCGAATCGCGGAGATCAGCAGACCCTTCGCATCGTACGGCGTGGACGGCGCGACGACGACGAGTCCCGGGACGTGGGCAAACCAGGCCTCGAGGCATTGCGAGTGCTGCGCGGCGAGCCGGATGCCGCCGCCCTGCGGTCCGCGGATGACGAGCGGCACCGTCGGGCCGCCGCCCAGCATGTAGCGAAACTTCGCCGCCTGGTTCACGACCTGATCCATCGCCACCGCGATGAAGTCCCAGATCTGGATCTCAACGATGGGACGCATGCCGGCGATCGCCGCGCCGACGCCCGCGCCCAGGAAGCCCGCCTCTGAGATCGGCGTGTCGCGCACGCGGTCCTCACCGAACTTGTCTCGCAGCCCGCGCGTGACGCCGAAGATGCCGCCGATCAGCGAGACGTCCTCACCCATGACGAAGACGCGCTCGTCGCGGCTCATCTCCGCGTGCAGCGCTTCGTTGATCGCCTCCGCCATCGTGCGCTCCGGGCCGCCGCGCTCCTTCGGCTCTCGCGCCGGGTCGTGGGGCGCATACACCGACGACTCCATCACGTCGACGGTCGGCTCCGCACTGGCCGTGGCGAAGGCGACGGCGCGATCCATCTCGACTTCGACCGACTCCTCCAGGTCCTTGAGCCTCATCACCGATGCCCCGCCGCGCTCGAGCTCCGCCCGCAGGCGCGCGATGGGATCGCGCTCCATCCACTCACGCTCCTCGTCCTTCGTTCGATAGTCGGGAAGGTTCGCGCGCATGCTGTGGCCGCCCCAGCGGTACGTGAGCGCCTCGACCAGCGTCGGGCCCTCGCCGGCGCGCGCTCGCGCGACGGCGGTGCGAACGGCCTCGTACACGGCCAGCGCATCGTTGCCGTCGACGCGCACGCCGGGGATCGCGTAGGCGGCGGCGCGTGCGGCGATCGACTCGCCGGCGATGGTCCGCTTCGACGAGGTCGACAGCGCGTACTGGTTGTTCTCACACAGGAAGATGATCGGCAGCTTCCACACCGCAGCGAGGTTCAGTGACTCGTGCACGACGCCCTGGCTGGAGGCGCCATCGCCGAAGAACGCGATGACGACGCGGTCGGTTTTCCGCAGACGCGCTGCGAGCGCCGCGCCGTTGCCGATCGGCAGGCCGGCCGCCACGATGCCGTTGCAGCCGAGGATGTTGAGGTCGAGCGCGGCGATGTGCATCGAGCCGCCGAGCCCGCGACAGTAGCCGTCGACGCGGCCGAAGAGCTCGGCCATCATGCGATCGACGCGCGCGCCCTTGGCGATGCAGTGGCCGTGGCCACGGTGCGTGCCGACGATGTAGTCGTCGGCTCTCAGATTGGCGCACGCGGCCGCCGCGACCGCTTCTTCGCCGACGTAGGAGTGCGCGGTGCCTTTCACCAGGCCCTGCACGAACAGCTCCGTCGTCTTCTCGTCGAAGCGACGGATCTTGACCATCGTGGTGTAGAGACTCTCGAGCCGCTCGACGTCGAGCTTCATGGCTGACCTCCGGGTGGCGTCCCTTAAATCACGCGGGGTCGAGCGCGTCAAGCACGAGGACCCGTGCCCGAGCGCTACAATCGGCCCGATGCGCCGGACACTGCTGCTGCTGCTCGCGCTGCTCGCCGTCCACGGCTGCGGCGCGACGACGGCGCCGTTGCCTCTCACGCCGGCGGAGCGCGCGAAGCTCGACGCCGCTCAGCTCGATCTCACCCTCGGCATCGGTGAGCATCGCGCTCCGTGGGTGCGCGACGATCTCGTGGCTGCGCTCGCCCGGCGGCGGCTCTTCCGACGCGTGGACCGGCTGGAGGCATTCGGCGAGCCGCCCGACCTGACGGCCGCGGTGCAGGTCTTCGGCAGCCCCGACAACAAGCTGCCCGTCTGGACATTCCTGACGCTCGGCCTCGTGCCAACGGTCGGCAAGGGATTCGACGGCGTGACGGTGAGGCTGGCGGCGCCGGCCACCAAGCGGACCCTCGACGTCCGAATCGAGCAGCAGGACCTCATCGTCGTTGGGTGGGCGGGACTCGCCATGCTTTCGGGGCCGGAGTGGGTGCTCTCCGGCTCCTATAACCAGCGCATGTTCGATCGCATCGCCAGCGAGCTGGCTGCTCGTGCCGAGGCGATAGAGACATTGCCGCTGGTGGTGCGCTAGGTCTCTCGTCTCTCCTGCTGGCACTTCGCTTGCTCGATAGCGACGGCAGGAGGACTCGCTCATGCTGCGGATGCTCTCGGCCGTGCTCATTGCGCTCGCCGTGGCGGCTCCGGCCGCCGCTCAGGATCGCCCCGCCGCGGGAATGAACCGCGAGCAGAACGCGCCCGGCGCAGCCGGTCCGAAAGATTCGGGCGTCGTTCAGCGCGGCACGCAGCCGAACGCGGCCGAGGTGCGACCGGGCAATCGCGACGGCGACGCGCCATCCGCGGCGTCCGGCGATCTGGTCCCGCGCGAGGGGAGGCGGATCCTCGGCCTGCCGGTCGATGCCGCGCTGATCATTGCCGGCGTGCTGATCGTGCTGGCGTTGATTGCCGGCCTGGTCATTCCCGGCGCGCGACGCCGTGACCGCGCGCGCGGTGGCGGCACCTGGGGAGGCAGCGACCGGCGCGGCTGAGCCACATCCGCCCGGGCGTCATCGCCCGTAATTCGGGTGATGGCCCGCAACTATCTTCTTGCTCAGGACGGTGCGACGGTTTTAACTGAAAGCCGCCGCATGCCGGCCTTCGATCTCGATGCCTGGGTGGCGCGGTCGCGGGCGGTTGATCTGGCCGCGATCGATTGGGCAGCGGTCCCCCACCATCCCGTCTCGGCCGACACGATCCGCACGCTCCGCTACATGCAGGACATCGAGAGCCACACGATCATCTACACGCGCGCGCTGCTCGCCACGCGTGCGATCGACGACCCGGAAGTCGCCACGTTTCTCGCGTGCTGGCTCTACGAGGAGACCTTCCACGGGCTGGCGATCGCGCGCTTCCTTCAGGCGGCCGGACATCCCATCGGCGAGCGCGCGCGCCCGCGTGGCAGCGAATCCTTCCCGCAGTGGCTCGAGGCGCGAATGATCGCGCTGTTGTCGCGGGCGTGGCCGGACTTCTGCGCGGTGCACATGACGTGGGGGGCGATCAACGAGCTCACCACGCTGACCGGATACCGGCGGCTCATGGCCGTCGAGCCTCATCCCGTGCTCCGCGATCTGGTCGAGCGCATCTCGCTCGACGAGTCGCGGCACTTCTTCTTCTATTACCGCCAGGCGGAGCGTCGCTTACAGCGGCGCGCCGTGGCGCGCGTGGCGCGCGTGATCGTCGATCGCTTCTGGGCGCCCGTCGGGAGCGGCGTGCAGCCCGACGCAGAGTTGCTATTCATGGCACGATACCTCTTTGGCGACGACGAAGGGCTGGCCGCGGCGCGCCGGGTCGACGAAACCATCCGACGCCTGCCGGGGTTCGGCCACGTCAAGCTGCTCGAAGCGTGGATGAATCGGTACGCGAGACCCACCCACGGCCATGGAGGGCGCAATGGCTACGGTCACCACTGAACACTATCGAGCGTACACGCCCCGGCCCTTCACGCGACAGGAGCGCGACGACGTCACGATCCTCTTCGGCGGCCTGCACTGGCGCGCCGAGCGCATCCTCCAGGGTGTCCTCGAGGGTGCGGGGTACCATGCCCGGATCCTGCCCGTCGCGACGAAAGAAGATCTGCTCACCGGACGCGAGGTCGCCGACATCGGCCAGTGCTGCCCGACGTCGTTCACGACGGGCAATCTCGTCAATTTCCTGAAGGGCGAGGCCGCGCGCATCGGCGTCGATGCCGTCAACGACAAGTACGTCTATCTGACGGCGGGCTCTTGCGGCGCCTGCCGCTTCGGTCAGTATCACCAGAGCTACGAGCTGGCGCTGCGCAACAGCGGGCTCGGCGCGTTCCGAATGTTCCTCATGGCCCAGGATCAGCTCGACCAGAAGGCGGCGATGGGCGACGGGCTCGACCTGAATCTGCCGCTGACGCTCGGGTTGCTCTGGGGCATCTTTCTGACCGATCTCGTTCAGGACCTCGAGTACCAGGTGCGCCCGTACGAGGTCGTTCCCGGCGCGACCGACGCTGTCGCCAAGGACAGCGTCGAGTATCTGTTCCGGGTATTCCGTGATCGTCCCAAGCGCTCGCCCTATCGCTCGGTCTTCTGGCATCTCACCACGCGGTACTTCACACGCGCCCTGCGCGAGGTGCATCGCAAGTTCGCGGCGATCGAGGTCGACCGGCTCCGCGTCAAGCCGACGGTGAAGATCACCGGCGAGTTCTATCTGCAGACCGTCGAGGGCGATGCCAACTACAACATCCATCGCTGGCTCGAGAGCGAAGGCGCCGAGGTGTACCCCGCCGCCATCGCGGTGTGGATGGACTACCTGCTGAGACACGCCCTGCAGCGCTTCGAGGACTACACCGGCATCGACAAGGGCGCGCGGCTCAAGCTGACGATCGGCCGCGCTGTGCAGGTGATCTACCGCCTGACGTTCAACCGGCTGCGCCGCGCGATGGGCAACCTGCCGCACGAGTTGCCGAGCCAGTTCGAGCTGCGGCGGATGGCCGCGCCGTACTTCCACAGCCGGCTGGACGGGGGCGAGGGAGACATGCTCGTGGGCAAGGCGTTGTGGGCGCATCACAAGAAGAAGGCCCACATGATTTGCGAGCTCTCGCCCTACTCCTGCATGCCGAACACCATGTCGATCGGCGCCATGGCCGGCGTCATCGGCAAACACCCGGATCTGCTCTACGCGCCGCTGGAGATCAAGGGCGACGCCGAGGTGCATGCGCTGTCGCGCTGCCAGATGATCCTCACCGAGGCCAAGAAGCGCGCGCAGCGCGAGTTCGACGATGCGCTTGCGAGCACGGGGCTGACGTTCGATGAGGTCCGCGCCTACGTCGACGCGCATCCCGTGATGAAGACAGCGACCTATCGGGTGCCACACGACGGGCGTGCGGCCGGCACCGCCGCGCGAATGGTCTTCGACGTCGCCGCGAAGCTCGGTCGGCGCGCGTCGTGAAGATCGTCGGCGTCGACGTGGGTTCCACCACCGTCAAGGCGGTGGTGGTCGAGGACGGCAAGGTCGGCTGGCAGGACTACCAGCGTCACAACACGCGCCAGGCTGAGAAGGTCGTCGAGTTCCTCGCCCGCATGGAGACTGAAGCCGGACTGACCTCGGGCCGCGATCGCGTCTTCTTCACGGGCTCGGGGGCCGGATTCCTCGCGCCGCTCGTCGGCGGCAAGCTCATCCAGGAAGTCGTCGCGGTCGCGGCGTGCGTGGAGCGGCTGCACCCGGACGTGCGTTTCGTCTCCGAGATCGGCGGCGAAGACATGAAGACGATCTTCTTCACCGCCACGGGCGCCGGCAAAACGAAGCAGGTCTACATGCAGTCGGCGTGCAGCGGCGGCACCGGCACGTTCATCGAGAAGACCGCGCGCAAGCTGCAGGTCCCCGGCGAACGCCTCGCCGCCATGCCCTACGAGGGCATGAGTCTGCACAAGGTGTCGAGCAA
Organism: Candidatus Rokuibacteriota bacterium; assembly: GCA_036802765.1. Lineage (GTDB taxonomy): Bacteria > Methylomirabilota > Methylomirabilia > Rokubacteriales > CSP1-6 > AR12. The sequence continues at coordinate 26,014 of DAIRVP010000063.1, forward strand.
GTGCGGCATCTTCGCGGAGACCGACGCCAACACGCTGGTGAAGACGGGCGTGCCGGTCGAGGAGATCATCGCGAGCCTGTTCGAGGCCGTCGTCTATCAAAATCTGGCGACGCTCACCAAGGGCAACACGCCGCTGCCAGAGGTGCTCTTGCTCGGTGGCCCAAATCTGTTCTTCAAAGGACTGCAGGAAGCATGGCGCCACCACCTCGCGAAGCTCTGGGCGCAGCGCAAGATCCAGCTGCCGGAGGGACGTGAGCCGGCGGCGCTGATCAACGTTCCCGCCGAAGCGCTCTACTACGCGTGTCTCGGCTGCGTCGAGATCGGCCAGGGCGAGAAGCCCGAGGTCGGCGTCTACCAGGGCGCCGAGAAGCTTCGGTGGTGGGTCGAGGTCGGTCAGCACGAGCAGAAGGCGAAGGAGGGCGCGCGTGGCCTGATCGCCGGCGACAACGATCTGGCGACGTTCGTCAGCGAGTACGTGCGCTCGACACCAGCCGTCCCCGCGCGCGAGCCGCACGTGGGCTCGGTGCTGATCGGCTGCGACTTCGGCAGCACGACCGCCAAGGCTGTGGTGCTCTCCGATGAGCGCGAGCTGCTCTTTTCCTGTTACGCGCTCAGCCGAGGCAATCCCATCGAGGACGGGCAGTCGTTGTTCCGCCAGCTCCGCGAGGCTGGGTTCACCGACGTCGGTGCGCTCGCGCTCACGGGCTACGGCAAGGATCTGCTCAAGGACGTGCTCGGCGCCGACGTCGGCGTGGTCGAAACGGTGGCGCACGCCACGGCGGCGCTGCACTTCTATCCCGACGCGGACGTCATCTGCGACGTCGGCGGCACCGACGTGAAGATCATGATCCTGCGGCAGGGCACCGTGGCCGACTTCCGGCTGAACTCGCAATGCTCGTCGGGCAACGGCGCTTTTCTGCAGGGTGTGGCCGAGCGCTACGACATCCCGCTGGAGCGCTACGCCGATCGCGCATTCGAGGCCAAGGCGATGCCGAGCCTGACGATGGGCTGCGGCGTGTTCTTGCAGAGCGACATCGTGAACCAGCAGCGTAAGGGCTGGTCGGCCGAGGAAATCATGGCGGCGCTCGCCGCCGTGCTGCCCGTCAACGTCTGGATCTACGCCGGCCAGCTCCAGAACCTGCGCGCGGCGGGGCGCAAGTTCGTGCTCCAGGGCGGCACGCACCGGAACATGGCCGTCGTCAAGGCGCAGGTCGATTTCATCCGCGGTAAGGTTCCGGACGCCGAAGTGGTGCTGCATCCCTACTCGGGCGAGGCGGGCGCGATCGGTGCTGCGCTCTGCGCCGCCGACTGGAAGTCGCGCGGGCACCCCTCCGCGTTTCGCGGCTTCGACACGATCGCGGCCCTGACGTATACGAGCACGACGGCCGCCGAGACGGTGTGCAAATGGTGCCCGATCAACTGCACGCGCACCTTCATCGACGTCCAGCTGCCCGGCGCCAAGGGCCGGCCGTGGAGCAAGCTGCCGTTGGCCGAGGGCTGGGAGCGGGTCATAAGCGGCAACTCGTGCCCGAAGGGGCTCGTCGAGGACGTCAACGAGATGCGCGTCGTGAAGGCGAAGCTCGAGGAGGTCAAGCGTGAGTACCCTAACGTTGCCGAGATGGTTCGCAAGGACGCGTTCCGCCGGGTCGGCGCCGGCACCGTCGCGCGCTAGCCTCCGCATCGGGGTTCCGCGCGTTCTCAATCTCTGGTCCACGCACCAGTTCTGGATGGGGCTGTTCACGGCGCTCGGCGTGGATCCGCGCAACGTCGTCTTCTCGTCCGACACGTCGGAAGAGCAGGGGCGGCAGTTCGGCAAGGGCCGCGGCACCGTCGACTGCTGCTATCCGGTGAAGTGCATCTCCGGCCATTACGGCGAGCTGCTCTTCGGCCAGAAGCAGAAGCTCGACGTCCTGTTCTCACCGATGATCTACACGCTGCCGTCGTTCATGAGTGGGCACGTGGCCAAGACGCTCACGTGCCCGCGCGTGATGGCCGCACCCGAGAACATCA
>DAIRVP010000064.1:0-4094 GCA_036802765.1 Candidatus Rokuibacteriota bacterium
CGAGCGCCTGCTCGTCGTCGGCGGCGGCTACATCGGTCTCGAGCTCGGCCAGGTCTACGCGGCACTCGGCAGTACAGTGACGCTGGTCGAGATGACAGACGGACTGCTGCCCGGCGTCGACCGCGACCTCGTCCAGTGGCTGGCACGCCGGGTCGACAAGCAGTTTGCGGCCGTGCGGCTCAACGCGCGGCTCGAGGCGCTGCGTGAAACGAAGGCTGGTGTCGAGGCCACCATCGCCGGCGCCGCCGCCACGTTCGACCGCGCGCTGATCGCCGTCGGCCGCCGGCCTCTCACCGAGGGCCTGGGTCTCGAGACCACTCGCGTGAGGCAGGACGGTCGTGGCTTCATCGAGATCGACGCGCGCTGCGCCACGGCGGACCCGCGCATTTTCGCCGTCGGCGACGCCACCGGCGAGCCGATGCTCGCGCACCGGGCGATGCGCCAGGGCAAGGTGGCCGCCGAGGTCATCGCCGGACGGCCCGCGGCCTTCGACAACGCCGTGATCCCCGCGGTCGTGTTCACCGATCCCGAGATCGCGTGGTGCGGACTCACCGAGACCCGTGCGGCGGCGGACGGACGCTCGGTCCGCATCGCGAAATTCCAGTGGGCGGCGTCCGGCCGCGCGGCGACACTCGGCCGCAGCGACGGGATCACCAAGCTCGTCGTCGATCCGGAGTCGGGGCGCCTGCTCGGCGCCGGAATCGCCGGTCCCGGCGCCGGCGAGCTGATCGCAGAGGCGGCGCTCGCCGTCGAGGGCGCGCTGCTCGCCGAGGATCTCGCGCTGACGATTCACACGCATCCGACGCTGAGCGAGACGTTGATGGAAGCGGCCGAGACGCTGCTGCACGGATGATCATCGGCGTCCCGCGCGAGATCAAGACCGGCGAGCAGCGTGTCGCGCTGACGCCAGCCGGGGCTCAGGGCCTGCGCGACGCGGGCCATTCCGTGCTTGTGGAGAAGGGCGGCGGCCTCGGCAGCGGAATTCGCGACGACGAATACGGCGCCGTCGGCGCCGAGCTGACCGACGTCGAGGATGTCTGGCGGCGCGCGGAGCTGGTGCTGAAGGTCAAGGAGCCGATCCCGAAGGAATATCCGCGCCTGCGCCCCGGGCAGACGCTCTTCACGTACTTGCACCTGGCACCCACGCCGGAGCTCACGCGCGCGCTGCGCAACGCGGACGCGATCGCGATCGCGTACGAGACCGTGCAGCGGCCGGACGGCAGCCTGCCGCTGCTGACGCCGATGAGCGAAGTGGCCGGACGCCTGGCCGTGCAGGAGGGCGCGTTCTATCTGGGGCGCGCTCACGGGGGTCGCGGCATTCTCCTGTCCGGCGTGCCGGGGGTGCCGCCCGGCAACGTCGCGGTCATCGGCGCGGGCGTCGTGGGCGTCAACGCCGCGCGTCTGGCGATCGGCCTCGGCGCGGACGTGTCCATTCTCGACGTGAACCCGGACCGGCTGCGCGCGGTCGACGATCTCTTCGGCGGCCGCGTCGTCACGATCATGTCGAACGCCTTCAATCTGCAGGCGGTGGTTCGGCGCGCGGACCTGCTCATCGGCGCCGTCCTCATCACGGGTGCGCGCGCGCCGGTGCTGGTGACCGCCGCGATGGTGTCCACGATGAAGGAGGGCGCGGTCATCGTCGACGTCGCCGTGGATCAAGGCGGCTGCGTCGAGACCGTGCATCCCACGACGCTGCTCGATCCCGTCTACGTCGTCTCCGGCGTCGTTCATTACGGGGTGGCGAACATGCCGGCGCTCGTGCCGCGAACGTCGACGTTCGCGCTGACGAACGCGACGCTGCCGTACGCGCTCGAGCTGGCCGGGCGCGGCGTCGCCGGCGCGGTGCGCGCCAACGCCGCGCTCGCCAAGGGCGTCAACGTCGCGCGTGGCCGCATCGTGCATCCCGCGGTGGCCGCGTCGATCGGTGAGGCTCCGGCTCCGCTCGAGGGACTGCTCAGCTAGGCAACGATCCTCCGAGCCTGAGTAGTTTCGTTCACCCAGCGGCGCCGAATCGCAAGAATCCAACCCGATTCCCGGGTTCTGAAGCTGGTACTCGCGTTGCACCACCCAGGCCCATGAGCCTCGATAACAGCCGCGTATTCTGGGACGCCAAGGCCGCCGAAAACCCGTACTGGTACGTGTCGAGCTACGGTCCCTACGATGAGCGGAATCTCGCCGAGTTCTGGCAGGCCGGCCATCGCATCTGGCTCGATCTGCGCGACGCGATCGGCTATCTGCCCACACGCCGCGACGTCGTGATCGAGATCGGCTGCGGCGTCGGCCGGCTCACGCGAGCCATCGCTGCCGACGTCGGGCACGTGCACGCGTTCGACATCTCCGAAGGCATGCTGCAGGTCGCGCGCCGGTCGGGCCTGTCCAACGCCACCTTTCGTCGCGGCGAGGGCGACAGCCTGGCCGGCGTGCCGAGCGGCGCCGCCGACCTGGCCATCGCCTATTGCGTCTTTCAGCACCTGCCCTCGGTCGCCGTCCTGAAGCGTTATCTCGGCGAGATGACACGCGTGGTGAAGCCGGGCGGCCGCATCGCGTTCACGCTGAGTCCGCGGACGTGGGTTGACGCCCTACGTCCGGTGCTGCGCGTGCGACGGTGGTTGCGTGAGCAGATTGTGCCGGGCGGACCGCGCGGGCTCTATCAGCGGGAGTGGATCGGCATCCGGCCGGGACGCGACATCGTGTACGCGCTGAGCCCGGTGACGCTCGCGTTCACGCCATTGCACGGCGACAAGTGGCTCTTCTGGGGCCGCGTTCCCGAGGAGGCCGCTCAGAGCACGGCGTGCGTGGCGGCAAGCCCCTCGGCAGCCACCTCGCGCGGTGGTCGCGCCCAGGCATCCGGGTTCGGCGCCTCGTAGCTCATGAAGCCGGAGTAGCCGGTCGCGCGGACCGCCGCGAAGAATTCCTTGAACGGCACGCAGCCCTGGCCGGGCGGCAAGCGATTGAGGACCTCGCCGCGCTTGATCTCGCCGCGCGGTACATCGCTGAACTGCACGTAGACGATCTCGTCGCCGCGCACGTCGTCGAGCGAGCGCGGGGAGCCGCCGCTGCGCTGCATGTGATAGGCGTCGAACAGCAGGCCACAGCTCGGGTGTCCGGCCTTGGCGAGGACCTCGCGCACGCGCTCGAGCGTGTTGAGCTGATCGCATTGTGAGTTGAACTCGACGGCGAGCTTGACGCCATGGCGCGCCGCGATGGCGCCGACCTCGCGGACCGACGTTGCCGCGCGTGCGACGTCGCCGGTGCCCTTGTCCACCGGGCTCATCACCGTCGAGCATCCGAGCGCCTTGGCGCGCGCGCACTGCTCATCGAAGACCGTCAGCAGTCGCGCGCGCTCAGGGCCGTCGGCCCACATCCAGCCGAACTCCACGCCGACGCAGGCGACCGGCAGACCGCTGCGGCGCACGGTGTCCTCGACCCATGTGGCCGCGCGGCCTGCGTCCCGGGCGCGGTTGTAGTCGAGCCGGCGAAGCTCGATGGCATCCCATCCCGCGGTCTGCGCCACCGCCACGACGTCCGACAGAGGCGTCGTATCGAGCGTCCACGTGTGCAGGGCAAGACGCGCGGCCGGGCTCACGCGGCCCCCAGAGCCTTGGCCGCCTTCGCGACGTCACGCTGGCCCACCCACAGGATCGCGCCGAACGCGCCGCCACTGGCGCACACCGCATCGACGGCCGTTACGTTGATCTTGGCCTGCGCCAGACGAGTCATCAGCTCGGCCACCGCGCCGGGGCGGTCGGCGCCGCTGATCAGAAACGCCTTCTTGGGACCGGCGAGCTTCCACTTGGCGGCCTTGGCGGCGGCGCGGAACGCCGCCGCGTCCTCCGGCACGAAGTCGATCTGCGCGCGTCGGCCGCTGGGGAAGCCCGAGAAGGCCAGCAGATTGACTCGCGCGTCGCGCAGCGTCGTCAGCATGGCGGCGCCCACGCCGGGAGTGTTCGGCGTCTCGACGTAGAAGTATTCGACGACTCGAATGGTGTCGGCCATGGCGGACCCTCCTTGCAGGTGCGGACCTTACCACTTCGCACGCGCGCGGGAAATGGGGCGCGCGCGGGAAGCGGGGCGCGCGCGGGAAGCGGGGCGCG
>DAIRVP010000064.1:4194-27823 GCA_036802765.1 Candidatus Rokuibacteriota bacterium
GGGGCGCGCGCGGGAAGCGGGGCGCGCGCGGGAAGCGGGGCGCGTGCGAGCAGCGGTCAGGCGAGTCGGCGCGGCTCGGCGAGGGGCACGATCTCGAGCCGATCGACGACGGTCATACCGGGACGCAGGCGCTCGAGCTCGCGGCGTGCGATCTCGAGCGCGAGATCCCGGGCCGTCGGCGATGGCACACGTCCAGTGACCTCGACGGTCGGTCGTGACGAGAACGGAATCCTGGCGACCGGCAGAATCGCCGCGTCGCGCAGCCGCGGTTCCCGTGCGAGCGCAGCCGCGAGGTCGACACCGATGCGGCTGGCCGTTTCCTCGGCGGCCTCACGCCGCCCGAGCACACGCACACCCAATACTACGAGAAGACTGCCGACGAGCAGCCCGCCGAGCGCGGTGAGCATGAACGGCCACGAAAACTGCATGCGACAAAAACGAGCAAGCGGCATGCCGCCGATTTACCATCGCGCCCATGACCAACGATCCACTCGCTGCGCTGCCCATTGGCCGTAAGGTCACCGTCAGTAAGACCGTCTCGGAGTCGGACGTCTACCTCTTCGCCGGCATCACCGGCGACTTCTCGCCGAATCACACCGACGAAGCGTACATGCGCAAGACGCGCTACGGACGGCGGATCGCGCACGGCGCGCTGGCGATCGGATTCATGTCGAACGCGTCGACGAAAATTCTAGAGGGGATCACGGGCACCTGGGTCTCGTACGGCTACGATCGCGTGCGCTTTCCGGCGCCTCTCTTCTTGGGCGACACAGTGACCGTGGACTACGAAGTCGCCGAGCGGAACGAAGCCGAGCGCAAGGTGTTCTCCCGCGTCACGGTCACGACCGATCGCGGCAGCCTCGTGGCCGCCGCCACGCACATTCTCAAGCGCGTGGACGTGTAGGTGGACGGCCGGCCGCCGCTGGCGATCCTGGCCGGCGTCCGCGTCGTGTCGTTCACACAATTTCTGCTCGGCCCGTCGGGCGTGCAATTCCTCGCCGATCTCGGCGCCGACGTCGTCAAGATCGAGCCCCCCGGCGGTCGGCTCTGGGAACGCAACTGGTCGGGCGCCGATGTCTTCAAGAACGGCGTCAGCGTGTTCTTCCTGCTCGCGCATCGCAATCAACGGAGCCTCACGCTCGACCTCAAGCATCCCGAGGGCCGTGCGGTCGCGCGACGGCTCGTCGAGCGCGCGGACGTCATCGTCCAGAATTTCCGGCCCGGCGTGATGGCTCGCCATGGCCTCGACTGGGAGACGACGAAATCGCTGAACCCGCGGCTGATCTACGTCTCGGCCTCGGGCTATGGCGAGTCGAGTCCGTATCGTGACCGCCCGGGTCAGGATCTGCTGATGCAAGGCGTGTCGGGGCTGGCCTCGATCTCCGGTCGGGCCGACCAGCCGCCGACGGCCGTCGGCACCGCGGTCATCGACCAGCATGGCGCCACGCTGCTGGCACTCGGCGTTCTCGGCGCTCTGCTCGAGCGCCACCGCACGGGTCAGGGCGCGCACGTCGAGGTCAGCATGCTGCGCGCGGCGCTCGATCTGCAGATCGAGTCGGCCACGTATTTTCTCAACGGCGCACGGCTCGACAAGACTCGGACGCCGCTGGCCAGCACATTCCATCCGCCACCCTACGGCATCTATCCCACGTGCGACGGTCACCTGATCCTGTCGATGTCGCCGCTGGCGCAGCTAGCCGATGCGCTTGAGCTGCCGGCACTCCGCGAGGTCGCGAGGCCAGGCTGGAACTTCGAGTCCCGCGAGACGGTGGCACGAATGCTCGAGCCCGTGATCCGTACGCGCACGACGGCGGAGTGGATCGAGCGGCTGGTGCCCAAGGGTGTATGGGCGGCCGCCGTGAACGACTACGCCGCCACCTTCGCCGATCCCGCGGTGCAGGCTGCCGATGCCGTCGAGGAGATCCGGCATCCGATCGCGGGGCCCGTCAAGCTGCTGCGGTTTCCGCTGGAGTTCTCGTCCGGCCGCGCGGGCGTGCGCCGGCTCCCGCCCGCATGCGGCGAGCACACCGACGAGATCTTGAAGCAGCTCGGCTACGACTCGGCAGCGATCGCGCGGCTGCGCGATGACGGCGCCGTCTAGTATGCTGAGCGCTCCATGACCCCCGAGCATTCGTGGGACGTCCGCCTCATCGAGGCGGCGGAGATCGAGGTCGCCGTCGTCACCGGCGCATGCACAGGTGCCGCGTTCGAATCTGTGATCGACGCCGACCTGCGTCTCGCGGGAGACGCCGCGACATTTTCGTGCGCGGGCGCCCGCGATCCGATCGGCTGCGCCCGGCGGCTCACACGACTTCTCGGGGAGGCACGCGCGAAGGAGATCATGCTCGGCGAGCGGACCTTCGGCGCGGCCGACGCGCTGCGCCTCGGCCTCGTCACGCGCGTGGTGCCGTCGTCGGCGATCGCCGACGCCGTGCGCTCGCTCGAGGACGGGCTGCGGGCGCTGCCGCCGCTCGCGCTGCGTGCCGTGCGAGACGCCGTCCGGGCCACGCGCGACCTCACCCCGCGCGCCGCGCTGGAGCTCGAGCACCAGCAGTTCCGTCGCCTGATCGCCACCGCTGACCACAAGGCGGCGGTCGCGGCTTTCTTCGCGCGACGCGAGCCCGCGTTCACCGGCGAGTGATGGGATCCAACGCGCACACGCGCTGGTGGGCGGAAGGGCCGGTCGGCGTCATCGTGCTCGACAATCCGCCGATGAACGTCCTGAGCGACGACAATCGCCGTGGCATCCGTGAGGCGCTCGCCGAGTTTCGCGACAACGACGCGCGGGCCGTGGTGCTGACCGGCGCCGGCGAGCGTGCGTTCTGCGGCGGCGCCGATCTGAAAGAAGAAGAGGAGCTCACGACCGAGACCGTCGGCAAGTTTCTTCAGCGCGGTGACGAGACCTTTCGAGCGCTGCGTGAGTGCGAGCGGCCGATCGTCGCCGCCGTCAACGGCTGGGCCATGGGCGGCGGCCTCGTGCTGGCGCTCTGGTGCGACGTGCGCGTCGGCTCGACGCGCGCCAAGCTCGGCGCCGTCGGCGTCAAGGTCGGGCTCATGGCGTCCAACGTACAGCTCTCGCGCCTGCTCTTCGAAGGCCGCGCGCGTGATCTGCTGCTGACCGGCCGCACCGTGGAGGCGGACGAGGCGCACCGCGTCGGTCTGCTCTCCTCCGTCGTGCCGCCGGACCGGCTCATGGACGAGGCGCTCGGGTGGGCGCGCGACATCGCGGCGCGTCCTCCCGATGTCGTGGCCGCGCTCAAACGCTCGATCAACACCGCGCTCGACCCGGTCGACGTCGACGGGTGCCGATGATCCGGTCGGTGCCCGGCCGTACGCCGCGCATCCACCCCGACGCGTACGTGGATCCGGCCGCTCAGGTCATCGGCGATGTGGTCATCGAGGAAGGCACGTCCATCTGGCCGTTCACCGTCGTGCGGGGCGACCAGGACAACTACGTGTACATCGGCCGGCACACGAACGTGCAGGACAACTCCGTGCTCCACGTCACGCCCGACCTTCCATGCATCGTCGGTGATCGCGTCACGATCGGCCATCGCTGCGTCGTGCATGCCTGCCGGATCGGCAACGACGTCCGCATCGGCATCGGCGCGGTCGTGCTGACGGGCGCCGTCGTCGAGGACGGCGCGCAAGTGGCCGCGGGCTCGCTGGTGCCACAGGGCAAGGTCGTGCCGGCCGGCTGGCTGGTGATGGGCGTGCCCGCGAAGCCGGTGCGGCAGATGGGACCGGAGGAGATCGAGGACATCAAGCGCAACGCGGTCGAGTATTTCGAGCTCTGGCAGCGCGATTATCGCTTCGGCCCGCAGGGCGCGCCGGGTTCGACGCCGCGCGCGCCGAACAGCCCGATCTCCGGCAAGCCCGCTTTCCCGCCGAGCGCACGGGCATGAGCGTCCACGTCGCGATCGACGGCGCCGTCGGCACGCTCACCCTCGACGCGCCGCCGCTCAATCTCCTCTCCGACTCGCAGCGTGCCGCGCTCCTCGACGCGCTCGCCGATTTTCGGGCGCGGCGGCTGCGCGCCGTCATTCTGGGCGGCCGCGGCCGCGCGTTCTGTGCGGGCGCCGATCTGCGCGACGAGGCGAAGCTCAGCGCGGAGGAGGCGCAGGCGTTCCTCGACGCGGACGAGGCCGTGTTCGCCGCGCTCGCCGAATTTCCGGGCGCGACCATCGCCGCCGTGAACGGTTACGCATACGGCGGCGGCTTCGAGCTGGCGCTGGCGTGCGACATTCGCGTGGCCGGACGCGCCGCCCGCTTCGCCGGCGTCGGAGTGAAGCTCGGGCTCACCGTGTCGACGGCGCGGCTCGCACGCGTCGCCGGCGAAGGCGTCGCGCTCGATCTGCTGCTGACCGGGCGTGCGGTGGACGCCGACGAGGCGCGGACACTCGGGCTGGTGTCCTCGGTCGCCGACGACGTCGACGCGGAGGCTCGTGGGGTGGCGGACGTCGTCGCCTCCCGCGCGCCGCTGTCTGTGCAGGCGAACAAGGTCGGCCTTCGGCACTGCGCGCGCATGCCACTCGCGGACGCGGTGGCGTACGAGCGCGGCGAGTGGGCGCGACTGCAGCGCACCCGCGATCACAAGGAGGCGGTCGCCGCGTTCTTCGCCAAGCGCACGCCCGACTTCATCGGGGAGTAAGCGAGCGCAGCTAGCCTTTCGAGCGCGCCTTGATCGCTTGCCACGCGTAGCCAAGCGCGACGCACGCGACCATCAGCAGGCCATTCAACGCCCAGTATTTCCACCACTGGTGAAAGTTCAGGTGCGGCGCGTGCGCGCCCAGCACCCGCTGCGCTAGCCAGCTGTCGCCGAGCAGCGTGTACACGAAGACCTGGTGGACGAAGTAGAGCATCAGCGCGGTCTGCCCGAGCACGACCAGCCACTGGGGACGCCAGCCGCGCCGCTCGCAGACCCAATAGAAGAAGGCCAGCATCACGAACACCGTGCCGAGAATCCAAAGCGCCGTGATCGGCGCGGGAGTCCAGTGGTGATTGAGGACGCGATCCCGGGTGAACCCGATGCGAGGGGACGACGGCCACACGAGTTCGGCCGCCACGGCGAGCACCATGAAGACGACACCGACGATCGTGAGGTTGCGGAAGAAGGGCGCGTCGGGACCTTGCGCGGCGACGTCGCGCCACCACCAGCCGAGCACGAGGCCGACCAGGACGAGACAGAGCCATGGCCACGGCGGATAGTCGAGGAACAGCGTCAGCGCGATCAGCGGATGGTTCGGCAGCCACGTCTTCAGCGGCTCGAAGGCGGCGAGAAAGAGCAGGTAGCCGACGAGCGCGACGCCAAGCAACGCTGGCCGGCCGGCTCGCCACTTCAGCAGCGCCGCCGTCGGGGTCATCACGATGATCGCGAGCCCGATCGTCTGGAGCACGCCACCGGCGAGCGGCGAGTCATCCGCAGACAGCGAGGCCACCTGGATGCTGCCGAAGACGATGACGTTCAGGAGCACGCCCGCGGCGAAGATCGTCGCGCCTCGACGCCAATAGGCCGACAGCCGCGAACGCGTGACGATGTCGCCCGCGTGGCGGTGCAGCGAAAGCGGCAGCACGAAGCCGACGAGGAAGAGGAAGATCGGCGCGGCCACAGTGACGGTGACGTATACGAGCCAGTAGCGTCCCCAGCCCATCTCGCGGCCGATCCACCACCGGCCGGTGTGATTGAGCACCATCACGATGAGCGCGAAGCCGCGGAAGACGTCGAGGAACGCGAGCCGCGCGGGCGGCATCAGCCTACCCGGCGGCCGAGGACCTTGGCGATCGCCTCGGGCGCGAAGCCGAGCTGGACCAGCGCGACACCCGTGTCGAAATACTCGCGATAGCGGGCGATCCGCCCGCCGTCGAACTCGAAGACGCTCATGCCGCGAAAGCGTACCTTGCGTCCGACGCTGCGTGGGACTGCGTCGGTCACGACGTAGGAGAACGTCCACTCGGCGGCGGCCGACGCCGGCGTCTCCACGATCGTGTCCATCTGCCAGGCGTAGTCGCGTCCCTCGCGGAACATCCGCTCGAACATCGCGCGCAGGCCGTCGCGGCCGCGATGCTCGCCAAAGAAGTTGTCCGTGTAGCTCGCGCGGTCGGTGAAGCAGGCGAGCAGGCCGTCCACGTCGCGCGCATTGAACGCGTTGGCAAAGTCCTGCACGAGACTCATGTGCGCCTCCTGACGATCGGCCGACCGTCCGGCGGCAGCCCTGCGAAGCCGCCGCGACGGCAAATCAGAGGTAGGATAGCGCCATGTTGACGCCTGATGCCCTCGCCGATCTGATGGGCTCGGACACGCCCCACGCCGTCTTCGACGTCCGCGAGCGCGGCGCCTATGAGCGTGGGCACGTCTACCGCACGACGTCGCTGCCTCGACGGCAGCTCGAATTCCGTGTGCCGACACTCGTCAGCGCGCCGGCGACCCGGATTGTGCTGCTGGACGCCGACGGCGCGCTGGCGCCGCTGGCCGCCACGACGCTCGACGCCATGGGTTATCGCGACGTCCAGATCGTCGCCGGTGGTCTCTCGGCATGGCGCGCGGCCGGTCGCCGCGTCGTGCAGGGCCTCAACGTGCCGAGCAAGGTGTTCGGTGAGCGCGCGCTGCATGAATGGCGAACGCCGCAGATCGCGCCGCACGAGCTCTTGCGACGCATCGACTCGCGCGACGACATGGTGATCGTCGACTCGCGGACGTTCGAGGAATACCACCGTGGCTGCATCCCGGGCTCGATCAGCGTGCCCGGCGGCGAGCTGGTGCCGCGCATCGGCGAGCTCGTTCAGCGTCCTGGGACGACGATCGTCGTTCACTGCGGAGGCCGCACGCGCTCGTACATCGGCGCCGAGTCGTTGCGTCGCATGCATCTGCCGAACCCAATCGTCGCCCTCGAGAACGGCACGATGGGCTGGGAGCTGGCCGGCCTGACGCTCGAGCGCGGCGCCACACGCGTGGCGCCGGAGCCCGGTGACCGCAGTCGCGATCAGGCCGAGGCGACCGCCAAGCGCGTCGCGGTCGAAGACGGCGTCCAGACGCTCGGCGTCGACGACATGCGGCGGCTCTGGGACGCGCGCCGCGAGCGCAACGTCTATCTCGTCGACGTCCGGACCGCGGACGAGTACGAGGCCGGGCACGTCGGCGGCTCGATCTGGGCGCCCGGCGGTCAAGCCGTGCAGGCCACGGACGACTACTTCGCCGTCCGCGGCGCCATGTTCGTGTTCATCTGCGATGGGTTCGTGCGGTCCACCATGACCGCCGCATGGTTCAGGCGTATGGGAGTGCCGAATGTCGCGGTGCTCGCCGGCGGCGTTCCCGCGTGGCAGGACGCGGGCGGGCTGATCGACAACGGCATGGCGCCCTCGTCGCCGTTCGGCTGGGACGCGGCGCGCTCGGCGACGCGATACCGTAAGCCGGGCGACCTCGGAGGCGCCGTAGTCGTCGACGTCAGCATGAGCGACGAGTACATGCGGGGCCACGTGCCCGGCGCGGGTTGGATCTGCCGCAGCCGGCTCGAAGCCAAGATTGCAGGCGCGGCGCCGGATCGCGCGCGCCCGATCCTCGTGACGTGCACCGATGGCGTCGCGTCGACGCTGGCGGCCGTCACGCTCACCGGTCTCGGCTACAAAACCGTGAGTGTCCTCGACGGCGGCACGCACGGCTGGACCGACGCCGGCCACGCGCTCGAGCAGGGCGCGACGCGCCTCTGGGACGAGCCGGACGACGTTGTGCTGAAACCGTATCAGCGCGGTCGCGAGGCGATGGAGGCGTACCTGCGATGGGAGGAAGCGCTCGATCCGGACGGATCGAGTCCGCACCGGCTGCTCAAGGACGTCTGATGGACGCGCTCGTCGCCACGGACTGGCTCGCCGCGCATCTGCGTGACGCCGACCTCCGTGTCGTCGACGGCTCCTGGCACATGCCGCAGGCGAAGCGCGATCCTCGCGCGGAGTTTCGCGCGGCGCATCTGCCCGGCGCCGTGTTCTTCGATATCGACGCCATCGCCGATCATACGACGCCACTGCCGCACATGCTGCCGACCGCGGACGCGTTCGCCGAGGCCGTCGGCGCGCTGGGCATCGGGACCGGCGATCGCGTGGTCGTGTACGACAGCCGCGGCGTCGTGAGCGCGGCGCGCGTGTGGTGGACGTTTCGAGCGTTCGGTCACGAGGCGGTCGCCGTGCTGGATGGCGGCCTGCCGAAGTGGAAGGCCGAGGGGCGGCCGCTGGAGACCAGCGAGCCGAAGCCGCCGCGTCGCGCGTTCCGCGCGATCGCGCAGCCCTCACGCGTGCGCGATCTCGCCGCCATGCGCGACAATCTCGCGACCCGACGCGAGCAGGTGCTCGACGCGCGCTCGGCGGGCCGCTTTGCCGCCATCGAGCCGGAGCCGCGCGCCGGCGTGCGCGGCGGACACATTCCAGGCAGCCTGAACCTGCCCTCGGACACGCTGTTGCGGCCCGACGGCACCCTGCTGCCGCCCGGCGATCTGCGCAAGCGCTTCGAGGACGCGGGCGTGGACCTTTCCCGACCGGTCACGACGACGTGCGGGTCCGGGATCACTGCGTCCGTGCTCGCCTTCGCGCTGCATCGGCTGGAGCATCCGCACACCGCGGTGTATGACGGCTCGTGGACCGAATGGGGCGGACGCTCCGACACGCCGGTGGTGCCCTAGAGGAGGGTGACGATGGCGACGACCGGGACCTACACGCTCCAGGACTTCATCGGCGATCTGGATCGCATCACGCGTGAAGAGGTTTCGGGGCAACGCATCACCGAGCGCGCCGCGCCGCTGCTCGCGCGGCTGGTGCGTGATACGAGCTCGGTCCCGGCCACGTATCTGACGTCGCCGCCGGGCCAACGCGGTCGGTACATGCTGCACCGCGCGCCGAAGTTCAACGTCACGTCGGTCGTGTGGCGCCCCGGCGATCGCGCCACTGCTCACAATCACGAAACGTGGGGCGTGATCGGGGTGATCGACAACGAGATCGAAGAGACGCGCTATCGCGTGACCGACGCCGGCGCCGGCCGCGCGAAGCTCGAAGTGACGAGCGTGACGCGCCATCGTCCGGGCGCCGTCTCGTGCCTCGTGCCGGGCGACGAGGTGCACGCGATGTACAACCCGACCGGGCGCGACACGGTCGAGATCCACGTCTACGGCAAGGACCTCGTGGGCCTGAAGCGGCGACGCTGGGACGACGACGGAGCCGAGAAGCCGCTCGTCAGCGACAAGTATCTGAACTGCTGACGCCGGCCGCGGACGGGGAGCCGCAACACCTCTACCTGACGACCACCGGGCGCGCCAGTGGTCTCGCCCGCGAAATCGAGATCTGGTTCACGGAGCGCGCGCGGGGCGCTTCTATCTCGTCGCCGAACACGGCGAGGACGCGCACTGGGTCCGCAATCTCCGCGCCAATCCCGCCGTGTCCGTTCGCGTCGGCGACCGACGCTTCGCCGCGCACGCTCGCGTCGTCGATGCCTCCGCTGAACGCCTGCTCTGTGCCGACGTCCGCACCCGGTCCGAGGCGAAGTACGGCTGGGGCGACGGACTCGTGGTCGAGCTCACTCCGATGAACGCTCCACGCAGGTAAGTCAGACTCGTGGAACGAGACGATTACGCCTCGCGGGCGCCGCGCAACCGCCACCAGGCCACGACGAGCAAGAGCGTCGACAGCCCGAACACACCGGCGATCCGGTACGCCCAGGACACGCCCCAGTGCTCCGAGATGGATCCGACCGTGAAGGCGCCGAACGGAAACACGCCGCCGTAGATGAACGTGTGCAGGCTCATGATCCGCCCGCGCAGTCGGTCGGGCGCGGCCAGCTGCAGCGCGGCCTGGCAGCCGGCGACGACCATGACCGAGATCCATCCGAGCGCAAACAGCGCGACGGCGGCCACGGCGAATCGATCGATGACCGACATGACGACGAGGCCGGCGCAGGAAAGGAACCCTGTCGTGAAGAGCAGCGTCAGCGACGGGGCCCGGAGTGCGCCGAGACTGAGCGCGCCGCCGACCGCGCCGACGCCGACCGAGGCCATCAGGAGTCCGAAGCCCTCAGGGCCTCGCCCCAGGACCTGTCTCGCCAGCAGCGGGACGTAGATCGAGTAGTTGAACACGGTGATGCTGATGACGAAGAGGATCGCGAGCAGGAGCACGATGCGGCGCGTGCGCAGCGCGTAGGCGACGCCCTCGCGGATCTCGCGACCGAGGGTCGTGTCGATCGGACGCGGCGCCGGCGCGCCACGCGTGCGTATCAACAGCAGCGTGATGATGACGACCACGAATGCGCTGGCGTTGATGAAATACGCCGGCGCCACCCCGGCGCGCGCGATCAGCAGCCCCGCCGCGGCCGGGCCCAGGATCCGCGCCAGGTTGAAGGCCGCCGAATTCAATGCCACCGCGCTCGTGACGTCGGCGCGGCCGGCGAGCTCCACGACGAAGGCCTGCCGGACGGGCAGGTCGACGGTGTTGGCGATGCCCCACACGAGCGCGAGCACGCAGATGTGCCAGTAGCGAACGCGTCCGGTGACGATGAGCGCGGCCAGCGTGAGCGTCTGGCAGCCGAGCAGCGACTGCGTCATCACCAGCAGCCGTCGCTTGGGCAGGCGGTCGGCGACGGCGCCGCCCACGATGGCGAAGAGAAGGATCGGCAGGAAATTCAGACTGCCGACGAGGCCGAGTCGAAGCGGCGAGTTGGTGAGCGACAACACCAGCCACGCTTGCGCGACCTGTTGCATCCACGAGCCGACGAGCGCGACGGCCTGGCCGGCGAAGAAGACACGGAAGTCCCGGTGGCGGAGCGCGCGGAGGCCGGCAGGAAGGGTCATCGCCCGCGGGCAGAATACCGCGGGCGATGACCGCGGACGCTGTCGTTACTTCGGCTGCGGCGTCAGACGCAGATACGGCTTGAGCGCGCGCCAGCCGTTCGGGAACTTGGCCTTCGCCTCGTCGTCGGTCACCGCCGGCACGATGATCACGTCCTCGCCCTGCTTCCAGTTCACCGGCGTGGCGACCTTATGTCGGTCGGTGAGCTGCAGCGAGTCGATGACTCGCAGGATCTCGTCGAAGTTCCGGCCGGTGGTCTGCGGATACGTGATCGTCAGCCGCACTTTCTTCTGTGGATCGATGAGGAAGACCGTGCGCACGGTGTACACCTCGTCGTGCGCCGGATGCATCATGCCGTAGAGGTTCGCGACCTTCTTTTCCGGATCGGCAATGATCGGGAAGTTGGGCGCGTGGCCCTGCGTGTCCTGGATGTCCTTGGACCAGCCCTGGTGCGACTCGACCGGGTCGATCGACAGCCCGATGGGCTTCACGTTGCGGCGGTCGAACTCGGGCTTCAGCCGCGCGACGTAGCCGAGCTCGGTCGTGCACACGGGCGTGAAGTCACGCGGGTGCGAGAAGAGGACAGCCCAGTTGGAGCCGATCCAGTCGTGGAACTTGATCTTGCCCTGCGTGGTGTCCGCGGTGAAATCTGGAGCAACGTCTCCGAGCCTCAGCGACATGCGAGTCTCCTTTCAGGCCGCGGCGCGGGCGGCTCGGCCCGCGGCACGGATGATGACATCGGCGAACGCGGGGAACGGGTCGAAACCCAGCACCCGTGGCGCGTCGGCGACGAAATTGGAGGTAGCGTTTACGTCGTAGACGTAGATGCGGCCGTCGGCCGCGCCGACGAGGTATTCGACCCCGCCGACATCGATCGATGCCGCGCGAGTGAGGGCGATCGCCTGCTCGACGGCCTCGCGCGGCGGCTCGTGGCGCGTGATGTCGAGCACGGGAGCGGCATCGACAGGGCATGCGGCGAGCGCGTCCGGCGCCTGCACCTGACAGAGGTCGGCCGGACATAGATTGAACTGATCGGCGCGGCGAACGATGCGGATCGCGTACAGCATGCGGCCGTCGAGGACCTCCACCCGCACGATCGCGCCGTCACGCGGCTCGATGTACTCCTGCAGCAGCGCGACGCCATCGGGTCCGAAGTCCACCTCCGCCGCACGCGCCTCGAGATCGGCCGCCGTCTCGAACCGCTCGATGAGCGCGCCCGAGCCGCCGACGTTGGGCTTCACCAGCGCGGGAAAGCGCACCTCGCGCGCAGCGCGTCGCAGCGGAGCTGTCCCGTTCACCACAACGGTGCGAGGGTACCGCACACCCAAGCGCTCGAACAGTTCCACCTGGAGCGCCTTCGACTTCTCGAAGCGCCACGTTGCGACGGGGTTGATCACCGGCACGCCGACCGCCTCGAGGTGGGCGAGAAACGGCTCGGCGTAGAACAGCACGCGCCCGTGGCCGCGGCGGTGGGAGGACGGGCTCGTGCGGTTGACGACGACGTCCCAGTGCTGACGGCGGTCAGCCGGATCGAAGCCGTGGTCGGAATGATCGATCCGCTCCACGTGGAGTCGGCGCGCTTCGAGCTCGGCGATGAGCCGCCGTGACCATTCGGGATGCTCGTCCAGGATGCCGATATTCACATTTGGACCTTTCTTGATCGGGATTTGTGCATTAGAGCAGAGTCGGGCTGATCTGGCAAGGGGTTCAGCGTGACGACGGCAACCGGCTTGCACGACTCCGGCCGCAAAGGAGACACGCATGATCGGAGTAAAGGCGCTCCTGGGGTACACGCTCGCCGCGACGGACGGCGCGATCGGCGAGGTAGAAGACTGCTACTTCGACGACGTCCACTGGACGGTGCGCTACTTCGTCGTCGACACGGGCGGATGGCTGTCCGGCCGCCGGGTGCTCATCACACCGATGGCCGTGCGCGGTGTTGATCAGGGAGGCGAGCGCGTGATCGTCGACCTCACGCGCGAGCAGGTCGAGCACAGTCCCGATATCGACACGCACCGGCCGGTCTCGCGACAACACGAGCTGTCGTTGCTGCAGCACTATGGCTTCCCCACGTACTGGTACGGCCCGTACGCGTGGGGTCCGGCGATGCTCGCAGCACCTCCCGCGCCTGCGCCCGAGGGCGTGATGGACGAGGTCATGGCGCGCTCCGAGCAGGACAACCTCGAAGACGCTCACCTGCACTCGACGAACGACACGCTGGGCCACGAGATCCAGGCGCGTGACGGCGCGATCGGGCATGTCGACGACTTCCTGCTCGATGAGCGGAGCTGGACGATGCGATGGCTGGTCGTCGACACCCGCAACTGGCTCCCGGGCAAGCACGTGCTCGTCGCACCCGAGTGGGTGGAGTCCGTGGACTGGACCGAGCGCGCGGTCCGTGTGGGGCTCACCCGCGACCAGATCCGGAGCGCGCCGCCATACGACCGCAGCCGACCGATCGACCGCGACTACGAGCATCGGTTGTTCGCGCACTATGGTCGGCCGAAGTACTGGGACCGCGCCGCGTGAGCGGGCCGACACTCGCGTGAGAGGGCCTACAACAGCGGGCCTACAATACGGACGGCGCACGCTGCGGAGCGATCCGGGTGAAGCCGCACCGGGCAGGCCGGCGAGAACGAAGGGGATGCATCGTCCCCGACACCCGATGCGGATAGCCGCCGGCGTAACGTCCGGCTGGCGTGCGCCACGCTCGAGCCAGCGCGTTCAGACTCCTACCCACTGACGCTGTAGATTCGCGTGTCAGCCGCGGGCGTGAACCACCCCAGCCGCGCTGCGAGCGCCACCACGTCGCCGATGACGATCACCACCGGTGACTCCAGCTGCGCGGCGCGCGCACGCGACGCAATGTCGTCGAGCCGCCCGGTCAACACCACCTGCCGCTCCGTCGTTCCCCACCGAACGAGCGCGACCGGGGTCTGAGGCGCGCGTCCGTGCGCGAGCAGCTCGCGCGTAATGCGCGGCAGCGCGGCCACGCCCATGAGGACGACGAGCGTATCGACGGCGGTGGCGAGCCGCGCCCAGTCGACGCGATCGCGGTCTTTGCCACATTCGTGACCCGTCACGACGGCGAACGAGGACGCGACGCCACGGTGCGTGAGCGGAATGCCCGCATACGCCGGCGCGGCGACGGCGGAGCTGACGCCCGGAACGACTTCGAACGGCACGCCGGCGGCGGCGAGCGCGTCGGCCTCTTCGCCTCCGCGCCCGAACACAAACGGGTCGCCGCCCTTGAGACGGACGACGCGCCGCCCGCGCCGCGCGTGCGCGATCAGCAGCGCGTTGATCTCTTCCTGCGGCAGGGCGTGATCGCCGCTCGCCTTGCCCGCGAAGATCCGGCGCGCACGGTGAGCTTCGCGCAGCAACCGGCGATCGACGAGCCGGTCGTAGACCACGACGTCCGCGCGGCGCAGCAGCGCGAGCCCGCGCACCGTCATGAGCCCGGGATCGCCGGGCCCGGCGCCGACGAGGGCCACCGAGCCTATACGCACGCCGTGCGCTCCAGCCGCGCGCGCAATCGCCGCGCGGCTTCCTCGGACGACTCGCCGGCGAGCAGCGCTCCGAGCCCGTCATCGAGCGCGGCCAGCCAATCGTCGGCGCTCGCGCGCCGTCCGGCCGCGCGCAGCTCACTGCGCACAACGGCGGCCGCATCGGCGAGCGGGGCGTACGCTTCGGGCAGCGCGCGCTCGAGACGTTCCCGCACCGCACGCGCCAGGGCGGGGCTCGCACCGCCGGTCGAAACGGCGACAGTCACCGCGCCGCGATGAAAGACGGCGGGCAAGATCGCATCGCAATGCGCGCGGTCGTCGGCGGCGTTGACCCAGACACCGCGTGCACGGCCCTCGTCGGCGACCTCCGCGTTGACCGAACCGTCATCGGTGGCGGCGAAGGCGAGCGCCGCACCCGCGAGGTCGCCGGCGGCATAGCGCCGCGGCACATGCGCGATGCGCCCGATCGAGGCGAGCGCCGCGAGCGCAGGCGACAGCGCGGGACTCACCACGGTCACGACAGCCCTGGCGTCGAGCAATGCTGTGACCTTGCGCTCGGCCACCGCGCCGCCGCCGAAGACGACGCACGGCCGGCCCTCGAGCTCGACGAAGAGCGGAAACAGCGGCATGGTCAGGAGTCCACGCCGGCCGGCAGCAAGCCACCGGCAAGGTCGCGCTCGACGGAGGGCACCGGGCCGCCGGCGAGCAGCGCACGCAGCGTCGAATCGTCGTGGCGGGCCGCGAACGCGCGGAACGTCTCGCCGACGTGCCGCTCGCCGAGGTACGCGCGCAGCAGCCGCTCGATCGCCGGCGCCACCTCGGTCGCCGGCACGCGCAGACCGATCGGCCGCGCGACCGATTCTCTGGCGCCGAGCGCGCCGCCGACGCAGAAGTAGTACGCGTCGACGAGCGTTCCGTCGATCTTCAGCTTCTTGCCTTCGACACCGATGTCCGCGATCCAATGCTGACCGCAGGAGTTCGGGCATCCGGTCACGTGCAGCTTGACGTGCTCGTGGAAGCTCGGCAGCCGGCGCTCGAGATCCTCGACGAGGCGTCGCGCGAAGTCTTTCGTCTCCGTCAACGCGAGCTTGCAGAACTCCGTGCCCGTGCAGGCGACGGTCCCGCGGCGGAACGGCGAGCCGCCCGTGGGCAGACCGGCCTCGGCGAGCTCGCGCGCCACCGCTGCGACCCGCTCACGCCGCACGTTGACGAGGACGACGTTCTGCGTCGCCGTCGTGCGCGCCTGGCCGTCGCCGTGCCGATCGGCGGCATCGGCCAGCGTGCGCAGCTGCGCAGGCGTGATGCGCCCGCGCAACACCGTGGCGCCCGCGTAGCAGAGATCGGGCTGACGCTGCGGATGGATGCCGATGTGGTCGCGGTACACGTCTTCCGGCCGTTCTTCGCGCGGCGCGCGATCGAGCGCATAGCCGAGCCGCGCCTGGATCGCGTCGAGCAAGCGCGCCGCGGTCCAGCCATGCCGCAGAAACAGAAACTTCAGTCGCGCCTTTTCTCGATGCTCGCGGAGCACGTCGGAATCGCGGAACACTTCCGTCACGGCGCGTACGACCGGCACCGCCTGATGCCAGCGCACGAACGCGTCCAGCCGTGTGGCCAGCCGCGGGTCCGTCGAGAGCCCGCCGCCGACACGCAGCGAGAACCCGAGCTCACCGGACGCGGGGTGTCGGAGCGCCGTGAGACCGACGTCGTTGATCTCGGGATACGAGCACCACGCGCGGCAGCCCGTGATGGTGACCTTGTACTTGCGCGGCAGGTTGTAGAATTCCGCGTTGCCGTTCAGCAGGCGTGTCGCCTCGAGCACCAGCGGCGAGGCGTCGACGATCTCGTCGGCATCGATGCCGGCGAGCGGGCATCCTGTGACGTTGCGCGTGACGTCGCCGCACGCGCCGAGGCTCGTGAGACCGGCGCGCCAGAGCGCATGCATCAGCGGCGGCAAGTCTTCGATCGTCACCCAGTGCAGCTGCACGTTCTGGCGCACGGTCAAATCGGCGATGCCGCGCGCGTATCGCTCGGTCAGCTCGGCGAGCGTGCGCAGCTGCGGCGCCGCCACGATGCCGTTGGGAATCCGCACCCGGACCATGAAGAACTTCGTCGCCCGGCCCTCGCCGCCGCGGCCGCCCACGGCGCCGACGCCGTCGCCCTGCGAGTAGATGCCCCACCACCGGAAGTACGTGCCCCACTCGGGAGGAATCGCGGCGTGGCCCTCGCGCGCGAACCGCTCGATCGTTTCGTAGGCTTCCCAGGGATTCAGCTCGCGCTTGAGCCGCTCGGCCCGCTCCGCCTTGCTCTCTCTCACATCGCTCACGCTCGTCTCCGCAAAAAACAAAAGCCGGACGGCGGCTCGTGTCCGCTCATCCGGCTTTTGTCTTCGTCTGCGACTTATCGCCTCGGCGTTACCCCGCTCACTCCGCCACGTACCGCAGCGGTACCTCAACCCACGATTTACAGCGCGCGCACTTTGCGGCGACGCGGCCGGTCGCGGATTCCACTCTCAAAATCGCGTTGCGAATGATGACCTCCGTCTGGCCGTGGGCCACGACTTTCTCGCGGCAGACCGGGCATCGCCCGTCCTGGGTCGTCGCCGACGCCATGGCGAAACTATATATTCCTGATCGGAATTGTCAAGAATATGAGCCCCAGTCTGCAAATACTTGATATGACGTTCTTTATAGACTACTAGGCGGCCTGCATCGGCAGCTTAGCCTGCTTCCAGGCCTATCGCTGCGGCTGCGCGGGCAAGATCCCCGACTTGGAGATCGAGTCTGCGCGACGCCGCGTCCAGCGTCCGCCGTCGACGGCGGTGAGGAAGTCGAGCACGGCGGCGTTGAACGCGGCGGGCTCCTCGAGATTCACGGCGTGGCCCGACTTCGGGAGCACGACGAGGGCCGAGGCCGGGATCTTCCGCTTCATGAAGATTCCCGGCTCCAGGCACGGCTCGTCCTCGTCGCCGGTGATGATCAGCGTCGGGACTTCGAGCTTCGTCATGCGTTCCTCGAGCGAGTACACCGTCGGCCGACGCATCTGGACGCCACGCATCGTGAGCGCGTGGCCCTTCGCGGACCCGGCACAGAGGCGGTCGCGGAATTCCTGCCAACCGATGGGATCTTTCTCGAGCAGTTGCACGCGCGAGGGGCCGTGCGCGTAGAAATCACCGGTCTTCTCCATGCCCTCGGTCTCGAAACGGCGGGCCACTTGCTCGACGTCTTTCCGGTTGGCCTCGGGGTCGTCGCTGCCGTAGCCCGCGCCCGCGACGACGAGCGAGAGCGCGCGCTCGGGATAGCAGAGTCCGAAGTGGAGCGTCGCGAGACCGCCCATCGACAGCCCGCACACGTGCGCGCGTGCGATGCCGAGACCGTCGAGCACGCCCTTGATGTCGTCGGCGGCCTGCTGCTGCGAGTAGGCCCCCGGGTCGTCGGGCACGTCCGACGGAGGGTAGCCGCGCGCATTGAACGCGATCGCGCGATAGCGACGCCCGAAGAAGGTCGTTTGCAGACGCCAGCTCTGTGCGTCACCGGCGAACTCGTGCACGAACACGAGTGGTGTGCCTCGTCCCGTCTCTTCGTAGTGCAGCTTGACGTTTCCGACCGCGACCGTGGGCATCGTTAGATCTCCCGTTGACTGTGCGTGCTCTCGAGCATCGCGCGAGCGGCGGCGCTCGCGGGCTGCCCGAGGGTAACACCGGCCCGCCGGGCGGTGTCGTTCATGGCCGAGATCACACCATCCGTCCACGTGCTCTGCGGATCACCGATCCGTGCGCGCTGCGCGTCGACGGCCGCGCCGGCCACGTCGGCCGCATCGAGCAAAGGCAGGCCATCGACTCCGGACCTCTCCCGGGCTCCGCCGCCATCGCTGAAGATTGCGCCGCGCGGCCGGATCTCGAGCGCGCGCCCCATGTTCACCCGACCGGCGTGCGAGCCCGCACAGACGACGTCGTCTCGGTTTTGCGACGTCGCGAACAGCATGGAGTCCACGAGCACCACGCGACCGCCCGCCCCCTCCAGCACAATGCGCTGGCGGCGATCGACGATCGGCTCCGGTGACCGCGCACCGACGGGCGCCGCCAGCATCGCAAGCGCCGCATCCGCGGCCTTGTCTCCGACCGCGACGCCGAGCGCCGCGGCGCGGCGGTTGACGTGACGCACGACGCCTTCGCCAAAGACGCTCTCGCCGTCGCCGATCCGCGCGGAGTCAGCCGCGACCGCTGCCGCCGGCACTCCGAGACGATCGGCGAGCGGCAGCCCGGACACGCCTGCGGCGTCGCGTCCGACACCGGCGTCGTGGGCGATCAGCCCGCGCACGCCGATCTCGAGGGCGAACCCGAGCGACATCGCGCCCGCGAAGGAGCCGACGACTACGACGTCGCCCGCGCCGGTGTTGCCTTCGCACCGCGTGATCGTGTCGAGGATGACGATGCGGCCGCGCGCGTCGTGATCGATCGTCCGCAGGGCGCTTTCCTCCAGGGAGCGCCCATTATCCCTCAGGCGGACTCTTTGTCGTCCTCGTCCGCGACCGGACGCTCGCCGACCGGCGCGGCGCCCGGAATGAGATTCGGTGGCGGACCGTCCCCTTTCTTGCGCCGTCGCGCTGGCGGCTCGTCGGGAACGGGACGGCTCGCGGGCGGGACGTCCTCGTTGGGACGATCGCGGCCGGCCGTCTTGTAGTAGTCCGGGTTGACGTTGTTCTTGTGGCTCACTTCGCGGTGCCTCCTGAAGCGGGTCGCCTCCTGCCGGGGTGCAATGGAAACGCCAGCGATGCCGACGTGCTATCTTCGCGATATGCCTCCCAAGACGATGCGCGCGTCCTTCTATGAGGGCCCCGGGCGATTTGCGACGGGCTCTGCCCCGATGCCGTCGCCCTCGCAGGGCGAAGCGCTGCTGCGCGTACGCCGGGTGGGCATCTGCGGCACGGACCTTCACATCTTCCAGGGCCACCTCGATCATCGGGTGCCGCGCGGCGGCGTGATCGGCCACGAGACCTTCGCGGAGGTGGTCGAGGCGCCGAAGGACAGCGGCTTCGTCGCCGGCGATCGTGTCGTCGTCGAGCCGGTGGTCCGCTGCGGCGCGTGCCGTGCGTGTCGCATGGGTGCCTCGTATCTCTGCTATCAGCTCAAGGTCCTCGGCGTGGATCTACCCGGTGGCATGCGCGAGTACTACCCGGTGACGACGGATCATCTGCTGAAGGTGCCCGACACGCTGAGCGACGATGCGGCGGCGGTCATCGAACCGCTGGCCGTGGCGACTCACGACGTCACACGCGCGGGGGTCAAGCGCGGCGATCGTGTGCTCGTCTTCGGCGGCGGCCCCATCGGCACGCTGATCGGACTCGTGTGCCGCGACCGTGGCGCCGAGGTCGTCGTCGCAGAGATCAACGACTTCCGACTCAGACTGCTCGGCACGCTCGGGCTGCCGACGCTCGCTCCCGGGCGCGATCCCATCAAGTTCGTGAACGAGTGGACCGACGGCGTGGGCGTCGACGTCGCGTTCGAGGTCACCGGACATCCCGCCGCCGTCCGCACGATCACCGACGTCGTGCGCGTGTGGGGCACGATCAGCATCGTTGCGATCCATTCCGAGCCGATGGCCGTGAATCTCTACCAGATGTTCGCGCGCGAGCTCACCATGCATGGCAGCCGTCTGTATACGCGCGCGGCCTGGGAAGAAGCGATTCGGCTCGCCGCCAGCGGCGCGGTGCCGCTGGCTCCGCTGGTGAGCCGCACGATTCCGCTGGAGGCTCTGACCGAAGGCATGCAGGCCGCGCTGGGAGGCGCGAACGTCATGAAAGTGCTGGTGGCGCTGTGAGAACGACGCTGATCGTGGCGGCTGCCATCCTCGTCGCCGGGTGCACGACGCGCTTCGACATCGGCGGCGGCGACTGGACGAAACCCGACGCGCAGATCGCGCAAACGACGTTCGACGAGATGGAGTGCGCGCGCGTCGCCGTCGACGCGCGGGCGTTTCCCGACACGATCGTCGGCGGGCTCGCCGACGTCGTCACGGCCAAAGTGCAGGACGTCAAAATGAGTCGCGACTTCGACCGCTGCATGGCCAGCCGGGGTTACCAGCCGGCGCGTAGCTGACCCTCAGGCCACGCGGTCGCGAAGTCCGTGCTCGCCGGCCATGCGCGCGCAGCTGGCGCAGCAGAAAAATCCGCCGCGGGCCTCCACGCCGTGGCCCACCACCTTGCAGCCGCAGTGCGCACACGTCGGCGCAATGCGGTGGATCGCGCACTCGAAGCTGTCGAAGACGTGACGCGCGCCGCCAGCGATCACCTCGAAGGACTTGTCGTAGTCGTTGCCGCACACCTCGCACTTCGCCATGGCGGTTCCCTCCGCCTTTCCAGGTGGTGCAAGCTCAACGCCGCCGAGACGCCGTCGGCGTGAGCGCTGATCTCGTCCTGGCCGCGGTGGTCATCGCGGGGGCCTTTCTCGTCCTCGGCCTCGCGGGGTTCGGCAACGGGCTCGTCGCGCTTGCGTTCCTGCCGCTGGTGATGTCGCCGGTCGACGCGATCGTTTTATTGACCCTCTACACCGTGCTGGCGACCGTCGTGATCTTCGTGCCGCTGCGCGCGGACTTCGATCCGTCGGGGTTGCCCGCGCTGCTGCTCGGCTCGCTGCTCGGCACGCCGCTGGGCGTGTGGGTGCTCGCCGCGCTGCCCGCGAGCACGCTGACGCGATTGATCGGCCTCGTGCTGCTCGCGATCGTCGCGCTCGAGTGGCTGGGCGTGTATCCGAAGCGATTGCCCGGCCGCGGCTGGGCGCTCGGCGCTGGTATCGCCGCGGGGCTTCTCGGCGCCGCCGTCGGAACTCCGGGCCCGCCCGTCGTGCTCTACACAGCGTCGCAAGGATGGTCGGCGCGGACGATCAAGGCCAATCTCCAGGCGTTCTTTCTCGTGAATCAGGCGGTGATCATGATCGGCTACTGGTGGGCGGGACTGCTGACGCCGCAGGTCTGGCATTACTCGGCGCTGTTCCTGTTGCCGGCCGCGCTCGGTCTTGTCCTCGGCATGGCGCTCTTCACGCGCATCGATCAGCAGAGGTTCCGGCGCATCGTCTTCGCGATCCTTTTCGCCTCGGGATTGCTGCTCGTCGTCCGCGGATAGCAGCGCGTGCTATGGTTGGCGGCACCCGAACGATCCCGTCGAAAGGATGCCGGTCATGAGCGTGAAGCGTCATCAGGTCGGACCCCGCATGAGCCAAGCCGTCGTTCATGGCAACACCGTGTACCTCGCCGGTCAGGTCGCAGGCGACGAGCCGACGACGAAGGCTCAGACCGAGGCTGTGTTGAAGAAGATCGACGCGCTACTGGCGGCCGCGGGCACGAACAAATCGAATCTGCTGTCGGCCACCGTGTATCTCGCGGACATGAAGACGTACGACCAGATGAATGCCGCCTGGGATGCGTGGGTGGATCCGGTCAACACGCCTGCGCGCGCGACCGTCGAGGCCAAGCTCGCGCAGCAGAAATTTCTGGTCGAGATCTCGGTCGTCGCCGCGATCTGAAGCGGGGCGCCGCGCGCGGCGGCGCACGCGAGGAAACAGTTTCGCTAGTTGGGAGAACTACGTATCCAGAGGCCGGCCCGCCGCCGCGGACAAGCCCTCGAAACTAAGGGCGTTTTCTGCTGGCAAGCGCCATGCTCCGTATCTCGCGACATGGCGGCTGCGGAGCGCGCGACCTGGCCGTTTGAGCGTTGCTGGTTCTGCGACGGCTGGATCTTTCGTGAGGATGCCACCCGCGTCGTGCCGGGTCTCGGCCTCACGGTGCACGCGCGCTGTTACGAGGCCGCCACCGCTCCGCGCCCCTCAGAGCCTACGAACGCCGCCTGAACGGCCACGCGAGCTGCGCCGCATAGCGGCGCGGCACCGGATTGCCCGCGATCCCATACGTCGGTGGAAACTCGGCCGGCAGCCAACACGTCCCGAACAGCCGATCGATGATCGGCAGATGGATTGCGAAGTTCTTGTCTACCGGCGCCGTCGCGTGGTGCCAGTGATGGAACTTCGGCGTGCCGATCACCCGCTCGAGCGCGCCGAAGCGGAAGCGCACGTTGGCGTGCACGAAGATCGCGTGGAACGAGACAAAGACCAGATACGCGTACACGGGAGAGGGCGAGAACCCGAGCACGTAGAGCGGCACGAATGCGAGCGCACGCGTGATGACCGCGTCCACCAGGTGAATGCGCGAGGATGCGAGCCAGTCCATCGCCTCCGACGAATGGTGTACGGCGTGAAAGCGCCAGAGCAGCGGCACCGCGTGGAAGAGCCGGTGCACCGCGTACTCCGAGAGGTCGGCGACGATCACGATCTCGAGGAACTGCAGCAGCGCCGGCTGCGACGCGACCGTGGCCTGCACGGCCGGGTGAACGGCCCACCGGAAGAATAGCGCAGCCGGCACCAGCGTGAGCAGCACGGTGACCTGCACGAGCAGATGGCTCACGCCGAAATGCGCGAGATCGGTCAGCCAGCCCGGGCGAAAGATTCCTTGTTGCGGCAATCGCGCGAACACGCGCTCGAGCGGCACGAAGAGCATCGCGAGCACGAGAATGTTCAGGAGAAACCAGTCCAGGCCGAGGGAGCGCGTGCCGCCCAGTGTTCCGATCGGCACCTGCGAGCCGCCGAGCACCGCGGCGACCACGACGAGCACGACGCTGCACATGCCCAGCAGCGTCCGGCGGCTCAGCACGACGGAGAGCACGCCGAGCCCGAAGCCCGCGACGAGCAGCAGGTGGATGAGAAAGCGGACGAGGTCGAGCGGATAGAGCGCGCGCGCATCGGGCGTCGTCAGCAGCGACGGAAAGCGCAGACACAGCACACCGCCCAAGCCGAGCGCAGAAAGCGCGACGGCGAAAACGCCGCTGATGAAGCCGCGGCCGAAGCGCGTCTCGTAGCCGAGCGAGCGCTCGGCTACCGACACGCTATACCGAGGAGCGCCTCGGCTCCGCCGGGGCGCGACGAGCGGTGGCCGGGGAGTCCGAGGGGGCGTAGCCCCTTCGCTCGGTCAAAGCTGGGGGCCATGTCGGGGCCCCCCACGTCACTAGGTGCACGCCTCGAACAGACCGGCCGCGCCCTGGCCGCCGCCGATGCACATCGTGACCACGCCGTAGCGCGCTTTGCGGCGCAGCATCTCGTTGGCGATCGTGCCGACCATGCGGGAGCCGGTCATCCCGAACGGGTGACCGATGGAGATCGACCCACCGTTGAGGTTGAGCGTGGCCGGGTCGAGCCCCAGCTTGTCACGGCAGTAGACGACCTGCGAGGCGAACGCCTCGTTCAGCTCCCACACGTCGATGTC